>NZ_JBIAHP010000013.1:0-175335 GCF_042870715.1 Streptomyces sp. NPDC006463 | reverse complement strand
GACGCGGGCGACGCGGCCGTGACCCCGGCGAGTACGCCCGGCCCGGCGGCTACGGACACGGTTCCGGCGGCGGGTCCGACGTGCGCAGCGGCGACTCTCGCGGGCAGCGGCGGCTCGCTGCTGCACGGTGGCCGGGCCCCCGCCCGGAGGGTTCCGGCGTCGTGGGCGGCGGCGGAACACAGACCGCCCACGGAGTCGGCAGCCCCAACTCCCGGCTCGGCGGCCCCGGCACGTTCGGCGACCACACCGACCCCGCCACCGGCCTCCCTACCCGGGCAGCGGCGGCCCCGGCGGCGGCAACCCCGAGAACCTCCCCGCAGCAGACGGAGGCTGCGGCGCGGTTTCGCGTCCCCGACGGCGACCGAGGTATCGCTCATCCCCGGCGTCCGGCACGGCAGTGGCAAGGCGGTCGTCCCGTTCGCAGCGGGACGATGCTCACCCTCACCCCGGACCCGGGCACCCCGCTGTTCGGGTACGCCGTCAACTTGACCGCCGCCGTCGCCCGGGCGGATCGGTCCGCCTCTCGGACGGTACGAAGACTCCCGCCACCGTGCCGGTCGGCGACGGCCTCGCCCGCTATCAGCACCGCATGGCTCCAGCCCGGCTCCCACACCGTCACCGCGCACTACAGCGGCTCCGGCGCCGCGCGGACCGGACCGGTCTAGGCCGACGGCGCGCTCGCCGCCACCCTCCGCCGGTCGCAGTTCACCGGGCCGGACGAGGAAAGGGGCGGTCGGCGGGCGGAACCAGGCCCGGCTACTCGGCGGCGATGGCGCGCAGGATGTCCAGGCGCGCCGCCCGCCGGGCCGGGCGCCAGCCGGCCAGGACGCCCGCCGCGACACCGACCAGCGCGACGACGCCGAGCTGCAGCGGCGGGACGGCGAAGGCGAACGCGCTGTCGCTCGTCCCGTCCGAAGCCTTCACCAGGACCCATCCGAGGACACCGCCCAGCGCCAGGCCCCCGGCCGTGCCGAACGCCGCGACCAGGACCGACTCCCAGCGGACCATGGCCCGCAGCTGCGCCCCGCTCTGACCGACCGCCCGCAGCAGGCCCAGCTCGCGGGTGCGCTCGTACACCGCGAGGGTGAGCGTGTTGGCGATGCCCAGCAGTGCGATCAGCACGGCGAGGGCGAGCAGCGCGTAGACGAGGGTGAGCATCATGTCGATGCCGCCCGCCGAGGACTGCGCGTACGCCTCGCGCGTCTGCACCTCGGGGCCGCCGAACCGCTCCGCGGTCCGCTCGACCGCCGCCGTCCCGTCCGCCACCGGCACCCCGTCCTTGAAGGTGACGGCCACCAGCGTGTCCGTGTCCTGCGCCCGGTGCGGGGCCCAGGCCGCCCGCGTGATGACGTAGTCGCCCGCGAGCTCCGAGCGCCCGTACACCGCGCGGACCGTGAAGCGCTGCTTCTGTCCGTCGGTGAAGGTGAGTTCCACCGAGCTGCCCGGCCGCCAGCCGTGCCGGTCGGCCTCCTTGCCGGCCACGGCGATCCCGTCCGCGCCGAGCGAGTCGAGCCGGCCCTGGACGGCCCCGAGGTCGAGGCCCACCGCGAGGGCGGCCGGATCGGTGACCGTCAGCGCGCGGCCGGAACCGTCGACCTCCGCGACCCCCTTGCCGAGGCCGACCGCGCTCGCCACCTCGGGCAGCGCGGCGACCGCCGGTGCCAGCGCCGGGCTGAGGCCGCTGCCGCCGGCCCCGAAGGCGGGTGCGCTGATGGCCACGTCACCGGCGAAGGACCGCGACACGGTCCGGTCCATCGTCTCCTTCAGGGACGCCCCGAAGACGGTGAACAGCGAGACGACGGCGACGCCGATCATCAGCGCGGTCGCGGTCGACGCCGTCCGCTTGGGACTGCGCCGCGCGTTGCGCCCGGCCAAGGCGCCCGTCACCCCGCGCAGCCGGGCCAGCGGGCGCGCGAGGATCCGTACGGCGGACGAGGACGCGACCGGACCCAGGACGACGAACGAGGCCGTCAGCAGCACCGCACCCGCCCCGGACAGCCACAGCGACGGTACGGCCAGCGCCCCGGTCAGGATCGTCCCGAGGCCGGCCGCGCCCAGCCCGGCGCCGACGGCCGTCCTGGCCCGCGAGGCCCCGGAGTCGTCCACGGAGTTCTCGCGCAGCGCCGCCAGCGGAGCGGTGCGCCCCGCCCGTACGGCCGGCAGCAGCGCGGAGCCGAGACACACGGCGACACCCACCGCGAGGGGCAGCAGCATCGACAGGCCGCTGATCACCAAGTCCCCTTCGGGGAACGGGAATCCGATGGCCGGGAACAGGGCCTGGAGCCCGGCGGCGACCCCGATGCCGCCGAGCAGCCCGGCCGCCGAGGCGAGGACGGCGACGACCGCGGCCTCAGCCAGAGTCCCGCCGACGACCTGTCGGCGGGAGGCGCCCAGCGCACGCAACAGGGCGTTCTCGCGGGTGCGTTGGGCGACCACGATCGCGAAGGTGTTGTGGATGCTGAAGGTCGCGACGAGCAGGGCGATGCCCGAGAAGACGAGGAGGAGGGTGGTGAACAGGGACAGGAACTGGCCCGAGATCATGTCGGTGTTCTCCTGGGCAGACTCCTGACCGGTGATGGCCTCGACGCCCTGCGGCAGCACCGGGGCCAGCGCGGCCACGAGCTCCCGCTGACTGGTGCCCGGGCCGGCCCGCACCTGGATGGCGGCCGCCTGACCCGCCCCGGAGGTCAGGTACTTCTCCGCGTCCGCCCGGGTCATCCCCGCGTACGTCACCTGACCCATGCCGTCCGCGCCGCCGAAGGTGGCCAGCCCGACGAGGGTCACCCGGACCGGGTCGGGCGTGCGCAGCACCGTCGTGTCGCCGATCTTCAGCCCGCCCTTGGCGGCGGTGCCCCGGTTCACGACGACCTCGCCGGAGGCCTGAGGAGCGCGGCCTTCCGCGAGCCGGTACGGGTTGAGTCGCTGGTCCGTGATCCAGTTGCCCGCGAGCGTGGGCGGTCCCTGGCCGCCGATCGGTTCGCCGTTCGCGCCGACGAGCTGTCCCGCGCCCTTGATCTCCGGCTCCGCCGCGGCCACCCCCGGCGTACGCCGGATCCGCTCGGCGAGGTCCGCGGGCACGGGCTGCCGGCTGCCCTGGGCCTGGCCCGGGACGGTGACGACGCGGGAGCTGCGGACGACCGCGTCGGTCCCGCTCGCCGCGCCCGCGAACATGCTGTCGAAGCTCGCACGGAGGGTGTCGCCCATGACTAGGGTCCCGGCGAAGAAGGCGACTCCGAGCAGCACGGCCATGAACGTCCCGGCGAAGCGCCGTTTGTGGGCGCGCAGCGAAGCGGTGCTGAGTCGCAGGGTGGTACGGGCGGCGCTCATGACTCCACCCCCGACGTTGCGAGGGCCGAAGTGGCCTTCGGGGAACGGGTGTCGAACGCCTTGAGCCGGTCCAGGACGCGCTCGGCGGTCGGGGCCGCCATCCGGTCGACCAGCCGCCCGTCGGCGAGGAAGACGACCTCGTCGGCGTGGGCGGCGGCCACCGGGTCGTGGGTGACCATCACGACCGTGCGACCCATCTCGCGCACCGCCCGGCCGAGCAGCCCCAGCACCTCTTCGCCCGAGCGGGAGTCGAGGTTCCCGGTCGGCTCGTCGGCGAAGACTACGTCGGGGCTGCCGGCGAGGGCGCGCGCGACGGCGACCCGCTGCTGCTGGCCGCCGGACAGTTCGGACGGCCGGTGGTGCAACCGGTCGCGCAGGCCGACGATGTCGATGAGGCTGTCGAGCCACGCGCCGTCGGCGCGGGTGCCCGCCAGGTCCTGCGGGAGGGTGATGTTCTCGGCGACCGTGAGGGTGGGGACCAGGTTGAAGGCCTGGAAGACGAAGCCGACGCGCTCACGGCGCAGCAGGGTGAGCCCGCGGTCGTCGAGTGCTCCCAGCTCCGTACCGCCGATGAATGCGGATCCGGAGGTGAGGGTGTCGAGGCCGGCGGCGCAGTGCATCAGGGTGGACTTGCCGGAACCGGACGGCCCCATGATCGCGGTGAAGCGGCCGACGGGGAAGTCGACGCTCACCCCGTCCAGGGCGCGGACCTCGGTGTCGCCCCGGCCGTAGACCTTCCGGGCGTCGACGACCCGGGCGGCGACGCCGGCGCCGCCGCCCGGCAGGGCGCTGACGGTGCTCATGCCGCACCGCCCTTGGAGGCGGGGCCGAACTGCTCGTCCAGCACGGAAAGCCGCCGCCAGTACTCGTCCTCGTCGATCTCCCCGGACGCGAAGCGCCTGCCCAGGACCGCGATCGGCGACTGCTCGCCGTACGCCGCCCCGCGGGCCTGCCACGGTCCGCGGCGGCCGCGCCACACGGTGCGGCGCAGTACGGTCACGGCGCCGAACACGACCGCCGCCCAGATCAGCGGGAAGAACAGGATCCACGGGCCGGGCCCGTCGTACGCGAGGGTGGTGAGGGTGTTCATCTCGGTTCAGCTCCTCGGAAGCGTGGACGTTTCGTCTCACTGACGAGACTGGCTCCGGGAGGGGGTGCGGGTCGTCGTACGGCCGGCTGCACCGTCCGTACTTCACGGGGAGTACGGGGCCGGGCGCGCGGGCGCGGGGACGGCGCGAGCTGTGGGGGAAGGGCGGTGTGCGGGAGGGCGGCGTGCGGGAGGGCCGGGTCAGCCGAGCCAGCCGGGTCTGACCAGCCCGGACTCATAGGCCAAGACCACCAGTTGGGCCCGGTCCCGGGCGCCGAGCTTGACCATCGCCCGGCTGACGTGCGTCTTCGCGGTGAGCGGGCTGACGACCAGGCGGCGGGCGATCTCCTCGTTGGACAGGCCCATGCCGACCAGCGCCATCACCTCCCGCTCCCGGTCCGTGAGCCGCCCCAGCTCCGCGGCGGTGGCGGGCTGCTTCGAACGGGCCGCGAACTCCGCGATCAGACGGCGGGTCACCCCCGGGGACAGCAGAGCGTCGCCCTCCACCACCGCCCGGACCGCGCGCAGCAGTTCCTCCGGCTCGGTGTCCTTGACCAGGAAACCCGAGGCACCGGACCGGATCGCCTCGAAGACGTACTCGTCGAGCTCGAAGGTGGTGAGCATGACGACCCTGACCGCGGCGAGCTCCCCGTCCCCGGTGATCCGGCGGGTGGCGGCCAGGCCGTCGAGCACGGGCATCCGGATGTCCATGAGCACGACGTCGGGGCGCAGCTCCCGCACCAGCCGCACCGCCTCGTCGCCGTCGGCCGCCTCACCCACCACCTCGATGTCGGACTGCGCGTCGAGCAGCGCCCGGAACCCGGCCCGGACGAGAAGCTGGTCGTCGGCGAGCAGTACGCGGATCACGGATCCTCCTTGGACGTGACAGGTCCCAGCGGCAGCCTCGCGACCACCCGGAAGCCCCCGTCGGCGCGCGAGCCGGCCTCGATCGTGCCACCCAGGGCCGCGGCCCGCTCGCGCATCCCGACGAGACCGTTTCCACTGCCGCCGGCGCCGCCTGCCGTGGCCGGGCCGTCGTCGTCCACGCGCAGTTCCAGGGCGTCCGGCCGCCAGACGAGGCGGACACGGGCGGTGCGTGAACCGGAGTGCCGCACCACGTTGGTCAGCGCCTCCTGCAGGATGCGGAAAGCGGCGAGGTCGGCACCCGGGGGCAGTGCCCGCGCCTTCCCTTCCGATGCCACGGCCACGGCGAGCCCGGCCGCCGAGGCCTGCTCGACGAGTTCGGGGAGCCGGTCGAGACCCGGCGCGGGGGCGCGCGGCGCGTCACCGGGGGTACGCAGCGTGTCGAGGACCTGCCGGACCTCGCCCAGCGCCTCCTTGCTGGCGCCCTTGATGGTGGTCAGAGCCGTACGGGCCTGCTCGGGGTCGGTGTCCAGCAGGGCCAGCCCGACGCCCGCCTGGACGTTGATCACCGAGATGCTGTGGGCGAGGACGTCGTGGAGCTCGCGGGCGATGCGCAGCCGCTCCTCGTCCACCCGGCGGCGCTCGGCGGCCGCCCGCTCGGCCCGGTCACGGGCCCACTGCTCCCGGCGTACGCGGACCAGCTCGGAGACCGCGAGCATCGCCAGCACCCACGCGGTGATGCCCAGTTCCTGCCCCCAGGGCGCCGGCCCGTCCCCGGCGGGCGGGAGCCACCGGTACAGCCAGTGGCCGATGAGCAGGTGCCCGGCCCAGAGCAGCCCGACGGCCCCCCAGGCGGTTCTTCGGTGACCGGCGCAGACCGCGGTGAAGCAGGCCAGCGCGAGGCTGACGAAGACCGGACCGTACGGATACCCGGCGCCGATGTACACCAGGGTGACGACGCTGACCCCGTACACGACGGCCACCGGATAGCGGTGGCGCACCAGCAGCAGCGCGGGCCCGAGCAGCAGCAGGAACCGCGCGAACGCGTCCAGCGGCACCCGCCCGGTCTGCGCCTGAGCGGCCCAGCTGGAGCCGGCCTGCGCGAAGACGGCGACGAGCAGCGCGGAGCGCCAGCCCGGCCCCCGGCCGGTCCGCTCCACCCACCGCCGCCACGGAGGTCCCGGGCGCTCACGCTGCTCTTCCATACGGCCACGCTAGTGCGCACCGGCCGTCACCCGCGTCACCCCGGCGTAGCGTTCGCGGCGTACTCCCCAGGTAGTACGGGTACTCGGCTTCGGACCGGCCCCGGGCCCCATGGACCGTACTCCGAGACCCCCGGCCCGCCGGTGGTGGAGGGCGGCCGATCAGGCTAGGTTGCACGGATGCCGAGGCGGTCACGGACACCTGACCCAGGCATCGACCGGTCACCGCGCTGCCGTAAATTGGCCCACGGCCCGCCGGGCCAGACCGGACAAAAGCGACAGGCGCGGACAGGAGTGGGCAGGAAATGGTGCGACGCGGACGTGCGGAGACGGGCCGAGGCGCGACCTCCGGCGCGCCCGCGGTCCTGGGCTCCGAGATCGCCGCGGCGGCCGACGGCGGCCACGCGGCCTCGGGCTGGCTGCGCCTGGGGCGGGACGGCCGGCTGACCGCCTACGCGAGCTGCGCCGAGGGCTTGGTGCGCTGGACCGAGTCGGCGCCCGGCTCGGACGTCTGGCGGGGCCCCGACCTGTTCCCCGTGGAGGGCTGGACCGGCCGGTTCACGCTGGCCCAGGACTCCAACGGCTTCGTCTGGTTCGCCGGCAGCCGCCAAGCCGAATCCGCCCCGGACGGCCGCGAGTTCGTCATAGCCGCCCAGTACCAGACCGGTCGGCCGCTCAGTGAATGGCGTGCGATAGGCAGCCCGTTCCCGCGGCAGGAGGGTGAAGCCCCGCCTCCCGGGGACCCGATGGTCCTGCCCGACGGGACGGGTTCGCTCCACGTCGTCGCCACCAGCTTCGGAGCGGGTGTCCACGGGCGGACCCGGCGTGCCGACGGCGTATGGGGCGACTGGGTGGACTATCAGGGCAGATGGGTGCGCGGTCCCGTAGTCCCGCTGGTTACCTCGTACGGGCGGGCCGAGTTCCTCGCCCCCTTCCGCGGCGGGGCCACGTACTGGCGCCAGGACGCGCCGGGAAGCGCCTTCAGGTGGCTGGGCCGCATGGAGGCCGACGCCGTCGAAGGGACCTACAGCTGCCACGAGACGGGCCCCGGTTCCGGTACCTACTTCTGGCGTCACCCGGCTGACGGCGGCGTCATCGCCTACCGCCCGCAGACCCCCGCCGGGGTGCCGAGCAGGCTCATGCCCCTGGGTGGCGCCGGCGGTGTCGGACCGGTGGGTGTGGTCCGTACCCAGGTCAACGGATATGACTGCACCGTCCTGTTGCAGCGTGGCGCCGAGGGGTACCCGGAGATCGCGGCCTACCCCACGGAGGGTGAGCAGTACGGAGCCTGGTGGGCGCCCGTGGGGGACCGGTGCGCGGGGCTCCCGGCGTTGGCCCTCGACGCCCACGGTGCAGTAGCGATCGCGATGATCGACGCTGACGGGGGCCTGTGTGTCGCCCGGCGGGATCTCGGGGACCCGGGTCTCGCGTTCGGGGCCTGGCGCAGCGTGGGGTGACCTTCCTCACCGGATGTGCTGGCCTGCCGTGGGAGGAACGTCAGATTCCGCCCACCTCACCCCGAACCGGCGGGAGTTCACGAGTCCTCCGCACTCGGAATGCCATCACCCATTCGCGATAGCGAAGCTTCAGGGCTGTGGGGCTTTGCTGCACACTTGCTCGCTCTTCATCAATTGGCTTACGCTGCGCAGGCTCTGGAGGGTCGCATAAGTGTGCGGAACGCGGAGGCAGGGTGGGTTGAGTGCACGGGGGAGCGGAGTGTGGCCGGCGGCAGGGGCGGGTCCGGTGACGTCTTGCGGAGGCTCGGCGCGCATCGGAACGAGTGTGACGATCGAGGAGTCTTCTGAGTGGCAGGTATGCCCCGCCTGAGTGTCGTCGTTCCCTTTCAGGATGTCGAGATCTATCTCGAGGAATGCCTGGAGTCGATAGCCAGGCAGACGTTCCGAGACCTTGAGGTCATCATGGTCGACGACGGCTCGACCGACTCCTCGACCGCGATCGCCGCCGAATTCGCCCGCCGCGACCCCCGGTTCAGGCTCCTGCGCCAGGAGTCGATGGGCCCGGGTCACGCTCGTAACGTCGGCATCCGCGCGGCCCATCCCCAGGCGGAATTCCTGGCGTTCGTCGACGGCGACGACGTCATACCCGAATACGCCTACGAGTTGCTCGTGCAGACCCTCGAAGCCTCCGGTTCCGACTTCGTCTCGGGCAACGTGCAGATGATGAACTCCACCAAGAGGTGGCAGTCCCCGCTGCACAAGGCGCCCATGCAGCGCAGCAAGCGCGGCACGCACATCACCAAGCTGCCGGAACTCATCTACGACCGGACCGTGTGGAACAAGGTGTTCCGGCGATCCTTCTGGGACTACCACTACATCGCGTTCCCCGAAGGGGTCATGTACGAGGACTCCTGGGTCAACATGTTCGCGCACTTCCGCGCGACCAAGGTGGACATCCTCACCGACATCGTCTACTTCTGGCGCCGGCGCGAGGGCGGCGCCGCACCCTCCATCACGCAGCGGCACACCGAGTTCAGCAACCTCCAGGACCGGGTCGCCGCCGTGCAGTCGGTCAGCCGGTTCCTCGCCGGACACCGCGCCAGGTCCTACAGCGACCACAAGCGGAAGTACGACCTCGCCTGCCTGAAGTCGGACCTGATGCTGCATCTGAAGGTGCTGCCGGACGCCGACGCGCAATACCAGGACGCCTTCATGCGGTGGGCGAACGAATTCCTGGACGAGGCCGACGAGGACATCATCGACGAGCTTCCCGCCGATGCCCGCGTCAAGTGGCTGCTGGTGCGCGAGGGCCGGCTCAAGGAGCTCCTCGACGTCGTCGAGTTCGAGCGCAAGGGCGGGCCACTGCCCGTCCAGCGGCGCCTGCACCGGTACCTCAACTACCCCTACCTCGGCGACCGGTCGATCGGTCTCGACAAGAGCGCCTACCGGCTGGACAAGGAACTGTCCCTGCACGGTTCGCTGACCGGCGCGCGCTGGGACGACTCCGGACACCTGACCCTGGAGGGCTCCGCGTACGTCCGCTTCATCAACGTGCACAAGCGGCACATGTCGATGAAGGCCATCGCGCTGCGGAACAAGAAGCAGGGCCGGGTCGTCGTCGCGAAGGCGAAGACCACCTACTACCCGCAGGCCACCGAACACTCCCAGCAGAACCGCTACTGCTACGACTGGTCCGGATTCCAGGTCCGCTTCGACGTCTCCCGGCTGAGGCGCAAGGGCCAGTGGACCGAGGGGACATGGGACGTCGCGGCCGGCGTCCTGAGTCGCGGGCTGTTCCGCTACAAGGGCATCGCCCGTGGCGGCGCGGGCAGCGCCGCCAACCCGCCCTACAGGTACGTGGACAAGAACACCCGCGTCGTGCCGCTCTTCGTGCAGGGGAAGCTCAAGCTCCGTGTGGAGACGGTCCGTTGCCGTATCACCCGGCACCGGCTCATCGGTGACCAGCTCGAGCTCGGTGGTGTCTACCTGGGCCCGCGGCTCCCCGAGTGGGGCAAGTTCCGGGTGACGAGCATGGGCGGCGCCGGCCGCAACGACTCCTGGGTCCACTTCAAGCCCGGGGGCGAGGGCTGGTACACCTTCGTCACGCGCATCCCGGTCAAGGCGCTCGTCCCCGGCCACCGCACGAACTCCACCGACGGCGTTCCGCAGAGCTGGAACACCGGCAGCAACGGCTGGAAGACCACCCTCCACGTCGAGGGCCGCAAGGCGGCCATCTACCCGGTCATGGCGGAGGACGCCACCGACGGCCACTACCGCCTGCCCGCGGACCTGCAGACCGAGACCGCGGACCGCGAGGTCTTCGTGCACCGCAACGGCTCCGGCTACGTGGTGCTGTTCGAGCGTGACACCCTCCCGCTCGCAAAGTCCGTCACCTGGCACCAGGACGGGTCCCTCGAAGTCGTCGTCGGCTACGCGGCGGAGGACATGCTCAGCACGGCCGAGTACGCCACGGCGCACATCGTCGTCCGCTCCCGTGCCCACGGTGCCGAGCGCGTGGTCCCCATCACCTGGTACGGGCAGGACTTCACCTTCGTCGTCGCTCCCGCCGCGATGCGCACCCTGGCCGGGGAGATCCCGCTGGCCTCCGGCCGCTGGGACTTCTTCCTGCGCCGTCAGGACCCCTCCGCGGTCACCCCGGAGAACCGGTCCAACGACCTCATGGTCAAGATGACCCAGGAACTGATCCCCACGTTCCCCAGCGAGATGACCGCCGACGAGCGGCGCTACGAACTGCAGGCGGAGGCGTACGACCGGCTCTCGCTGCTGGTCCACTCGGCGATGCCGGACGAGGCGCGCGGCCCGTACCGGCAGAAGCTGATGCGCACCAAGACGTACCCCGACGCCCGCCGCAAGTCGCTGAAGCAGGCGGTGCTGTTCGACGCGTTCAAGGGCACCCAGTACTCCGACAGCCCGCGCGCGCTGCACGAGGAGATGGTCCGCCGGGGCGTCGCCCTCGAACACCTGTGGGTCGTGCGCGACGACCAGGTCGCGGTTCCCCCGACCGCCCGCCCGGTCCGCATGTGGTCCCCCGACTGGTACGAGGCCATGGCCAGGGCCCGGTACATCGTCGCCAACAACCACCTGCCCGACTGGTTCCAGAAGCGCGACGGGCAGGTCGTCGTGCAGACCTGGCACGGCACGCCGCTCAAGAAGATCGGGCACGACATCGAAGCCGTGCACTTCGCGGACAAGCGGTACCTGGAGCGGGTGGAGAAGGAGGTGCAGAACTGGGACATGCTGGTGTCCCCGAACAGCTTCAGCACCCCGATCCTCCAGCGGGCCTTCCAGTTCCCCGGCGAGATGGTCGAGAGCGGCTACCCGCGCAACGACGTCCTGCGCCGCGACGACTCCGGACGGCGGGCGGCGGAGGTGCGCCGCCGCATCGGTCTCCCGCCGGGCAAGCGGGTCGTCATGTACGCACCGACCTGGCGCGACGACCAGTTCTACGCTCCGGGCAAGTACAAGCTCGACTTCCGCATCGACCTGGAGGACGCCCGCGCGCAGCTGGGCCACGACCACGTACTGCTGGTGCGCCGCCACCCCAACGTGGTGGACCCGGTGCCCGGCGCCGGTGACGGGTTCGTCTTCGACGTGTCCGACTACCCGGACATGGCGGACCTCTCCCTCATCGCCGACGTGATGATCACGGACTACTCCTCCCTGATGTTCGACTTCGTCAACACCGGGCGGCCCATCCTCTTCTTCACGTACGACCTCGACCACTACCGGGACACCCTGCGCGGGTTCTACTTCGACTTCGAGCAGTCCGCACCCGGCCCGCTGCTGTTCAGCTCGCCGGAACTGGTCGGGGCGATCCGCAACATCGACCGGATCCAGCAGGGTTACGCGGCCCGCTACCGATGGTTCCAGCAGGAGTTCTGCGATCTGGACGACGGCTACGCCTCGGCCAGGCTGACCGACCGCATCCTGATCGCCGGGGGAGACCTCGACCCCGCGCAGGCGCAGGCGCCGGCCGTAGGCGCGGCCGGCGGCCGCCCCACCGGGCGGGAGGGCTCCTGGGACGGACACACCCTTGACCAGATGCCGCGGCAACCGGTGAGAAGAATGGATTCCGAACATGTCTAAGGCAGGCCAGGGCGGGCGTCGCATCTTCAATGGCGTGGACTCCTCCGGTGAGGTGCCCGTCGAGTACCGGTTCTCTCACGCGAGGAACGGGAACCGCCATCTGGTCGTGGTCTTCGCAAACTTCACCGCGCCCGGCGAGTACGGGATGTCGAACGGAGTTCTTGACAAGGTCCGGGCGAACATCCTGTGGATCCGCGACCTGTTCGACGGCGCGAACAGTTACTACCTGTGCAAGGGGATGGATTTCTCGGTCGAAAGGTCCGTCGCCGGGCTCATCTCGCGCGTCATGCACGCGCTTTCCCTGACGCCCGACGACTGCACCGTGATCGGAAGTTCCAAGGGTGGAAGCGCGGCTCTGTACTTCGGCCTGAAGTACGGATGCAGGAACATCGTGACGAGCGTGCCCCAGTTCCTGATCGGTTCCTACGTGAGGGAGGGCATCCCGGGGGCAGCCCGGCTGATGATGGGCGAGGTGACGGAGCAGAACGTCCGTATCCTCGACTCGGTCCTCCCGGATCTGGTGCGCAGCGGCGCGAATCGCCAGGCCAACATCTATCTGATCTCATCGCCTCAGGACGAGCAGTACACGCGCCAGGTCGAACCGTTCCTCGGACTCTTCCAGGGATACGAGAACTTCAACTTCCTCTTCAACGACTCCTCTCTCGTTGCCGCGCACAACCAGGTGGTCCCGCGGAACCTCCCCACGGTCATGGGACTGCTCAACATCCTGGTCGAGGGGATCGCCCCCCGCATCGGTGCGGTTCGCTACGGGTACGAACTGCCGGACCGCGACACGTCCGGGATCGACGCGTACCTCAAGGAGACCTCCCAGGTGCGGGGCGACTCGTTTCCCCGGCCGACGGTCCTGATGCCGGCGGAGGGCGGGCGGGTACCCGGGAACGCCGTTTCCTTCGCGGGTACCGCCCCCTTGAGCGCGGTGCGGGTCAGCATCTGGGAGGACGGCAAGTACCAGGGCGCCGCACCCGTTGCGGCGGACGGCAGTTGGAACTGGCAGCGGGAGAAGCCCTGGGCCAAGGGACGGCATGCCGTCAAGGTCTTCGCGGCGGACGCGAACAACTACCAGTCGGAACGCAGTGAAGTGGTCTTCACGGCCGTGGAGCACGTCTCGGTGCCCGAACCTGCAGCGGCGCCGGCACAGGCACCGGTACAGGGCTTTGTGCAGGCCCCTGTACAGGCTCCCGTGCAGGCTCGGCCCCTCGTGCTGACGGTGACGGCGCCGGTCCCGCACCAGCAGTTGCCGGCCTCCGCCGTGACCTTCATGGGCTTCGCCCCGGGCGCCGTGCGCGTGGACTTCCACGAGGGCGGAGCCAGCCTCGGGACCTGCACCGTGGGCGCCGACGGCAGTTGGGTGTGGGACACGGGCTGGGCCTGGAACGAGGGCGGACACTTCGTCGAGGCCATCGCGCTGGACGGAGTCGGCAACGCCTCGGCGTGGACGGCCGTCCCCTTCACGACGGTGAACGCTTACACCGTGCCGGTGCAGGGGGGCAACTTCAGTCCGAGGTTCTGACCCCGTCGGTGTCGGTGGGACGGCTCACGCGCATCACCAGGGCCCGGTGGTCGGAGGACTTGGCGTCCACCACCTTGCACGCCGTACGGGGCAGCGTCGTGAAGAGGTAGTCGAGCTTCGTTCCGTCCGTGTGGGTGGGGCGACCCGTCCGGGCACCGCCCTTCTGATCGCACTCCCGGAACGTGGTGTAGGCCTCGGTCGGCCAGATCCACGCGGACGTGTTCCGGTCTCCCACCGGCGGCGGGGAGTTGAAGTCGCCTCCGAGGACCGTACGGGGGTCGGTCGCCGCGGCCTTGAACAGCGAGCGGAGCTGGTCGTCGCGGAAGTCCCAGTCGAGGTGCGCCTCGTCGCTCTCGCGCAGCGCGATGTGCGCGTTGCACGCCCGCAGGCGCAATGCCGGGACCCGGGCGCACACGATCCCGCGATGCAGACCCACCCTCGGCTGTTCGGTCGGGACCGCCTCCACATCGGTGATCGGGGACGCGGCCAGCAGCCCGTATCCGGCCTGACCGTGGCTCTGCCCGGTGCATTCGACGCGCGTGCTGGTGCCCGCCGCGTCCACCTCGGCGTACGGCTGGAAGACGCTGTGCCACTCCGGTCCGAGCCGCAGGGCGGCGGAGACCAGCTCCTCCGAGCAGACCTCCTGCAGGAGCAGGACGCGCACGTCCGAGTCCCCGACCAGGTCACGGATCTGCTGGAACTTGTTCTTCGGGCTTCCGGTGTCCTCGCAGTTCCACTGCTGCACACCGCACATGTTCCAGGTCGCGACGGCGATCTCGGCCGACTTCCCGGCGGCGGTGACCGAAGCCGGCGAGTGCTGCGCGGACGAACACGCCACGGAGGCCAGCAAACTCAGGACCGCCGCCGTGCGGCCGGCCCGGCGGAGCCTCGGCCGCGTCCCGGCCTCCGTGTGTCTGTGCATCCGGACATCATCGAGTATGCGCCGGTCAGATGGTGCATCGGGTGTGCCGGCAGGGCCCCTGGACGGCTCGCCGCCGACGGCGAGTGCATAGGGTGGGGGCGTGGTGACGAAGGAGGCTGCGGCCGTGAGCGGTGACCGGGTGCTGTACGGGTGCATGGGGCTGGGCGGGAGCTGGGAGCCCGGTCCGTACGGGCCCAGGGACATCGATGCCGCCGAGGCGGCGATCGAGGCGGCCCTCGACAGCGGGATCACCGCCTTCGACCATGCCGACATCTACCGGCACGGGAAGGCCGAAGCCGTCTTCGGCGAGGTGCTCGCACGGACGCCGGGGCTGCGCGAACGCGTCACGATCCAGACCAAATGCGGGATCCGCCTGGAAGGCGAGGACCGTCCGGGCATGTACGACCTGCGCGGGCAGAGCATCACGCGGCGCGTGGAGGAGAGCCTGATCCGGCTGCGGACCGATGTGATCGACGTTCTCCTCCTGCACCGGCCCGACCCCCTGGCCGACGTCGACTCGGTCGCGTCGGCGCTGATGTCCCTGCACCGGCAGGGCCTCGTGCGGCACTTCGGCGTGTCCAACATGGGAGCCGCGCAGATCGCCCACCTCCAGGCCCGGCTCGACGTACCGCTGGTGGCGAACCAGATGGAGATGAGCCTGCACAGCCGGGACTGGGTCGAAGCCGGGGTCGTGCTCAATACTCCCGAGTACGCGGCCAACGGGTTCCCGTTCGGGACGCTGGAACACTGCCGTGACCACGGCATCCGCCTCCAGGCCTGGGGAGCGCTGGCGCAGGGACGGTTCACCGGCCGCCAGCAGACGCCGGCCGAACGGGCCACCGCGCGGCTGCTGGACGAGCTGGCCCGGCGCAAGGACACGACGCCCGAGTCGGTCCTGCTGTGGTGGCTGGGCCGGCACCCCGCCGGCATCGCGCCGGTCATAGGCACCGCCAGGCCCGACCGGATCCGCGCCTGCCGGGACGCGGCGGTGCGCGAGCCCGACCTCACGCACGAGGAGTGGTACGAACTCTGGATCACCGCCAGGGGCGTCCCGCTCCCCTGAGGCGTCAGCACGTTCCTCGGCGCGGTCATCACCGCCGGGGCCGGCCCCCCAGTCGCAGGTCGGCGACGACCGGGCGGTGGTCGGAGGCGAGGGTTTCGGCGACCGTCGCGGCGCGCACCCGCACGCCCGCCGACACGGCCACGTAGTCGATCCGTTCGACCGGTTCGCGGGCGGGATATGTGAACCCGCCCGGGTCCGCGTCCGTCAGCTCGCGCCACAGCGGGGCCAGTTCGGGCGCTGACGGCGGCGCGTTGAAGTCTCCCAGGAGGATCTTCGGCTCCGGCCCGCGCCGCATGATCTGCCGCATCTCGGCCACCTGCGCCGCCCGTACGGAGGGATCGGCGCGGTGGTCGAGGTGGGTGACGAACACGCGCAGCGGTACGTCCCGTACCCGCAGGAGGACCTCCCCGAAGCCCGACGCGGGCGCCGGGGCGGGCCGCCCCGGCCCGGGGGCCTGCGTGGACAGCCTGGTGATGCGGTGGTTCGCGGCGGCCAGAACGCGGAACCCGGACAGCACGGCCACCCCGAACTCCCGGTCGCCGATGCGGTAGATCGGGGCGAAGGAGGCACCCATGCCCAGTCGCCCGCCGAGTTCGTGGGCCACGTCGAGCCACCGGCTGCGGGCACCCCAGCGGACGTCGACCTCCTGCAGCCCGATGACATCGGCGCGCAGGGAGCGCAGAGCTGCTGCCTGCCGGTCCAGGTCGAAGACCCCGTCGGCGCCGGCGCCCGGGTGGATGTTGTACGAGACGACGCGCAGCGGGACCGGGGGAGCGGGCGCCGGCGCGGGCAGTCCGGCGGCCAGCAGCGCCAGGGCGCCACGACGGGTCGGCATCATCAGGCGAAGGTAGCGGCCGCGGAGGGGTCAGCGCCCGGCGCCCGGCCGCGCGCACTCCTGCGCCCGGCCTCCTGCGCCCGGCCTCGGCGGCGTCCTTTCGGATGGGCTCCGCCCGTCCCGGACGCTCATTCCGGCGAAACCGGTCGAACTCGCCTATTCCTGGTCGGATGAAGCTCCCCGTCGCCTTCGGCGCTCTCGGTGGCCTGCTGCTCTGCGCGGCCGTCGCGGCCTCTTCCGCCCCCGCCGCCCACCACTTGGACTCCGCCGGCCCCGTCCGACGGACCGAACCGGCTCCGTACCGGCGGATCGTCCCGGCGCCGGCCGCCATCGCACCCGGCGGCCCCGGCTACACGCTCGGACCGCGCACGGTGATCCGCACGACCGCCGGCTCCGGCGAGGTCCGCGCCATCGGCGAACAGCTCGCCGCCGCCTGGCGCCGCACCGCCCGCCTGCCGCTGCCGGTCCAGGAGACCGACGCCGGAGCGGGCACGGACGGCATCCGCCTGCGCCTGGACCCGTACGCGGGAAGCTTCGGCGAGGAGGGCTACCGGCTCCAGTCCGACGACGACGGGGTCGTCGTCACCGCCTTCCGGCCGGCAGGACTGTTCCGCGGCACCCAGACCCTCCGTCAGCTCCTGCCCGTGGGCGGCGCGCCGTGGACGGTGGCGGGCGGCTCGGTCACCGACACGCCGCGCTTCGCCCACCGGGCCGCGACGGTCGAGGCCGTGCGTCCCGGGGGCGGCGGTGTCGCGCGGCTGGAGCGGTACGTGGACCAGCTCGCCCTCTACAAGATCAACGTGCTGCGTACGCGAGGCGTCTGGACCGGGGACGAGTACCGGGAACTGGTCAGCCTCGCGCGCGGCCGCTACATGGAGGTCGTCCCGGAGCCGCGCCAGGCCGCGGGGAGCGCCGTGGTGATGTACGCGAGGCGCGAGGGGGCGAGCCCGGCGGAGCGTGCGAAGCTCGCACAGGCGGTGCGTGCGGGAGCCCGGGTGATCCTGTCGCCCGCCGACCGGGCGGTGTCCGTGCGGCGCGCGTACGAGTGGGACCCGGGCGACTGCCTGCCCGGCGTGCCGCGCCAGGCGGTCCTGGGCGTGGCGGCGCCGCCGGAGTACGAGCAGTTCCAGCGGGTCCTCGGCGTCGCCGAACTCGGCTGGTCACCGGCCGCCGCCCTGGACTGGGACGCGTACCGGGAGCGGCTGGCGGCGCAGGGCCCGCGGCTGGACGCCATGGGCGTGCGGTACTCCCGCACGCCGGAGGTGCCCTGGCCGTAGCGCCGCCGGATCAGGACCTCACCCCGCGGCCGCGGCCGCCCGGGACCGTTCCTCCTGGGCCGCCCGGCGGCGCAGTGCGTCCTCGTCGGTGTCCGCGTCGTAGGAGATCAGCTTCGGCAGCAGCGCCGCCAGTGCGGCCACCGACGCCACGCAGGCCAGACCGCCGCTCCAGAAGGCCGCCCGGGTGCCGGTCCACCCGGCCATCGTGCCGGCCCGGACCTGACCGAGTTGCGGGCCGACGCTGTACGAGAGCACCTCGATGCCGGCGAGACGGCCCCGCAGCTCCTCGGGGATCGTCTGGTTCCAGATCGTGGCCCGGCCCAGTCCGCTCAGCATGTCGCCCGCGCCCGCCACCGCGAGGCACAGCAGCACCGGCCAGATGCCGGTGGACCAGCCCGCGGCCGCGATCGCCAGGCCCCAGACCGCGGCGCCGCACACCACCAGCAGCCCGTGCCGGCGTACCCGCGACACCCAGCCGCTGGTCAGCCCCAGCACCAGCGAGCCGACCGCGCCCGCCGCGTACATGAACCCCAGCGCCCACACGGCGTCGAGCTCGTCCGCGAGGAACGGGAAGATCGCGTTCGGGAACGCGAAGAGCATCGCCGCGAGGTCGACGGCGTAGGTGCCGAGCAGCACCGGACGGCTCCACGCGTACCGCGCGCCCTCGGCGATCGCGCGCAGCGAGGGACGCTCGGCGCCCCGCACGGGCGGAGCCGGTGCGAGCCGGACGCACAGCAGTACGGAGACGAGGAAGCCCGCGACGGTGACGCAGTAGGCCGGGGCGTAGCCGGCGTACGCGACGACCAGACCCGCCAGCGCCGGACCGGCGATCGCGCCGAACTGGTAGCGCAGCCCGCCCAGCGCGGCAGCGGCGGTCAGCTGGTCGTGCGGCACGATCCGGGCCATCAGCGAGTCCAGGGCGGGCCGCTGCAGCCCGGTCAGCGCCGACACACCGGCCGCCACCACGTACAGCGGCCACAGCATCGGGCTCGGCAGCACCGCGTTCACCAGCAGGACCAGTGCGAGCACCCCGAGACCGGCCTCGGTCAGCAGGATCAGCCGGCGCCGGTCGACGGCGTCGGCGAGGGCGCCCCCGTACAGCCCGCAGACCACCAGCGGAACCAGTTCCACCGCGCCCATCGCGCCCACCGCCAGCGGCGAGTCCGTCAGGTGCTTGATCTGCAGCGGCAGCGCGATCATCGCCATGAACGAGCCGAAGAACGTGACCGTCCCCTGGACGAACAGCAGCCGGAAGTCCCGGCTGGTCCGCCAGGGAGCGAGATCGGGCAGGACCGAGGCCCATCGGGAAGTACTCACGACGTGCCATCGTCGGCGGTCGCGAAGGCCCCGGCAACGGATTAATCCGCCCCGGACGGGCGAATCCGGGGCAGCGCGCGTGCCATCGGGGCTCCGCCGTGGCACCCATGGGGTCATGCCGCCGGTGTCGTCCTCCTTGCGTACGGCCGCGTCGTACGCCTGGCGCCTGCTGGTCGTCGGCGCCGCCGTCTACGCGATCTTCGCCGTACTGGGGCGGTTCCACGAGATCACCGTGGCGCTCTTCCTCGGCCTCGTCATCACGGCGCTGCTCGCGAGCCCCACCCGTTGGCTGGCACGCTCACTGCCCCGGTCGCTGGCGGTCGCCGTCTGCCTGCTCGGCAGCGTGGTGCTGCTGATGGGCGTGCTGGCGCTGGTGGGCGAGGCGGTGGCGGGGGAGAGCACGACCTTGGTCCGGGAGTTCCGCGAGGGCCTCGGCAGCATCGAGAAGTGGCTGGAGAGGCCCCCCTTCCGGCTGAATCCCGGAGCGCTGGAGGACATCCAGTCCCGCATCGGCGCGTTCCTGTCGAGCCACCGTTCGACCCTGCTCAATACGGCGCTCAGCGGAGCCGGACAGCTGGTGCGGGTCGTCGCCGTCCTGGCACTGGCCGTCTTCTCCGCCGTCCTCTTCCTGCACGGCGGAGAGCGCCAGTGGTCGTGGTTCTGCGCGCAGCTGCCCGCCGCGGCGCGCGAGCCCATGAGGGTCGGCGGCCGCGCGGCATGGGTCACGTTCACCGGCTACACCCACGGGATCGTGCTGATCGCGGCGACGAACGCCATCCTCGTCGGCGTGGCCCTGTTCCTCCTCGGGGTCCCGCTGGCCGTACCGCTGGCGCTGCTGGAGTTCCTCGCGGCCTTCGTCCCCCTCGTCGGCTCGCCGGTCGCGCTCGCGGTAGCCGCGGTGATCGCCCTGGCCGCGAAGGGGCCGCTCATCGCGGGTGTGGTGATCGCGCTGATCGTGGTCATCGGCCAGATCGAGGGGCACGTGCTGCATCCGCTGGTGATGAGCTGGGCGGTCCGGCTGCACCCCCTGGTGGTGGCGATCTCGGTGGCCGCGGGCGCCATCGCGGCCGGAGTGGTGGGCGCGGTCGTCGCCGTACCTCTGGTCTCGGTGATCTGGTCGGTGCACACCGCGCTGCGACGTGCCCGCCCCGGGGTGGCCGACGGTTCCTGACGTTTCCTGACCAGGGGTCCGCGTCCTGCACAATCGGCGGATGAGCGATGAAGACCCGTATCTCTGGCTGGAAGACATCTCGGGCGAGGCGGCCCTCGACTGGGTGCGCGAGCGCAACGACGAAACCGTGGCCGCGCTGGCCGAGGTGCCCGGGTTCAAGGAGCTGGAGCGCGGGATCCGCGAGGTCCTCGACGACGACGGCCGGATCCCCTACGTCACCCGCCGGGGCGGCCACCTCTACAACTTCTGGCAGGACGCCGATCACGTCCGCGGACTCTGGCGGCGCACCACGCTGGAGGAGTACCGCAAGGACCGGCCCGCCTGGGAGCCGGTCCTGGACCTGGACGCCCTGGCCGAGGCCGAGGGGGAGAAGTGGGCCTGGGCGGGGAGCAGCGTCCTGGCCCCCGAGCACCGCCACGCCCTGGTCATGCTGTCGCGGGACGGCGCGGACGCCTGCGTGGTGCGCGAGTTCGACCTTGAAACCCTGCAGTTCGTCGAGGGCGGGTTCGAGGTCGCGGAGGCCAAGACCCGGGTCGGGTGGATCGACCGCGACCGGGTCTGGATCGGGACGGACTTCGGTCCCGGCACGATGTCCGGGTCCGGCTACCCGCTCCAGGTGCGCCGCTGGCGGCGCGGCACGCCGCTCGCCGAGGCGGAACTGGTCTACGAGGGCCGCCCCTCGGACCTGTCCGCCACCGCCTGGCGTGACGACACGCCCGGCTTCGAGCGGGACTTCGTGCACCGCCAGATCGACTTCTGGAACCAGGAGCTGTTCCTCCTCCCGGCGCGGACCGACGGCACGGACGGCCCGCTGCTGAAGATCGACGTGCCGGACGACGCGAGCGCCTCCGTGTACCGGAACTGGCTGACCGTGACCACGAAGTCCCCGTGGCTCGGCCACCCCGCGGGCGCCCTGCTCGCCTTCGGCTTCGACGCCTTCTTGGCGGGGGAGCGGGAGGCCGAGGTGCTGTTCGCCCCGGACGAGCACACCGCGCTCGGCGGCTACAGCTGGACCCGCCACCACCTCGTCCTCACCACCCGCGCCGACGTCTCCTCCCGGATGGAGCTGCTCACCCCCGGCCCCGACGGCTGGAGCCGCGCACCGCTGCCGGGCGTACCGCCGCTGTCCACGGCCTCCGTCACCTGCACCGATCCGGACGTGAGCGACGAGTACTTCCTGAACGTCACCGGCTTCCTCCAGCCTTCCACCCTCTACCGGGGCACCGCCGGCCGCGACAGCGAGAGCGTCAAGCAGGGCCCTGCGCTGTTCGACACCGCAGGTCTGGCCGTACGCCAGTACTTCGCGGCCTCCGCGGACGGCACGCGGGTGCCCTACTTCGTCGTCGGTCCCGAGGACCGCCCGGGCCCCGGTCCCACCCTGCTGTACGGGTACGGCGGCTTCGAGATCTCCATGGTCCCTCAGTACAGCGCGGTCACCGGCCGGGCCTGGCTCGCGCGCGGCGGCACCTACGTCGTCGCGGGCATCCGCGGCGGGCACGAGTACGGGCCGAGCTGGCACAAGGCGGCTTTGGGCGCGAACCGGGTCCGCGCGTACGAGGACTTCGCCGCCGTCGCCCGGGACCTCGTCGCCCGGGACATCACCACCCCCGCCCAGCTGGGCATCGAGGGCGGCAGCAACGGCGGCCTCCTCATGGGGGCCATGCTCACCCGCGACCCCGAGCTGTTCGGCGCGGTCGTCGCCCACGTGCCGCTGCTGGACATGCTCCGCTTCCACAAGCTGCTGGCCGGCGCCAGCTGGATCGCCGAGTACGGGGACCCGGACAGCCCGGCCGACCGGCCCCACCTGGAGCGGATCTCCCCGTACCACCAGGTCCGGGCCGAGGGGGCCCCGTACCCGCCGCTGCTGCTGCTCACCTCGACCCGCGACGACCGCGTCCACCCCGGTCACGCCCGCAAGATGGCCGCCCGGCTGCGCGAGTACGGGCATCCCGTCCTGTTCCACGAGCACCTCGGCGGCGGCCACGCAGGCGCCACCGACCACGCGCAGACCGCCTTCAACGAGGCCCTGGTGCACACCTTCCTGTGGGACCGGCTCACCCCGTCGGGCTGAGCCGGCCGAGGTGACCGGCGGGCCCGTCCGGCGGGCTCGGGCCTCGATCTCGACCGAGGCATTGTGGTCGGCGTGGTCCTCGTGCCCGCAGCGGGTGCAGGTGAACAGCCGGCCGCATCCCTGACGGGATTCGGGATCAACCCGGCCACACCGGGGGCTACGCGCCGCGCAGAGTCTCGACCCGTGTCTCGATCGCGGTGATCAGGGCCTCGACCCGGACCCGGAAGATCTGCTCGTCCGTCACCTCGGCCAGCTGGCTGCTCAGTCGGGTGATGTGGGGGAATCCCTGCGGGTCGACCAGGCGGTACTCGCGGCTCCAGGAGGACTCGTCGGCTTCCCGGACCTCCGCGTCGAACAGCAGGTAGGCGGCGCGCTGGCCGACGTACGCGAGGAGCGAGTCGCCGACCATCCGGTAGTGGACGGCTGCTTCCGCCCCGTCGAGGCCGGCCTCCATGACGGCTCCGATGATGAGCTCGACGACCCGGAACTCGTTGGGTCTGCGGGTCGTCCGGCTGGCCATGGTCGAGCCGACCACCGGGTACTTGAGCGCGACCTCCAGGGAGCCGTCCGCGAGGGCGCGCAGCCGGTCCTTCCAGTCGAGGCCCTCGGGGATGCTGTCGAGGACCTCGCCGAGCGTGCGGTCGGCGACGGAGAGCAGCAGTTCGTCCTTGTCGCGGAAGTGCCGGTAGATCGCTGTGGGGTCGGCGCCGAGTTCCTCGCCGAGTCGGCGGACGGTGAAGGCGTCCTCGCTGCCGCGAGCGGCGATCCGCAGGCTGGCTTCGATGATCGCGTCGGGTGTGAGCTGGCTGCCCGCGCGCTTGGACCGGGCGGGTGTGTCGGATGACTTCGGCATGGTGCGGCCAGTGTATCGATTTGGAACAGAGGGAGCGCAACACCGTTGACAACAATGTTGCGCTCCCGTTCACTCCTCCTCAACACAAGCCGTGCGGGTCCGTCCCGCAGAGCCGGAGGATGCGTCGATGGGCAACACAGGGCAGCCGGTCAAGCAGCGGGCCGACACCGTCTTCATCGGAGGGCGGGTCTTCACCGGGACCTCGTCCGCCCCGGTCGACGCCGCCGTCGCCGTGGCGAAAGGCCGGATCCTCGCCGTCGCCGACGCGAGCACCGTGCGCTCGCTCGCGGACAGTTCCACCGAGGTCGTCGACCTGGCCGGCGGCCTCCTCCTCCCCGGGTTCCAGGACGCCCACGTCCACCCCGTCGTGGCCGGTGTCCAGATGCTCGGCTGCGACCTGGCCGAGGAGCGGACCATCGACGGCTACCTGGCCGTGGTGGCCGCGTACGCCAAGGACCATCCGGACGCGTCCTGGATCCGCGGCGGCGGCTGGTCGATGGACGTCTTCCCCGGGGGCACGCCCACCCGCGCCATGCTCGACGCGGTCGTACCGGACCGGCCCGTCGTACTCACCAACCGCGACGGCCACGGCGCCTGGGCCAACACCCGTGCCTTCCACCTCGCGGGCGTCGACCGCACCACCCCCGACCCGCCGGACGGCAGGATCGAGCGGGAGGCCGACGGAACCCCGGCCGGCACCCTCCAGGAAGGCGCCGTCGACCTGGTCACCCGCCACGCGCCCATCGCGACGGCCGACGAGTCGCACGCCGGCCTGCTCGCCGCGCAGGAGCACCTCTTCTCCCTCGGCGTGACCAGCTGGCAGGACGCCATGATCGGCGCCTTCCCCGGCAACCCCGACAACTTCGGCGTCTACCTGCGCGCCGCACGCGAGGGAGCTCTGCGCGCACGCGTCGTCGGCGCCCTGTGGTGGGACCGCGAACGCGGCCTGGAGCAGATCCCCGACCTGGAGGAGCGCCGCCGCACCGGCCGGGTGGGCCGCTTCAACGCAACCAGCGTGAAGATCATGCAGGACGGGATCGCCGAGAACTTCACGGCGGGCATGCTGGAGCCCTACCTCGACGGCTGCGGCTGCGCCACCGGGAACTCCGGACTCAGCTTCATCGATCCGCAGTTGCTCACCGAGGCGGTGTCCCGGCTCGACCGCTCGGGCTTCCAGCTCCACTTCCACGCGCTCGGCGACCGAGCCGTCCGCGAGGTGCTCGACGCCCTCACCGCGGCCCGTGACGCCAACGGCGCCAACGACAACCGGCACCACCTCGCCCACCTGCAGATCGTCCACCCCGACGACATAGGCCGCTTCGCGAGCCTGGGCGCGGCCGCCAACATCCAGGCCCTGTGGGCCGCGCACGAACCGCAGATGGACGAGCTGACGATCCCCTTCCTGGGCCCCGAGCGCGCCGCCCTGCAGTATCCGTTCGGTGACCTCCAGCGGGCCGGAGCCCGCCTGGTCGCCGGCAGCGACTGGTCGGTGAGCAGCCCCAACCCGCTGTGGGGCATCCACGTCGCCGTCAACCGGGCCGTACCGGACGAGGCGCCCAACGCCGCCGGGAGCCACCAGCCCTGCCCGCCGTTCTTCCCCGAGCAGGCGCTGACCCTCTCCCAGGCCCTCACCGCCTACACCGCCGGCAGTGCCTGGGCCAACCACCTGGACGACGTCACCGGCACCGTCGAGGCGGGCAAGTACGCGGACCTCGTCGTCCTCGACCGGGATCCCTTCGCCCACCCCTCCGAGGAGATCGCCGAGGCCAGGGTGAGCCGCACCTACATCGACGGCGAGCTCGTCTTCGCCGCCACCAGCTGAACCGCCGGAACCGCAGCCGGCCGGGCACCACCTACCTCACCCAGCTCACCCCTCAGGGAGCCAGACGATGTCATCACCCCGAACGGGATCGCCGCGAACAGGATCGCCCCGACGCCACCGGATCCGCCGGCTCCGCTCGGCCGCGGCCGCCGTGCTCGCGGCGAGCGCGGTGCTCATCACGAGCGCGTGCAGCGGTACCGCGAACAAGGGGGCGGACGGTGCCACCGGCTACCGGCTCACGGACCGCACGGCCGCCCCCGCCGGCAATGTGGACTCGTTCACCTGGTCGATCTTCGCCGAGCCGACCACCATCGACTACGCCCAGGCGTTCGACTACCCGCCGAACCAGATCCTCGCCAACGTCTGCGAGAGCCTGCTCCGCTGGAACCCCGACCTGACGACCTCGCCGAACCTCGCGGCCTCGTACACCAACCCCACCCCCACCACCTGGGTCTACCAGATCCGCCCCGGCGTGCGCTTCCACGACGGGACCGAGCTCACCGCCGACGACGTCGTGGCCTCACTGCGCCGCAACCTCGACCCGCAGACGGCCAGCGTCTGGGCCTACCCCTTCCGGAACGTCACCTCGGTCGACCGGACCGGAGCCATGGAAGTCACCGTCACCCTGGCGAAGCCCGACTCCACCTTCAACAAGTACCTCGCCGCGAGCCCCGGCACGATCGAGTCCGCCGCCACCCTCGCCAAGGCCGGCCAGGACTACGGCAATCCGCAGACCGGCGTGAACTGCACCGGCCCCTTCTCCTTCGCCTCCTGGACCTCCGGCCAGTCGCTGACGCTCAAGCGGTTCGACGACTACTGGAACGCGGAGCTCAAGGCCAAGTCCGGCCAGGTGAAGTTCGTCTTCCTCGCCGACCCGACCACCCGCGTCAACGCCTTCCAGAGCGGCGAGGTCGACGGCGGCTGGATGGTCCCGCCCAACGCGTACGCGGGACTGCGCGCGAGCCAGGCCGGCACGCTCTACTTCGGCCGCAACACCACGGTCGCCGACGAGGTCGTCGGCAACCTCAAGGGCCCCCTCGGCGACCCCCGGGTGCGCCGCGCCCTGCTCATGGCCATCGACCGCAAGGGCATCGTCAAGGCCGGAGCCGGCGGGGTCGGCGAGGTCGCCGACTCCCTCGTCACCGACAACCTCTGGGGCGATGCGCCGGCCGAGATGCGCGACGGGCTGCGCAAGGACCTGCCCAAGTACCCCTACGACCCGGCCAAGGCGAAGGCACTCGCCGCCGAGGCCGGAGTCTCCGGCCAGAAGATCGTGATCGCGACCAGCCCGCTGGACTCCCAGACGACGATCATCACCCAGGCCGTCGCCCAGGCCGCCACGGCCATCGGACTGAAGCCGCAGATCGACTCCGTCTCCGCGGAGAAGTACTCGACCCTCTTCACCGACCCGGCCGCACGCGAGGGCATCGACCTGTTCCTCACCTTCTGGTACACGTCCATCACCGACCCGCTCGACATGTACGGATCGCTGCAGACCGGCGCGTTCAGCAACTACGGCAACTGGTCCGACCCGCAGTTCGACGCCGCCCTGGACCGTGCCATCGCGGCGTACGACCCGGCCGAGCACGCCAAGGCCAACGCCGAGGCCCAGGCCGTCGCCATGCGGGACCTGCCGTGGCTGCCCCTGTACACCCAGCCCGTGAGCGTCTTCCTCGGCAAGCGCATCACCGGCGTCCAGCCGTCCATCGCCTACCTCTACTACCCGTGGGCGGCCGAGATCGGAGCCAAGGGATGACGGCCGCGGCGGCGCGCGCCGTCCGGGTCCTGCGCAAGCTCGCCGCAATGGCGGCGACCCTGCTGGTCACCTCCTTCCTCGTGTTCTCCTCACTGTTCCTGGCGCCCGGGGACCCGGCGAGCTTCCTGGTGAAGGGGCGCAGCCCCAGCCCGCAGGAACTCGCCGAGATCCGCAGGCAGTACGGCTTCGACGACCCCTTCCTCGTCCGCTACGGTCACTGGCTCGAAGGGGTGCTGCGGGGCGACTTCGGCCGGTCCTACCTCTTCCACCAGGACGTCGGCTCGGTCATCTGGTCCCGGCTTCCCCCGTCCCTGCTGCTCATCGGGACGTCCGCCCTGATGATCGCCGTGGTCGGCGTCGCCGCCGGCGTGGTCGGCGCGCTGCGCAGGGGGACCCGCACCGACCGCTCCCTGATGCTCCTGGTGACGGTGGGCGCCGCCGCGCCCGCCTTCGTCGCCGCGCTGCTGCTGCGCTCCGTACTGGGCGTGCAGCTCGGCTGGTTCCCCACGATCGGGAACGGCACCGGCGTACTGGACCGGCTGCACCACGTGATCCTTCCGGCAGCGGCCCTGTCCGTGACGTTCATGGCGCTGGTCACCCGCGTGACCCGCTCGGCGATGATCGACGAACTGGGCCGCGAGCACGTCGAGGTCGCCCTCAGCCGCGGAACACCGCGGCGGACGGTGATCCGGCGCCACGTGCTGCGCAACGCGCTGGGGCCGATCGTGACGGTCTCCGCGCTCCTGGTCTCGGGGATGCTGGTGAGCACCGCCATCGTGGAAACCGCCTTCGGCATGTCCGGAGTGGGCTCCCTGCTGGTCCAGTCCGTGGACCAGCTGGACTTCCAAGTCGTCCAGGCCATCGTGCTGCTCGTGGTGGCCGCGTTCGTCGTGGTCAACGCCCTCGTCGACCTGGTGCATCCGCTGATCGACCCGCGCATGGCGGCGGCGGGGAGCGCACGATGAGCGCGCCGATCCTGACACCCGCCGCGCCCGGCGGTCCCCGCCCCGGGCCCCGCACCCGCACTCGCACCCGCACTCGGCTCGGGAGCCTCGCCCGGCTGCGGACCCTCGGCGGCAGCCGGCTCCAGCGGGCCTGCCTGATGCTCCTCGTCCTGTTCGCCCTCGTCGCGCTGCTCGCACCCTGGCTCGCTCCCCAGGACCCCACCTTCGGGCAGCTCGGCGACAGCCTCCTGGGCCCGAGCGCCGGCCATTGGCTGGGCACCGACCAGGGCGGCCACGACACCTTCTCGGCGCTGATCGCCGGTGCGCGCACCAGCCTCGCCGGCCCCCTCGCGGTCGTGGTGTTCTCCACCGTCGTCGGCATCGCCGTCGGCCTGTTCACAGGATGGCGGGGCGGCTGGGTCGACACCCTGGCCGGCCGGGTGCTCGACGTGGTCTTCGCCTTCCCCGCCCTGCTGCTGGCGATCCTCGCGGTGGCCCTGTTCGGCAAGGGGATGACGGCGCCCGTGCTCGCCATGGCGATCGCCTACATGCCGTACACCGCACGCCTGGTGCGCGGCCTCGCCGTACAGGAGAAGGCCCGGCCCTACGTCGCCGCCTACCAGGTACAGGGCCACTCCGCCCTGTACGTCACCGTGCGCAGGATGCTGCCCAACATCGCCCCGACCCTGCTCGCCCAGTCGACGGTGAACTTCGGTTACGCCCTGCTCGACCTCGCTGCCCTCTCCTTCCTGGGGCTGGGCGTACAGCCGCCGACCCCCGACTGGGGCGCCATGATCAACCAGGGGCAGGCCGCCGTACTCCAGGGCCGGCCGCTGTCCGCGGTGGTGCCGGCCGTGGCCGTCGTCCTCGTGGTCGTCGCCTTCAACGTCGTCGGGGAAGACCTCGGCGACCGGCTCGCGGGGAGGGACTCCTGATGACCGTGCACGAAACGCCACTGCTCGCGTACGACGGACTCACCGTCAGCCTCCCTTCGATGGCCCGCCCGATCCTCGACTGCATCGAACTGCGGGTCTCCGCCGGGGAGATCGTCGCCCTCGTCGGGGAATCCGGCTCGGGGAAGTCCGTCACTGCCCGCGCCGCGCTCGGTCTCTTCCCCGCGGGCGCCGAAGCCGGCGGCCGGGTCCGCGTCGACGGCATCGACCTGGTCGGGGCCGACCCCGCGAGACTGCGCGAGGTACGGACGAACAAGGCGGCGATGATCTACCAGGACCCCCGGGCGGCCATCAACCCGGTACGCCGCATAGGGGACTTCCTCACCGAGCCGCTGCGCCTGGTCCACGGCTGGTCCAAGGCCCGGGCCGACGCCAGGGCCGTCGAACTGCTCGGCGCGGTGGGCCTGCCCGACCCCCTCCGGCACCTGGAGCAGTACCCGCACGAGCTCTCCGGCGGCATGCTCCAGCGCGTCGTGATCGCCGCGGCCCTCACCGCCGAACCCCGGCTGCTGCTGTGCGACGAACCCACCACCGCCCTCGACGTCAGCACCCAGGCGGAGATCCTCGCCATCCTGGGGCGACTGCAGCGCGAACGCGGACTCGGGCTGCTCCTCATCACCCACGACATCGAACTCGCGGCCGCGGTCAGCGACCGGATCTACGTGATGTACGCCGGCCGGATCGTGGAGACGGCGCCCGTCGCGGAACTCTTCGCCTCCCCCCGGCACCCCTACACCGCGGGGCTGCTCGGCTCCTCGCCGCCCCTCGACGGCCCTACCGGGCGGCTGACCCCGATCCCCGGCGCCCCGATGGGACTGCTGGAGTCCGCGCCGGGCTGCGCCTTCGCACCGCGCTGCCGGTTCGCCGAGCCGGGTCGCTGCGACCAGTCTCCGCCGGCGCTGCGACCGATGGGGCCGGCCGAGGTCGCCTGCCACCGCGCCGCCGAGCTCGTCGGCTCCATCCAGCCCAGCAGGGAGGAAAGTTGACCACCGAGCCCACCACCGGGGAGCTTCTCCGGGTGACCGGCCTGCGCAAGACCTATCGCACGGGCGGGACGGAGGTCGTCGCGGTCGACGACCTGTCGTTCTCCCTGCCTGCGGGCGGAGCGCTCGGCATCGTCGGCGAGTCCGGTTCCGGGAAGACCACCACGGCGCGGATGCTGATCGGCCTCGAACGGCCCGACGCGGGAGAGATCCTCGTACAGGGCGGGCCGCTCGCCGCGTCGGTACGGGGGAGGGCGGCCCGACTGGCCCGGGCCAAGGCCGTGCAGATCGTCTTCCAGGACCCCTACCTCTCCTTGGACGCCCGGATCGGTATCGGCGCGACCGTCGACGGCGTGCTCCGGCTGCACGGCTGGCGCGACCCCGCGGTGCGGGCGGCCCGGGTCCGGGAGCTGCTGGCCCAGGTCGGCCTCGGCGACCGGGAGGCGGACGCCCTGCCCCGGCGGCTCTCCGGCGGGCAGCGCCAACGTGCCGCGATCGCCCGGGCGCTGGCGGTCGAACCCGCCGTCCTCGTGCTCGACGAGGCGGTGTCCGCCCTGGACGTGTCCGTGCAGGCGCAGGTGCTCAACCTGCTGGCGGACATCCGGCGCGACACGGGCATCGGGCTGGTCTTCGTCAGCCACGACCTGGCCGTGGTCCGCTACGTCTGCGACGAGGCGCTCGTCATGTACCGGGGGCGGACCATGGAACACGGGCCCGTCGCCGAACTGCTGGCCAGGCCCGAACACCCGTACACCCGGCTGCTGTTGGCGTCCGTCCCGCGTCCGGGCTGGGACCCCGGCTCGATCAGCCGGCGGCGCCGGCGCCTCGATCCGTTCAGGACGGCGGGAGACGGCTCGGCGGGGTAGCCGCAGGTCGGACGCCGGTCGGACGCCGGTCCCCGGTGAGGCCGGTCCGGGCTCCCCCGCGTGGGGGAGGCGGATCGCTCCAGCGGGGGAGGCCGGTGGGCGCCGTGCCCCCGGAGACTGGAACTCTCGTGGAAGGGGGAAGCGGATGGACCGCTGGGAGCGATGGGGGCGGGCAGGGGGGTACGGGGCTGCGGTCGCACTGATGCCCTATCTGCTGATCAAGGTGTGGTGGGTGATCGGCTCCCTGGCCGGGGTGATATCGGTCGGAGTCGGCTTCACTCCGGCCGGATGGGTACTCCTGAACACCGTGACCATAGGCATGGCGGTCATCGGGATCACCCTCGCGCTCGCGCTGGTGCGGCCCTGGGGGATGCGCATACCGGGATGGCTGGTGGCGTTCGTCGCCTGGGCGGGGGCCGGGTTCCTCGTGTCCATCCTGCCGTACGCCGCGCTGTCCCCGCTGTTGGACAGTGGGGCTGACGGAGCCGGCGGGGCCGGGGGCGGCGCGGGGGGCGCCGATGAGATGCCCGACTGGGAGGGCGCGCTGGCCCAGTTCGGCTTCATAGGAACGGGGCTGGGTCTCGCCCTCGCGTTCCCCGCCCACATGCGGCGCCGCTGGCCGGACGTGTTCACCGGGCGCGTCGGCGACCGGCCGCCCGCCACGCGGCCGTGGGCGGCCGTCGTCGCGGCCGTGGTCGGGCTCGCCTGGCTGTACTGGACGGCCGGCGGCACCCTGGGGATCGCGCAGCCAGGCAACCGGGACACCCGCTGGTACATGCTGACCGGGTTGGGCGCGCTCTGGGCGCTCGTCGGTGCCGCAGCGGTCTGGGCGCTGGCCCGGGCCCGGCCCGCGCGGCTGCCCCGCGTGATCCCGATGGCACTCGGCTGGATCGGCTCCGGCTCGCTGTTCGCGTGGAGCGGCTGGAAACTGCCGCTCACGCTGATCGTGGGGCTGACCCACCCCGACGGTGTCGTCCCGCCGGAGGAGGTCGCCGTCGCGATGGTCCTGCAGCTGGCCGCGGTGGTCGCGGGAGCCGGGATGCTGAGGGTGCTCGTCCGGACCCGTGCGTACGGGGACGCACCGCGCCTCACGCGGTTCGGAGGGTAAGCCCTGCGGAGTGCCCCTGCGGAGTGCCCCTGCGGGTGAGCGGGCCGACCGTGTCGCCCCCGCTCGTCAGAACCGCAACGAGGCCGCCACGGGCAGGTGGTCGCTGGGGGTGGCCGGCAGGGTCCACGCCGACACCGGGGTGAGGTCCCGGACCAGGATCTGGTCGATGCGGGCGACGGGAAACGTCTTGGGCCAGGTGAAGCCGAAGCCCGCGCCCGCCGCGTCATGGGCGGAGCGGAAGCGGCCCATCACCGGAGCGAGGGCCCGGTCGTCGGTGGTGCCGTTGAAGTCCCCGACCAGGAGCGTGCGGCCGGCCGGGGCGGCGGCCAGCTCAGCGGCGAGCCGTCCCGCGGCCGCGTTGCGGCGCTCGGTGGTGAAACCCGAACCCAGGCGTACGCGTACGGAAGGGAGATGGGCAACGTACACGGTGAGCGGGCCGGCGGGGGTGTCGGCGGTGGCTCGCAGGGCGCGGGTCCACGGCATGATCGCCACCGGGGCGGTGTCGCGCAGGGGGTAGGTGCTCCACAGCCCGACCGTGCCCTCCACCACGTGGTACGGGTGGGTCTCGGCCAGTATCTGTTCGTACTGGTGGACGGCGGGCTCGGTCAGCTCTTCCAGGGCGATCAGCTGGGCGCCGGAGGCGGCCAGGGCGCGGGCGGTACCGGCAGGGTCGGGGTTCACGTCGTCCACGTTGTGGGTGACGACGGTGAGGTCCGCCGCCCGTGCGTCGCCCCGGTCGAGGAAGGTGCTGCCGTGGAGCGCCGCCCAGGTGAGCGCGGGCAGCAGGACGGCGATCAGCGCGACGCGGGAGCGGCGCAGGAGAGCGGCGGCCAGGAGCAGGACGACGGCTGCGCCGGTCCAAGGCAGGAAGGTCTGGACGAAGCTGCCGAAGTTCGCGATCCGATTCGGGATCCAGCCGTGGAGCAGCATCGACAGGGACGTCAGTACGGCCAGGGCGGCGACGATCCGGCCACGGCGGCCGGAGCGGCGGGCGCGGGGCAGGACCCGGCGCTCGCGGGGGGCCGTCGGTGCGGGGGCGGTCTTGACCTTCATGACCTTGGTGACGCTCGCGAGGCCGTCGGGGTTCTCCTCACCGCCACGCCGTACGATCCGTGCTCAGTCACCCGGGAGCAGCCGGGTTTCGGCGCCCGGCAGCCCCTTGGCCCACCAATGGCCGTAGCGCCCGTAGACCTTGGGGTCCCGGGCGGCGAGGAACGCGACGAGGGACCTGGCCTCCGCGGCCAGACCCGCCCAGGCGCGGCCGGAGAGGGGGTGGAAGGCGGTGGCCTCGATTCCGCCGTCGACGGGACGCCAGACGCCGGCGACGTAGCCGTCGACCAGCAGCGTGGGCAGCACGTCGCCGTTCACGCGGGTCACGTGCTTGCGGTAGGCGGGAGGTATGACGCGGCCGCGGTCGGCGTAGGCCAGCAGGATGCTGTCCCACATCGCCATCAGCCGGGGCGGGGCGGGAGTGTCCCCGGCCGGCCGTGGCGCGCCCGGGACGTCGTACAGCACCGTGCCGTCGGGGCCTTCCAGTTGTTCGAGCTCCTCGGCCACCGCGCCCACCGCCGCTTTGACCCGGGCCCGCTGGACCAGCGCGAACTGCGCCATGTCCGCCACCGACGCCGGCCCGAAGCCCTCCAGGTAGCGGCGGATCAGGCACTGCAGACCGCCGGCGGCGACATCGGGGTCGGCGAGCACGGGCAGCGTGCCCGCCGCGACGTACGAGGGCCGGGTCTCGAAGGACCAGGGCCCTCCCGTGCGGGCGTGCCACAGCGGCGCGTACTGCCGCAGCATCCGTTGGGCGCCCGGCTCCATCGGTGCGCCCAGCCGCTGGGCGAGCCAGCCCCCGATCTCGGCGGCGGTCCGCGGCAGGTCGGCGTACCGCAGCAGATCCCCGACCAGTACGCCGGCGTCGTCGGCGGTGAGCCCGGATGCCGTGAAGCGCGAGTCGCCGAGCCTGGAGCCGCGCAGCGTCGGCTCCATCGCCTCGCGGAAGGTCCGGTAGTCCTCGGCGTGGACCGTGTGCAGGGTGAGCCGCATCAGCGTCGCCTTGACCGTCCGGTGACCGGTCACGGCCGCGTCGAGGCCGGCCGGGTCGAAGCCGCTCAGCCGGTTCCACAGCGCGATGTACGGCGAGGCGGGCTGCTGGGCCTGGAGGGCGACCACCCGCCGCACCGCATCCTCGACGCCGAGCGACTCGCGCTCCAGCAGCAGTTGCCGGGCGAGCGTGGCCCGGTTGAGCCCCTGCGCAGTGATGTCCATACGGGGAATTGTGCCGTCAGGTCGTCCGGCCGCCGGAACGGGCCCGCTGCACCCGTCGGCGGCGTATCAGGAGGCCCCCGGCCGCGCCGGCCAGGGCCGTAGCCGCCACGCCCGCCGTCGTCCACCAGACGGCGTCGTCCGAGGCCTTGGCGGGCGGCGCCTGCGCCGGAGAGGGGGAGGCGGAGGCGGGCTGCGCGGCAGCGGCCGTCGGAGTCGCCGCGGGAGACGGGTCGCCGGACGCCGAGGAGCCGGGTGCGGGGGCGCTGGGCGTCGGCGTGCCGGCCGTGGGCGTGCCGGCCGTGGGCGCCGGGTCCACCACGGGGACGGCGAGGTCGAGTTCACCGTGTCCAAGGGCGGGGAAGCCTACGTCGACGGTGACCTTCCAGGCCCCCGGAGGCAGTACCTCGGCCGTGGTCCAGCCGGCGGGTGACGCGGCGGGGTCGCGGACGAGGCGCCAGGCCCCGAGCGAGCGGGAGCCGTCGGCACTGACGGCGTTCACCGTGGCGGCGACCGCCTCGTCGACGGCGTCCTTGTCGTTCTCCCACGTGATGTCCGCGGTGACATGGCCGCCCCGCTGTCCGGTCACCACCACCTTCACGGTGTCACCGTGGGCGTGGGCCGCGACGGGGGACAGGAACATGAGGCCGAGTGCGGCCGGCAGGGCGGGGAAGGCGATTCTCTTGCGCATGGTGGCGGTGCTCCGGGTGACTGGGGTGAGGGGCCGGCGGACGGCCGCGTGGTGCGACCGTCCGCCGGGGTGGGCTCAGGACGTCGGGGCTGCATGCCCGTCCGTCGGTCGACCGGTCGGTCAGCCGGACTTCTGTACCGTCCAGGCCTGCGCCGCGCGGCCGTCAGCCCGCTGCAGGTCGAGCAGCCAGTTCCCGTAGTACGGGCGGTTGCTCACGGTCAGGGCGAAGCCGCCGCTCGGGTCCGTGACGCTCACCGAGCCACCGCGGGTCGTCAGCTTCCAGGCCTGCGCACCGCCCGAGCCGCAGGGCTGCTGCGCGACCCACATGCCGGCGGCCGGGGTACCGCCCGGCTGCAGGCACTTGCCGGAGACCGCGGACCGGATGCGGACCTGACCGTTGCCCGCGTCGTCGAAGTACCACTGCTGCTGGGCGTATCCGTTGGCACGCGCACCGACGAGCACGGTGCCGTCGGCGCCGCGGCCGCCCCACACCTCTGCGTTCATGCCGGTGCTGCCGTTGCCGAGCAGGTAGCGGGTACCGGGCGTGGTCGTACCGCCGCCCGCGCCCGTCGTACGGAAGGACGCGGCCTTGCCGGGTCCGGTGTCGCGGCCGGAGCCGTCGCGGACCGAGACGGCGACCGTGTACGCCGTACCGGGCTGGAGGTTGTAGATGCGCAGGGCCTGGGACTGGACCCAGGTCAGGTGCTTGCCGTTCAGCAGGACCTGGTACCAGGCGGCGCCCTCGACCTTGGGCCAGCTCACCACGACGGAGTCGGACTGGATCTGGGCCGCGGTTACGGCCGGTCCGCCGGTGGGCTTCTTCGTCGGCGTCGGCGTCGGCTTATTGGTCGGCGTCGGGTTCGGGTTCGGACCGGGGTCGGTGTTGCCGCCCTTGGTCTTCATCAGGAACTGGTTGTCGGCGATGTTCCAGTGCGTGGCCAGGTAGCTGCCGGCCTTCGGACTGGTGTGGAAGTAGTCGTCGTGGTTGCAGTCCAGGATGTTCTCGGACGCCTGGTTGGTGCACACGTTGCGCATCTGCGGGTAGTACGGGGTGTCCGAGTAGCACATGACGTCCCACTCGTCCGTGCAGTGCGCGCCTCGGCTGGTGTTCGGGGCGCTGTTGTTGACCGCGCCCAGGTTGTGGCCGAGTTCGTGCGCGGCGGTGTGACCGCCCCAGCAGCCGGAGTCCGTACGCCCGTAGGAGGGGCCGAAGTTGCTCAGGTTGGCCTGACCGGGCCGCTCGTCGCCGTTGAAGGTGCCGATGCCGCAGTAGACCTGGGTGTCCGCGAAGATCATGTACTTGCGGTCGCGCCGGTCGAGGCCCTTGCCGGCGAGCGCGGTGTTGGTCGCGCTGAACTCGGACAGCGCCGAGTCCGGGAGCTCGATGTTGAGCACGGTCGGGGTGCAGTCGGCGGCCGTGACGTACCGGATGTGGCGGATGCCGCCGGTCTCCTGGGCGCTCGTCGAGTAGATGAGGTCGGCGTCGGCCGCCCACTTGCGGAACGAGGCGACGTACTCGGAATAGCGGTCACGGCCGGGACCGTGGACGTACACGACCTGGACGCGGTTGCCGGTGCTGCCGTCGCCGTCGCACTGGACGGTCTGACCCGCGGGCCCGGCGGCGACGGTCTGACCGCCCGTCGGGGCGGCCGGCGCGGGTGCGTCGGCCTTGGCCTTGGCGGTCCCGGCGTCGGCCGCGGCGGGCGCGTCCTGAGGACGCCCGCCGCCTTCCGTGGTCGACGGATCGTCGCTCGCGGGGCGGGCCGGATCGGCCGCGGGGGCCTTCGCCTGGACCGCCGGAGCGATGTCCTTCTTGATGTCCACGCCCTTGGGCGGGGCGTCGGGGCCGTGGCTGCACTGTCCGGCGCCCGTGCGGTACACGCCGACGCACCGGTCGCCCTTCGGCGCGGCCTCGAGGCCGTCGTAAACCATGCCGCGGTCGTTCTCGTTGGCGGGCGCGCCGGCGATCGGGTCGGGGTCCTGGTCGCGGGCGGGTGCGGCCGCCGGCGAGAACGACTCCGCGGCAGCCTCCGCCGGAGCGGCCGCCTGGGCCCCGTCGCCGAGTCCGGAGTAGGCGATGCCGGCGGCTATCACCGCCGCCGCGGCCGTGGCGGCGGTGAGGAGTATCAACCGCCGGGGTTTCCGGCGGTGTTCGCGCCGTCTGCGTCGTCCCGTCATGGGCACCTCAAATCGAGATCGGGATTACTGGGTGCGCGGAAGCCTGCCAGACGAATGCGCCGGAGAATTCGGACAAAGGGGAGGGGGCTTCGAGAAATCGTTCCGTTACCTGTCGATCAAATTTGACGAACCGTCAATACCCAATAAAACAAGGCCAGTTACGCGCGTCGCAGGCGATTGGTCCAGGCCTTCCCGAGGGAGTCGTTATCAAATCGAGATATACGGGATTGGCTTGTTGACGGGAATTCAGTCAGGGATTCATCTAATTACTACGTGTCGAATTGACTTCGTCACGACCCGTGAGGAACCGTCCGCATCCCGCAGGTAGCCGTCGACAACGGGACAATCACCGCCGTCGCGGCGTGCGGTGGAGAGGCTCTCGGCGGTCTCGCCCGGATCTCCCGCACCCGGACGTGCCCGAGGAGTACGGGTGATCGAGCAGCGCCAGAAGTACGTGCGGATGGCGATCACGGCCGGACAGCCCGCCGACTCCCTGCAGTTCGAGGTCGTCCTGGGGCACGTCAGGTCCCGCGCCTGGGCTGGGCGGGCCGCTAAGGGCTGTCCCGTGATCCCCGGCGGGCGCACGACGCCGGCTACGGCACCTCGCAAGAACGCCCGAATGCGCCCAGTATGGGGGCGCCCCTCCGTCTTGCGATGCACCGCATCCGACGCCGTGCGCTGACCCACCGGGGATTACGGGACAGCCCTTAGTCCGCCCCGATCGGTGTCAGTGTCCACGCCGTCGCCTCCGACACGGCCTCCCGCCCGCTGTCCTGGCGGCTGTTCCTGCCCGCAGGCTGGGACGGACCGGAGGCAGTCGGCCGCCGGGAACGCTGCCGCATCCTCCCCGATATCGACCGTCACCGGCCCAAGTGGCAGCAGCTGCTCCGGAGATGCCCGACGAACCCGGCGGGACCGGCCTCCGGCCGGCCGTGCTGGTCGCGAACACCGGCTACGGCGCGAACGCGGACTTCCACCACGGCCTGGAAGACCCGGGCCTGGCCTACGTCCTGCATGCCAGAGTCGAGGTGGCCGCCCACGGTGAGGCTGCCGAACCCACCGTGGGGACGGCCGCCGACTGGCCAACAGCACGCCCAACAGTTCCCTGACGTCGTCCACCGGGGTGGTCTGCGCGTGACGCGCGGCTGCGCCTGCCCGCAGGCATCGCGCATCGCCGGTCCCGACGCTCCCGCGTCCCCTGCCGCAGCACGTCCGGCACCGCTACACCCGGCGGCCGATGCGGCCGCCCGAGGCGGCGCGACGAGGTAGGAGGCTGCTCCTGATCCGATGAGCCGCCGACGCAGGGCACACCCCGAACGCGAGGCCGTACTGCCAGGGTGGGAACCCGAGGTGGCCGAGCACGAGGACGGCGAGCAGTGGCGAGGTCGCCACGACGAATCCCGAGCGCGCGACGCCAGGGACGCCGACCGTGTCGGCGTCCCCCAGCAGGAGGCGGGTGAGGCCGGTGGCGTGGTCCGCGTGCAGGGCCGGCGCCTGGCGACGGCCGACCGTCACCCGCGTCACGACGTCGGGGCTACCGGGTGTCCCGTGTCATGCCGCCGGAGACGCTGCCGAGCAGTTCCTGGTCGCCGACGAGGCACCGTCGGCCTCGCGCCACAGCGCGGCACGCCTCCTGCCCATGTGCAGGCAGACGCTTTGGCGTGTCTATCGCCTCGGAACGGGCAGGAGACAGTCGTGAAGCTCACCCCGGGGCGGCACGGACATAAGAGGAGCAGGCATCGGAGGCTCGCTCGCTGGGGACGTCGCGCTGTCACCTGGCGGATCAGCAGGCGACTGGCCGTGTGGGGGTTGCGACTGACGGTATGGGGCGTGCGACAGGCGCTTCGGCGTGCGCTGCGTGCCGCGCTTCCCGGCATTTTGGAGTACGGACCCAGGTTCGCCACGGTCACCTGAGGCAAACGCATTGCGTTGTGGCGTCGGCGCAGAGGAAGCGGGCTGCTGCACCAGTTGCCGCGCGGCGCCGCCGACGGCGCATCCGAACGACACGATCAACGAGCGCAGCGCATCGGCGATATCGCCGATGCCCTCACCACGCCTGATTCGGCGGGCACCACGACGAGGCGTGACATGACAGCACAGGTCATGGTGGGTGTGAACGGCTCACCCGAAAGCCTCGCGGCAGTGGCGTGGGCCGCGCACGAGGCGGCGCTGCGCCATGTTCCGCTGTGCCTGCTGCACGTAGAGGATTGGACGGCGTCGCGGGAGACTCCCGGGGAGCTCGCCTTCGCCGTGGCCTCGCGGTCCGAAGCCCTGCTGCGCGACGCCTTGGAACGGGCGTGCCAGGGCCGGCCACTCCTGACCGTGACTACCCGTTGTGACCTGGGCCCCGCCGCCAAGACGCTGCGCCGGGCCGCGGATGAGGCGGACCTGATGGTGCTCGGCTCGCGCACGCTCGGCGAGGTCGCCGGCTTCCTGCTCGGCTCGGTGTCGCAGGCCGTCGCCGGGAAGGCCGGGCAACCGGTCGTGCTGGTACGGGCGGACCTCACGGACGCCTCCGCCCGAGGAGGGATCGTCGCGGGCATCGGGCTCTGGGATCGCAGTGACCCACTCCTCGGTTTCGCCTTCGCCGAGGCCGACCGCAGGGGCAGTGAGCTACGCGTCCTGCACTGCTGGGGCCCGGCCCCCAGCTACGTGTCCTCGGGTGCGATGGACCCCGACGAGGGGCTCGGGCAGCGCACGGCGGAGCGCCTGGCCGAGCTGCTGCGGCCGTGGCGGCGGACGTACCCGGATGTGCGGGTCACCCCGGAGGCCGTCTTCGGCTCTCCCGTGTCCCGGCTCTCGGAGGCGGCGAGGGGAGCGGGACTGCTGGCGGTCGGTCGAAGGCGGAGGAAGCTACCGCTCGGCCCACACCTCGGCCATGTCGCGCATGCGGTGATCAACCACAGCACCGCCCCGGTCGCCGTGGTTCCACTGGACTGACCGGCAACGGCCCTGCTGCAGGGCCGGGTAGTGAGGGACGCGGCATAGTGGTGGGGTGACCACCGAACGCGATGACGCCGGCGGCGTCGGCGCCCCCGACAGCAGACCTCTGGAACCGGCGGGTGGGGATGAAGAGGCGCAGGTCATCGTGGTGGGGGCGGGGCCGGCCGGTTCGGCCGCCGCAACGGACCTGGCGCGAGCGGGCGTGGACGTGCTGCTGCTGGAGAAGAGTGGCTTCCCCCGGGAGAAGGTGTGCGGCGACGGACTGACGCCGCGGGGCGTCTACCAGTTGGTGCGGCTCGGCGTCGACATCAGCGCGCCGGGCTGGATGCGCAACAAGGGCATGCGGTGGGTGTGTGAGGGCAACCAGGTGGAGCTGGACTGGCCACGGCTGGGCAGTCTTCCCGACTTCGGGCTCACCCGCAGCCGACACGACTTCGACGACCTGCTCGCCGCTCATGCAAGCGCCGCCGGAGCCCGCCTGCGCACCCACGTGAAGGTGACGGCCCCACTGACCGACCGAGCCGGACGTATCACCGGGGTGGCTGCTCTTCGCGGTCCGGACCAGCAGCCGGTTCGCTATCGGGCGCCGCTCGTCGTCGCTGCCGACGGCGCCTCCGCGCGGATCGCGGTGGCTCTGGGACTCGCACGCGATGCGGGCCGTCCGGTCGCGGCGGCGGCCCGCCGCTACTACCGCAGCGAGGCCCGCACCAACGACCCCTACCTTGAGCTCTGGGCCGATCTGCACTTTCCGCACACGGGGCTGGATCTGCCCGGGTACGGCTGGGTGTTCCCTCTCGGTGACGGGCGCGTCAACGTCGGCCTCGGTGCCCTGCCGCAGCGGCAGAGCCGACCGGTGGATCTGCGGGCGGCGCTGGACCACTGGCTGCCCCGCCTGCCGGTGGACTGGGGGGTGCGGGAGGAGAACGCCGCAGGGCCCCTGCGCAGCGCCCCCCTGCCGATGGGACTGAATCGGCGGCCGCAGTACCGGCGGGGTCTGCTGCTGGTCGGCGACAGTGCCGGCATGGTCAGTCCGTGGAGCGGCGAGGGTATCGCCCAGGCGATGGAAGCCGCGGAAGTGGCGGCGGAGACCATCGCCTTGGCCTTGGCCCGGCCGGCCGGGCCGCGTAGGGAACACGCGCTGCAGCAGTACCCCGCGGAGATCCGCCGCCGCTGGGGGCGCTACTACCGTCTGGGCAACCTCGCCAGTGATCTCGTCTTCTCCCGGTACGGCTTCCGGGTGCTCCTCCACCCTCGCGTCATGGCCTCGCCCGTGCTCGTCCGTACCCTGGCCCGCCTGCTCACCCACGTGACCGCGGAACCGGCCCACGACAGCATCGACGCGGTCCTGCACGCACTTCTGCGCCTCGTGCCAGCTCCACGACGGTAAGACCGCCGAAACGATCTGCCGCCTGCCGCCTGCCGCCTGCCGCCTGCCGCCTGCCGCCTGCCGCCTGCCGCCTGCCGCCTGCCGCCTGCCGCCTGCCGCCTGCCCCTCAAGCGCGGCCCAGCCGTCGTCGTCGGCTACCGCCTGGTCAGCCGCGTAGCGGGAGAAGCCGTTTCCCCCGCCCGCAACTCGCCGTCATGTGGCGCCCCATCCATCAGCTTCGTGCCGTGCAGGGCCGGCTGGCCGGGTCCAGGAAGGAGCTGTGGAGCTCCGCCACCCAGGCGTGGGCGGCATCCGCGTCAGCAAGCCCAGGAACTGTCCGACACCGGCGTCGGCGGGCCATTGCCGCACTCGCCCGATGACTGTCTTCGCGCCTGCCTGGACCCCTCCACCATCGAGCCACCGAAGTGACCGCGGCGAGAACGTCGGCCGGGGCGCTATGGATACCTTGGTGCGCGGGCAGCACGGCTCTCTTCTCCCCTTTCGGGCCGTCGTCGACGATCACCGGTTCTGTCGGCAGCGGCGCAGGAAGAGAAAGACGAGGAAGGCGGCGCCCGCGGCAAGCAACGGAGTCCACTTGGACCGTGCCCTGTGGGCAGCCTGAGCGGCCCGTTCACGGACGGCCTCAGGGGTCTTGTCTGCTGCGAGGTGTCTGGCCCGTACCGCGGCGTCGTGGACGTGCTCAGCAGTATGGGTGGCCGTGTGCAGGAGTGGCTCGGGTGCCTTGTCCTTGGCCAGCTGAGTCGCCTGCTCTGCCTTCTCGCGAACCTGGGCCGTTGCCTGTTTGGCCCTGGCGATGGTGTGTTCCTTGATCTCGGCAGTCTTCTCCTTGGCCCTGGCCTTGCCGTGCGTGGGCTCGACTTCCTGCGGCTCTTCAGGCGGGGAGGAGGACTCGTCGCCGTCAGGCTGGCTGGTCATCTGTATGCCTTTCTCTTCGACGTACCTGGGCACGCCGCTAGCTGGCCCGGGGCCTCGCGGCGAGCACGCCTCGAAGAGGCCCCGGTGTGATGATTACGCGGTGAGCGGCTGGATGCCCGGCGCCGAGCTGGTGGTGTCCGCCAGTCGGACGCAGCGCCCGGCTGATCGACGGGAACCGCACCGACGTCGGGGACAGATCGGGCCAGACGCTCAGCCGGGGGTCGCGCCAAACTCCCATCGCCCGCATACACCGGCCGAAACCGAGCCTGCAAGGTGTACCCGCTGCTGGAACGGGCACTTGCCGGTCAGGCAGCTTTTGGAGGTGGATGGGATGGCCGCAGGGAAAAAGGCCAAGAACATCGGCAAGAACGTAAAGGGCAAGACGAAGGAAGTCACCGGCAAGGCGGTCGGCAACGAGAGCCTGGAGATGAAGGGCCGCGCCGAGCAGGCTGCAGGTGACGCGAAGCAGGCCGCTCAAAAGGTGAAGGACGCCCTCAAGCACTGACCTCGTGCCGAACGGGGAGGCCGGCGGCTCTGCCGCCGGCCTCGACATGTCGGCGGGTTGCTCCGCGAACGCGCATGCGAACAGGGCTGAACCGGCGAACAGGGCTGAACAGGGCTGTGACCGTGCGGGAGACACGGCCACAGGGACGGTGAGGGGCGCGGAGGCGGTCCCGTGAGCCTCAGCGGCGGCGTGTCCGCCGGTGGGGCTCTTCGTCCTCCTCTTCGTCCTCCTGTTCGCCCTCCTCCCCTCCCTCGTTCTCGTCCTCGTATTCATAGCCTTCCTCGTCCTGGTCTTCCTCCGGTTCATCCTCATCTTCGTATTCGTCCTGTTCAGCCTGTTCGTCCCCCTCCTCGCCCTCGGGGTAGGCGTACTCCTCGTCGGTGTCCGCGTCTTCGTCCTCCTCCTCCGGTTCCTCCGCCGCGGCCTCTTCCTCCTCAAGAGCCTCTTCTTGGGTGACGACGACTTCGCCGTCTTGGATCTCTCCGCGCCAGCCCTCCGGCTCTTCGTTGGAGAGGGTGACGAAGCGGCTGAAGTTCTTCAGATCGAGCCGCATGCGCCGACCCTGCGCCCGCCAGAGGTTTCCCGTCTTCTCGAAGAACCCGGCGGGGTAATACTCGACGACCAGGACGATCCTGGTGAGTGAGGGGGCGAGCTCGTGGAAGCTCACGCAGCCACGCGTGGTCCCCTTGGGCCCCTCCGAGCTCCAGACGATCCTGTCATCGGGAACCTGCTCCTCGATGGTGGCCTTCCAGTTGCGCGTGGACGGTCCGACCTTGACCTTCCAGTCGGTGGTCGTGTCGTCGTTCTGTGAGACGCTGCGTACACCCTTGGCAAAGCTGCTGAAGTCCTCGTACTGCGTCCAGTGGTCGTAGGCAGTGCGCAGCGGTACCCCGACGTCGATGGTCTCGATGATGTTGATGACCTTCGTGCCGGCCTTGCGTCCCTTGCCCTTGCCGCCGCCGAACAGGTTGGAGGCCGCATCGCCGACCTTGTCCTTGAGGCCGCCGACCGTTTGCTGCAGGACGGCTTTGAGGGGTGAGTCACCCTTGAGGAGCTGACCTCCGATGCCCGTGAGGACTCCACCGTTCTCCGCGACGTCGGAGAGACGGTCGGTGAGGTCGTCCACCTTGTCCACGGCCTTGTCCGCCAGGCCTTCGGCTTGGGCGGAGAGGTAGGCGCCGACCTCCTCGAGCAGCTTGTCGAAACCGGACTGTGCGCCCTTGGCGCCGCGCTGTGTGGTGGCCATGGTTCACCTCCGCGCCGTCGGCTTGCGGCGGGCCGCCTTCTTCGCCGCGGTGGTCTTCTTGCCCGTGCTCTTGGACGCAGCCTGGCGCCCGGGGCTCTTCTTAGCCGCGGTCTTCTTCGCGGCGGGCCTGCTCGCGGCCTTCTTGGCCGGGGCCCGGCGCGTGGACGAGGAGGCTGCCTTGCCCTTCGCCGTTCCCGCCTCGGCCTTCTTCGTCGGCGGCGCGGAGCGTCCGGTCGCGGTCTTCTTCGCGGGAGCTGCCCTCTTCGCGGGAGCCGCCTTCTTCGCGGGAGCGGTCTTCTTCGCCGAAGCCGCCTTCTTCGCGGGAGCGGTCTTCTTCGCCGGAGCTGCCTTCTTCGCCGGAGCTGCCTTCTTCGCGGGAGTGGCCTTCTTCGCCGGAGCGGTCTTCTTGGGTGCCGTCTTACGGGCGGGTGTGGTGCGCTGTTCCGCCTTGGCCGTGCGGGCGGGAGCGGAGCGGCGGGTCGGCCGTCGACGAGGCGGGGGCTCTTCCTCGGGCTCCTCTTCCTCCTCGGGCTCTTCTTCGCCTTCTTCCTCCTCGGGCTCCCGGGCGGGAGCGGAGCGGCGGGTCGGCCGTCGACGAGGCGGGGGCTCTTCCTCGGGCTCCTCTTCCTCCTCGGGCTCCTCTTCGCCTTCTTCCTCCTCGGGCTCCCCGGCGGGAGCGGAGCGGCGGGTCGGCCGTCGACGAGGCGGGGGCTCTTCCTCGGGCTCCTCTTCCTCCTCGGGCTCCCCTTCGCCCTCTTCTTCCTCTGGCGCCTCTTGGTCCTCGAACTCTTGTTCCTCCCCTTCCTCCCCTTCCTCTTCCTCCCCTTCTTCCTCCTCGTCGCCCTCGGCTCCCTGATAGGGCTCCTCTTCGTAGGCCTCCTCTTCGCCCCCACCCTCGCCTTCGTCTTCGTAGGCGTCCTCGTACTCCTCCTCGTCCTCCTCCTCGTCACCGCGGCCGAGTGTGAGGGTGCGCTGGTGGAGCGAGTCGGCGAGCTGGGCCAGCTGGCGGTTGGCGGCGGCCGTCAGCGCCCTGCGGCCGGCGTCCAGCGCCTCGCCCCTGATCTGCTCGCCGAGCTCGGCGACCTGCGGCATCTCGCTCAGCTTCTTCAGGCCCTGCGTCGCAAGCTCCCTCGGCTCCAAGCCGAGGCGGCGGCCGGCGGCGTACGTCGCCAGACTCAAGGCCAGGCGCCCCTTTTTCGCCCGTCCCAGTACGTAACCCCCGACGATGGCGACCGCAAGGGCGATCTTGGTCGTGTCGTCCATGAGCCTTTCCCTTCAGCAGGTGCGCCCGGTCGCCATGGCCCTTGCACCCCCAATGCCGGGGACGCCCGCTCGCACGGTTACTAAGGGGCTGCTCCGTCTGATGCCAGATATGCCTCGTATACGATGAAAAGGTCAGTTTGCGAGGGGAGTGGTCCATGGAGGCAGCAGAGCCGGCGCGCCGTCGGCGCTCCCCCTCGGACGACGGCGGTGACCACGTACAGGCCAGCAGGCCCGGCCGCAAGGCCCCGGCTCGCAAAGCGGCTGCGCGCCGTGGTGTGACGGGCGCGGCCGCCGCCATGCGCCTGGCGGCCGGGCAGCTCTCGGAGCTGCTCGGGCGCCCTCCCGAGTCGGTGTCGGCCCTGCGGCCGACCGAGGACGGCTGGGAGGCCCAGGTCGAGGTCCTGGAGCTGGAACGAATCCCCGACACCACCAGTGTCCTGGCCAGCTACAAGGTCACGATGGACGAGGAAGGGGAGCTGATCTCCTACGAGCGGACCCGGCGATACAGCCGGGGAATGATCGACCGACCAGCCTGAAGGCGCCATCGGTGAAGGGAAGCGGTCATGACTGTGATGCCGCAGGGCGGAAGCAGTATCAGCAGAAGCGCGGGCGGGGGCGGGGGTACGAGCAGCCTCTACGACGTCCTGGAACTGATCCTCGATCGAGGACTGGTCATCGACGTGTTCGTCCGCGTTTCCCTGGTCGGGATCGAACTGCTGAAGATCGACGCTCGGATCGTTGTGGCCAGCGTCGACACCTACCTGCGTTTCGCCGAAGCCTGCAACCGCCTCGACCTGGAAGCGGGCCGCAAGGCGCCCGCACAGCTGACGGACGTGGTCGGCAACGCGGTCGAGAGCGGGGCACACGGCAAGTCCAAGGGCGCGATCAGCGGAGCGGTCGACGCGGTGACCCAGTCCCTGACGAGCAGGTCCGACAAGGAAGAAGAGCCCGAGGAAGAGCCCGAAGAAGAAGAGGTCCCGCGGCGCCGTCGGCCCGCACGCCGCCCGGTACGCCGCGAGAAGGAGTAGGCGATGGCGCTGTACGTGTACTCGATCATCGGGGCCTCGCACCCTTGCCGCCTGGACGGGCTGACCGGCGTCGGAGCGGAGCCCGGGCCGCTTCGCACCATCACTGCCGAACAGTTGTGCGCGGTCGTCAGTGACGTGGACGAGGAGATCCGCCCCAAGCGCCGCGACCTGGCCGCCCACCAGGAGGTACAAGAGCGCCTGATGGCGGACGGCACGGTCCTGCCCCTGCAGTTCGGGTACATCGCCCCGGACGACCAGGCGGTCGTGGACGCTCTCCAGCAGCGCGCGGACGCCTACCTGGATGCCTTGGAGCGGCTCGGAGGTTGCGCCGAGTACCACATCAAGGCGTCCCAGGACGAAGAGGCGCTCCTTCGCGAGATCCTGGACGACCTTCCCCAAGCGCGGAAACTCAACGACGAGATCCGGGCCGGCGACAGCGACCCCCGGCTGCCGCTCCAGCTCGGAGAAATCGTCGCCACGGAGGTACGCGGCCGGCAGGAGGCCCTGGCCGCGGGCCTGATCCAAGCCCTGGTTCCCTTCGCCCGCGAGCACGCCGTCCGCGCTCCGGTCGACGGGGACATACTCAACGTCTCCCTCCTGGTCCACGCAGACCAGAAGGAAGACTTCCTCGCCGCCGAGGCCAGCCTCGCCCGGCAGGTCGACGGCATCGATTTCCGCTTCGCAGGGCCGCTGCCGCCGTACAGCTTCGTGTAGGGGCCAGGGCCCGGCCACCCGCACGTGGCAACGGCCGGGAGCGTTGGGAGGAGGAGCCATGGGGCTGCTGACACAACTGCTGACGGCACCACTGGCGCCGGTGCGCGCCGTGGTGTGGGTGGCGGAGCGCGTCGTCGACAAGGCGAACGAGGAGTACTACGACCCCGCCCCCGTCCGGGCGGCGCTCGCCGACCTCGAAGGCCAGCTGCTACGGGGAGAGATCGACCAGGCCACCTTCGACCGCGCGGAGGACGAACTTCTCGACCGGCTCGACGAGATCATGCAATTCCGGCAGCGCCCGCAGTGACCTGGGAGGTCGGGGACCGTGACTGACCCACTCGCCAACCGGATGGGCCCTTTGCCGTCCCGGGCAACGCCGCTGTCCTATCCGCCGAGCTCCTCCGCCAGTCTGGCCGACATCCTCGAACGCGTCCTGGACAAGGGCATCGTCATCGCCGGCGACATCCGCATCAACCTCCTCGACATCGAGTTGCTGACCATCAAGCTGCGGATCCTGATCGCCTCGGTGGACAAGGCCAAGGAGATGGGCATCGACTGGTGGGAGTACGATCCCGCCCTCTCCTCCCGCCACAGCGGCGACCCGCTCGCGGAAGAGAACCGCCGTCTGCGCGCCGAGGTGGAGGCACTGCGGCGCGAACGCCTGGAAGCCACGCCGTCCCAAGGCGCCGATGACAGCCCGGTGTGGGAAGAGGACCGCCCGGCTCGCGGCGCCGCCAAGAGGAACAGGCCCGCCCCATGACCTCAGAGCCGACCCTGACCTACGTGTACGCCGTCGCCGTACCCACGCCGCAGCTCGGCCGGATCGTGGCGTCCCTGCGCGGTGTGGACGATGCCCCGGTCACCCTCCTGACGCCCCCTGAGGACGGCGGTCCGACGGCCCCCGCGTTCGTCACCAGCCAGGTTCTCCACGGGGACTGGCGCGAGGAAGTACTCCGAACCCGCTTCGAAGACCTCGCCTGGCTGGAGAGCACCGCCCGAGCTCACCACCACGTCATCCAGACGCTCACCGACCACGCCACCGTCCTGCCCTTGCGGATGGCCACCCTCTACCAGGACGACGACCGGGCCCTGGCGGCACTGCGCGAGCAGCAGCCCGCTTTCGCCGACCGCCTCGCCCTCCTCGCCCACCACGCCGAGTACGGCATCAAGGTCTACGTCCGCCCCGGCGCCGGCGCCCCTGACGCGCAGGAGGCCGCCGCGCCCGCATCCACCAGTCCTGGCAAGGCCTACCTCCATGCCCGCAAGGCGCAGCACCATGCCCGTGAGGACCGCTACCAGCAAGCCACGCTAGCCGCGGAACGCATCGCCGCCACCGCGGCCCGGCACGCGACCCACGTCGTGCGGCACCCCACCCAAACAGGGCCACTGGCCCGCGGCGAGGACGGCGAGGACGGCGAGAACGTCCTCAATGACTCGTACCTCGTTCCCGACGACCAAGTCGAGGCCTTCCGCACCGCCGTCCGACATGCGAGCCAGGACCTGCCGGGCGTACGCATCGACCTCACCGGCCCCTGGGCGCCCTACTCCTTCGCCATGCCGCCACCCCGAGCCACCGGCACGGCCCACGAAGCCCCCGGTGGACGAACATGACCGTCACCGAACGCGACGAATCGCTACCGGGCCGGCAAGTCGCTCTCGTGGACCTCCTCGACCGGCTACTGGCCGGCGGCGTCGTGATCACCGGCGACCTCGTCCTGTCCATCGCGGACATCGATCTCGTACGCATCTCCCTGCGCGCGCTCATCACCTCTGTCACCAGCCCCGACTCCCCTTCCCTCGATGGCGGCGAGCGGCGATGAACGCCGATCCCTCAGCGCAGCCGCCCCCCGACCCGGGCCGCCTCAGCGCCGTCGGCGACACCATGGCGAACGCCTTCCGGCTCCTCCAAGCACCCCCCGCCGCCCCCGGTGACACCCAACCCCCGGCCCGCCGCATCCACACCGACCCCGACACCGTCGGCGAAGACCTCCTCAAGCTCGTCCTCACCCTCGTCGAGCTCGTGCGTCAACTCATCGAACGCCAGGCACTACGCCGCGTCGACGCGGGTGACCTCACCGACGAGCAGGAGGAGGAACTGGGAGCCACGCTCCTCGCCCTCCACGACCGCATGACCGAGCTGTGCGCGGAACACGGCTACAGGCTGGAGGACCTCAACCTCGACCTCGGTCCACTGGGCCCGCTCCTGCCGCCCTGAACCGCGGACCGCGCGGCTTGGCCCGGGGTGCGGGGGCAACGAGAAACGGCTTCGGCCTCGCGTGGAGGGGAAGCCGTTTCCTGTGCCGGACCTCATCGGCCGAGTCGGAGGTGCTGGTGCGCGTGTGCCTGGCGGCAAGACGTCGCCCCTCGCCCCTCGCCGGTCATCGCGCTGAGCGGCGGAACAAGCGGAAGATGACCAGGAGAATGAGAGAGCCGACAATGGCAGCGATCCAGGTCGAGAGCTCGAAGAAGCCGTCGACGGACTCGACGCCGAAGATTATCTTGCCGAGCCATCCGCCGAGCAGACCGCCGGCGATGCCGATCAGCGTCGTGACGATGATTCCACCCGGGTCCTTCCCGGGCATCAGCATTTTGGCGATGATGCCCGCGAGCAGCCCGATCAGAATCCAAGCAAGTATGCCCATGATTCCTTCTCATATCGTGCGCAAAAGCCGGTGTCGCAAGAAAGCCGCAGCGTGATCAACGGAACTGGTCCTTTCCCTTCTCCTTGACGCGCCGCGCCTTACCCCGGGCTTCCAGAGCTGCGCCCTTGGCCGCCAGGGTCTCCTTGCCCATCGCATGGGCTGCTTTCCTCACAGCCCTACCCGCAACTTGTTCGATCTCGGCCTTGGCCTTCTCGCCGACACCCATGTCGGCTCCTTTCACTCCAGCCCACGGCCCTGCCACGGCCGTCCAGAACCGCCCGTCCCGCACGGCCCAGGGCGACCGGATCCGGGGAAGCCTCGCCGAAAAACGCAGGCACCGGTGCGTCCATATCGCCAGTATCGCGCGAGTCCCGGCAATCGCGGCGGCCGCGGTCCGGGATCGGCTCCCGCCTCGCCTGAAAGCCGTGCGCGCGCGTGAGGCACGGGCAGCGACTCGCGACGCGCCATGACGAGCTTGCGGTTCGCTACGACGCGGCCGTGCTCGTCGTGGTCGGCAACGAGCAGCTGTGGCCACTCACACGGCGCGTTCCATGCAGACCAGCTGGTCCCGTTGGTCCCACGGCTCGGTGACGGTGAATCCGAGCCGCTCGTACAAGGCGATCGCGCCCGTCCGCCATTTCCACACCGACAGCCGCACCGTACTGACGCCGCTTTCTGTAGCATGCTCGAGCGCGGAGTTGAGCAGGCTGGACGCGATGCCCCGCCCCCGGACCGCCGGATCCGTCCAGAGGCGCTTGACCTCGGACCTTCCGTCGACCGGAATGGTCACCACCAGGCAGCCCACGGCAATCTCCCCGCTCAATGCCAGCAGCACGACATCGTCAACGAACACGGCCTGTGGATCCGCGATCTCTACCCGGTAGCGGTTCGGCAACCCCTCCACACCGGCGACGGCCTCACCCTTCTCGGCCTGCGTCTGCAGATGGTAGGCCGCCAGCAGCTCGGCCGGCCCATCCTGGGCGGAAGGGGTCTGATCCGGCCAGCGGACGACGGAGACCTCGTGTGGATCAGTCATGGCGTCAGCATCACATGACGCACGTCAGGACCTGAGAGCGCATCCTGATCCACTTTCGAGTACGGGCTGCCTTCCGGCCGGGGCCGGGCCGGCCTCCGCGACGCCGGCTTCTCTACGGCAGATCGACCGAACCGCCCAGCGGGATGCGGGCATAGTCGGTCTCGCCCTTCCAGTCCAGCCACCGGTCGAAGTTGCCCTGGCCGAGTTCGTTCACGAGGGCGTCGTGGATGGGGAAGGCACGCGCCGGTCCCACCGCACGTACGAACTCGACGGCCTCGCCCGTCTTCAGCCACGGTCCGGACGCCGGCACCAGCAGGGTCTCGACCGTCTCGGAGGGCACGAACAGCGAGTCGCCCGGGTGGTAGACGCCGTCGACGACGAAACCGAGGTTCGGGCACCCGGGCAGGCCGTCGACGATCTCGGCGTGCTCGCCGCCGACGGCGCGCACGGAGAAGCCGGCCGCGGTGAAGGCCTCGCCCGCCGCGACGGCGGTCACGCCGTCGCCGAGCTCCGCGGCCAGGGCGGCGTGCGTGTGGACGGTCAGCTCGGGGTTGAGCTCGCGCGCCGCCTTGAGCGCGGCGACGTCGATGTGGTCCTCGTGCTCATGGGTGATGAGTACGGCGGTCGCTCCGAGGAGGGATTCCGCTTCGGACAGCGTTCCCGGGTCGATCACGAGGACGCGGTCCCCGGCTTCGAGGCGGACGCAGGCGTGGCCGTACTTCGTCAGACGCATGCGATCAACCTACCGGCAGCTGTGGGGAGTTCTCCAGCGAGATCGGGACGGCCGCGCCGCCGGTAGGGTGCTGCTCCTGCCCGGCGCCGCCGCGTACGGGCACGGGAACAGGGAGGCACCGCACGCCGTGACCGCCACATGGGACACCATCACCGCCCTCGCCGACCGCTTCGACGCCTCCGACGCCGAGATGGGACTGAAGCCGGAGGAGAGCCACCTGCTCCAAGTTCTCAAGATCGGCGAGGAGTTCGGCGAGGCCGCCCAGGCCGTGATCGGCGCCAAGGGCACCAACCCCCGCAAGGGGCACTCCCACAGCTGGGAGGACGTCCACGACGAGGTCTGCGACGTCGTCATCACGGGCATGGTCGCCCTGGCCCGGATGCGACCCGACGCGGCTGCCTACTTCGCCCGGCAGCTCGCCCTGAAGGCGGGCAAGTTCCTGCCCGCTTCCGAGGAGAGCGCCACGTGACCGACCGGTCTACAGCGAGTTCAGGTCGACGGCTTCGGCCATCGCCCTGTACCCGGCGTCGTTGAGGTGGATCCGGTCGCCGAAGGCGTACTCCTGCTTGATCGCGACGGCCTCGGGGTGGGCCGGGTCGACCGGGGCGGCCAGCACCCGGTCGAAGTCCGCGACCCCGTCGTACGCGCCGCTGGTACGGATCCACTCGTTGACCGCCTTGCGCACCTTCTCCCCGCGCTCCGTCCAGTGTTCGAACCCGTGGTACGGCGGAATGGTGGCACCGATGACCCTGACGCCACGGGTGCGGGCTTCGCGGATCAGCTGCCGGTGCCCGGCGATGATCTCCGCGGCGGTCACCTCGGGGCTGGGCGTCGTGCAGTGGTCGGCGGGCCCGTCGGGCATCACGATGTCGTTGGTGCCTTCGAGGACGACGACGGTGGCGACGTCGGGACGGCCGAGGGCGTCGCGCCGGAACCGGGCGAGGGCGCTCTCCCCGAAGCACTCCGAGTCGCCCAGGACCTTGTTCCCGCCGATGCCCGCGTTGAGCACGGTCCGCGGACGGCCCTGCGAGGCAAGGCGCTCGGCGAGTTCGTCGGGGTAGCGGCGGTCGGCGCCGGGGGTGGCTCCGTACCCGTCGGTGAGGGAGTCCCCGAAGGCGACGACCGCGCCCCGGCCCCCGCCCGGGCCGCCGGGGCGGAGGTTCTTCACGTCGACGCCGGCCAGGTAGTACCAGGAGAAGCCGGCCTCGGAGAACGCGTCCGCCGCCGGATCGCCGAGGTGGTCTCCGGTGGCGCGGTAGGACGTGGTCATCGCGACGTTGTGGAAGGTGGCCGGACCGGTGGCGCCCTGGAAGTAGAAGGTCACGGTGAGCTGTTCGAAGGCCCGGACGGGCAGGGCTACCGGGTCGCTCGACAACTCCCCGCCGGTGGGGACCGTAGCGGCTCCCGATCCCTTGAACCGCAGCGGCCGCACCGTGTCCGGTTGTACGGCGGCGCCTCCGGCGCTCCTGGCGACCGTCGCGCCGGTCAGCCGGAGCGGTGTGGTGCCGAAGGCGTTGGAGAGGCGGACGCGCAGCTCGGAGCCCTCGGCGCCGACGCGGATGGTCTGGCGTACGGAATGGTTGTCGAAGCCGCCCTCCGACCAGTTTGGGTACCAGGTGGTGTGGGCCGGGGCCTGCTGGGAGGCGTTCCAGGCGCTGTGCCAGGGAGCCGGGTGGGCGGCGGGGGCGGGCGAGGCGGCCGTCGCGGCGACGAGGGCGGCCAGCGGAAGGGCGAGGGCGAACGTCTTCGTGGTCATACCCCCTTGACCCGCCCCGTCGGGCGAATGTGACGGACCTGAGGGAATGTGCGGGTGCGGCGGGCCGATTGGGCCGCCGCACCCACGGGAACGTCTGCCGACGGCTCAGCCGTCGATGAAGCTCAGGTCGATCCGCGCGAGGCGCTCGGGGTCGGTGAGGATGTCGAGGGCGGTGATCTTCCCGTCGACGATGGTGAACGCCATGACCGAGAGCGGCCGGCCCTGCGATACGGCGACCACGCCGGGGGTGCCGTTGACCAGCGCCGGGTGGGCGGCCTCGGCGAAGCGGGCGAAGGTGATGGCCTGGGAGGCGACATCGGTCGCGCCGCGGCGCAGGATGCCGGGGCGCAGGGTGCCGCCGTCGGAGCGCGCCACGACCTCGGGGTCGAGGATCGTGACGAGGGCCTCGAAGTCACCGCCGCGCGATGCGGCCAGGAACGCGTTGACGACCGCGCGCAGCCGGGTCGGATCGGTGTCGGGAGCGGGAGCCCCGTTCTGGACGCGGCGGCGGGCGCGGCTGGCGAGCTGCCGGGTCGTGGCCGGGGTGCGCCCGAGGACGGGAGCGATCTCGTCGAACGGTACGGCGAACATGTCGTGCAGGACGAAGGAGAGGCGCTCGGCGGGGGAGAGGGTCTCCAGGACGACCATCAGCGCGATGCCGACCGAGTCCGCCAGGAGTACCTCCTGCTCGGGGTCGAGGCCGTCCGGTCCGCTGACGACCGGGTCCGGGAGCCGGACCTGCCCGTCCTGGTCGTGCAGCGGATCCTCGCGCCGTGTGGTGCGCGAGCGCAGCATGTCCAGGCTCACCCGGCCGACCACGGTCGTCAGCCAGCCGCCCAGGTTGTCCACGGCGTCGGCGTCGGAGCGGCTCAGCTTGAGCCAGGCCTCCTGGACGGCGTCCTCCGCTTCGGTGAGCGATCCCAGCATGCGGTAGGCCACGGCCCGCAGATGGCCGCGGTGCTCCTCGAAGCGCTGCGCCAGAACGTCTTTCCCGGTCACCCGTCACATCCCCCGTGTTCGTCCCTGCGGTGCAGTGACGGACGATAGTCGACCGGACCGACAGCGCGGCGGCGCGTCGCGCTAACCCAGGGGCCGGAGTTCGGGGCGTTTCGCGGTCCGGCCGTCGCCGGAGGAGCGGCCGCGCAGGCGGCGCCCGATCCAGGGGCCGAGGAACCCGGCCACCCAGCGCAGCTCGGCTTCCGCTGCCTGCCGACGTCCGGGTACCGGCCGGGGCGGCAGAGGAAGGGTCCAGCTGTCGTCGCTTCCGGGCAGCCGGATGGCCTGGGCGAGGGCCGCGGCGATCCGCGCGTGGCCGAGGGGGCTCGCGTGGAGGCGGTCCGCGGTCCACAGCCGGGGATCGGCGGCGACCGCATGCCGGCCGACCTCGGCGACCGTGACCCCGTGGCGTGCGGCGGCCGCGCGGATGCGGGTGTTGAGGTCGGACACGCGGGACCCGAGCGGCCGGGCCAGCGGCACGATCTCTCCCACGTCGGGGAACGTCACGGTCACCACGTGGGTTCCGGCGGCCGTCAGCGCCGCGAACATCTCCTCCAGGTGCCCGGCCACCTCCGCGGCGTCGAACCGGGGCCGCAGCATGTCGTTGACCCCGGCGACGACCGTGGCCAGGTCGGGACGAAGTGCCAGGGCGGGCCCCAGCTGCTCGGCGCGTACCTGGCCGGCCTTGCGTCCCCGTACGGCCAGATTGGCATAGCGGACCTCGGGGTTGACGGCCGCGAGGTGCTCGGCGAGCCGGTCGGCGAAGCCCCGCAGGCCGGCCGTGTCGTCCCCGTCGCCCATCCCTTCGGTCTGGCTGTCGCCCAGGGCCACGTAGCGCAGGTATTCACCGTTCGGCACGGGTGGCCTGCCTTTCCCGCAGGACGGCGGCGGTCCGCAGGCACCACTCCCGGTGGCCCTGCTCGAAGGCCACGCCGCGCAGGCACGTCAGGTACCCGCCGATCCGCTCGCCGCGCAGCAGGAACTCCGCCTCGTCCATGTCGCCCCGCATCTGCCGCAGCAGTTTCCCGAGCAGCTCGATCTTGGCCTCGGCGGCGGACGCCCGCTCTTCGAGCTGTCCGATCACCGGCGCGGTGCCGATGCGGTCCGCGGTCTGCACCTTGACGAGCAGGTCGTCGCGGATGACGGACGGCTTCGACGCCGCCGCGGCGAACTCCTCCAGCGCGGCGCGACCGGCGGCGGTGACCTGGAACAGTCGCTTGTTGGGCCGCGTCTCCTGGACCACCTGCCGGCCTGCGACCAGGCCTTCCTGTTCCAGCTTGGCCAGCTCGGTGTACAGCTGCTGGGGGAGCGCGTGCCAGAAGTTCGCGACGCTGACGTCGAACACCTTCGCCAGCTGATACCCGCTGTACTCGCCGTCCAGCAGCGCCGCCAGCACGGCATGTCTCAAGGCCATCGCCGCAGCCCTTCCCCGTCTCGTCCGTCCCGTGCATGATACTCAAGAAAGCGACTAGTCATATCCTTGAGTATCAGGAGGGGTCATGGAGACTGCCGAACGCTTCCGCGCCGCCGTGGAGAAGCGCGATCTCGCCGCGCTGGACGACCTGTTCGCCGAGGACATCCGGCTCTACAGTCCGGTGAAGTTCACCCCGTTCGAGGGCAAGCCGATGGTGCTGGGACTCTTCGGAGTCCTGTTCCGCGTGTTCGAGGACCTCCGCTACGTCGGACACCTCGAGGGCGTGGCCGAGACCAGCGCCGACGGCGCGGAGGCACCGTCGGTGATCCTGCCCTTCCGGGCCGTCGTGAACGGCAAGCAGATCCATGGAATCGACCTGCTCCAGCTCGACGGGGCGGGCCGGGTCGGGGAGTTCACCGTGATGGTCCGCCCCCAGTCCGCCGTGCACGCCCTGGGCGAGGCGGTACTGGCCGGCCTGGTGGCCGACGGCCTCGTCCCCGACCCCGCCTAAGGGCTGTCCCGTAATCCCCGGCGGGCGCACGACGCCGGCTACGGCACCTCGCCGCGTTGTCGGAACGCCCGAACACGCCCAGTATGGGGGCGCCCCTCCGTCTTGCGATGCACCGCATCCGACGCCGTGCGCTGACCCACCGGGGATTACGGGACAGCCCTTAGGGCTGCCTGTTCTCGCCGGGGCCGGCGGCGGCGCCGGCGGCGAGGATCAGGTCGGCGGCGTAGTGCGGGCAGGCCGCGGTGTGCCAGGTCACCGTCAGCGAGCCGGCCACGGCGGACAAGGTCCGTGCGACGCCCTCCTTGTCGGTGGCCTGGCAATACGTGCAGATGACGTTCTTGGGGCGCAGGAAATCGAGCACGGTCACGTCCTTCCCGCGGACAGCGCGCACACCGGAGCTGTCCAGAAGTATCAAATCCGGGCGCTATCAGGTCGCGGTACCCGCGAGTACGTACAAACCGTTCTCGTTCGGCGAGTCTTCGATGCGTCTGCGGCGTGTCTACAGGTTGCGCCGGACGACCCGGTCCCGGCCGCGCTCGCGTCGTGTCCGGTGCTCGGGGGCCGTACGGTGACGCGGAAGGTGCACGTCTGCCCGGCGCCGATCCGTTCCGCGTTCCAGGTGAGCCCGACTTGGGACGACGGGCGGGCGAACGGGCGCTGCTCGGAACGGCGTTGTCAGCGGTGCGTGGCAGGATCGGACACATGAACCTTCCTGTCCCGCTTCCGTCGGAACCCCACAGGTCGGAGGCGTACGCCGACTGGGTGCGCGCCCACGACCCCGGGGCGGAAGCCGCCGCGGTCGAGCTGCTCACCGACGTGCGCGACCGCATCTCCCGGGCCTACCCGAAGGCGGGCCGGGCCCTGGACGGGATGGAGTTCCTCGCCCGCGCGCTGCCGCCGCGCCACCTGCCCTGGTTCTGGGACACGATGGCCCACCGGCTGATCTCCTGGGACCTGAGGGCCGCCGGGCGGGCGTACACGATGGCCCGTACCGCCGAGCGCGAGCACGCGCTGCCCGTGGACCCCGGCTGGCGCCGGGCGAACGTGCTGCTGCTCGCGGGCGCCGGAGCCCTCCCGGTCAAGGAACTGAGCGGCCACCAGGGATGGCTGGCCGGCGTACTGGACCCGGTCGACGCGCACACGGAGTACATACGGGTCCTCACCGCGTGGGCGGCCTCGCCCGGTGAGCTCCCCGCCGATCTGGCCCGCAGGGTCCGCGCCTCGGTGCGCGCCGCCGGCCTCGACCCGGCCGAGGAGGCCCGGGTGCTCGCCCCGCTGATCGGTGCCGCGCGCGGGAAGTCCGTACCGGACCGCCTGCTCGACGCGGTCGCCGCGCTGCTGGCCGACCACCCGCAGGACGACGAGGTGAACGCCGCACTGCTGGAGGTGTTCCCGGAGTCGAAGAACGACGCGGCCGCCTGGCTGCGGCTCCTGCTGGCCTCGGGCGCCGCCGACGCGGTGGTCGCCGGGCGCATCACGCCGGAGGGCGGGACCGCCGCCTGGCTGGGGCGGTACACCCGCGCGTACTCCCACCACAAGGTGCCGTACGGAGGCGTGGCGCGGCAGCCGATGCCGCCCGAACTGCTCGACCTGGTGAGCCGGTTCGCACCCCGGCTGCGGGCGGCCGGGCAGCCGCTCAGACTGCACGAGGACCGCTGGCGCTGGCCCGGGCTCGATGCCGACCTGCTCGACCTCTGCCTCGCCGAGGGCCTCGCGGTGGAGGACCCGGGCGAGGCGATCAGGCTCAGCTTCTGGGGTGAGCGGTCGCGGCGCGACCTCAAGGCCCTCGCGGCGGACCCGGTGTTCGGACCGCGGCTGGAAGGCACCGTGCATGCCGCACTGCGGGGCACGGGCACGGCGATCACCCGGCTCCCCGAGAACGCGGGCATCGCCGCCGAGGTGCACGGCCGCGTCGAGAGCCTGATCGGCGCCCTGGCGGGTGGCGGACTGGCCGCGGCGGACGAGGCCGTGGACGAGCTGCGCGACCTGCTGGACCGGCCGACGGCCACCGCCCTGGACGGCATCGAGGAGGTCCTGGCCTCCCTCGACCTGACGGGTTCGCTCGCGCGGACCCTGCGGGCGGGGCTGCCGGAGGAACTGGGCTGGCCGGCCCTGGAAGCGGCCCTCGCGGACTTCGCTCCCGGCGAGATCGCGGGCGTGACGTGCACCTGGCCCGTCCTGACGGTGTACGGGCGGCACAGGGCCGTCGCCGTCGACCACGCGGGCGTGCGCGCGTCCTGTGCCTACCGGCTGCCGGAGGACACCGCGCGCAATGTCGTCCACTTCGCGGGCGGACAGTTCCTGGTGAGCTGGACGACGGATCCCGAGGATTCCTTCGGCGCGTACGCCTTCTGGTCCGCCAGCCCCGGCGAGATCTTCCAGCCGGAGCAGAGGTACGGGCTGCGGCCGTACGCCGACAGCATCCAGGGCGGGCTCGGATACCAGTTCGAGACGGCGGACGGCGGCGGCAGGCACGACGGCGCCGGAGTCCTGCGGCCCGGAGGCCGCGAAGGCGTCCGGCACCATGACTTCCAGATGAGCGACGGCACCCGCTTCTGGAGCTCGGAGGTCTTCCAGTCGGGCGGCGGCTGGGCCCGCGTCGACCCGCTGACGGGCGTTCGCGGCACCGACGGCACACTGCCCGGCATCCACGGCACTGCCGAGACACCGCCGGGCATGGCCGTCTTCCGCGACCAGTTGACCCTCGCGGCCCTGCCGCACGGCGCGCCCGCCTCACCCCTGGGCCAGGACGGAGCCCTGACGGGGTGCCGGGTCCTGTACCGCACGCCGTACGCGGGGCCCTCACCGACCGACTTCCTGCTGGAGGGCATCGACGGCCGCCGCGCCCGCTACCGCAGCAGGCGCCCGGGCCGCCGCCCCTGGGGCATCGTTCGCATGCCCCAGGGCGGCGAGGACGCCGTACTCGCGGGCGAGTCGAGGATCCGCTGCCACGCCGCCGAGGACGGCTCGCTCCTGTGGGAGGTCCACGGCTTCCCCGGCTCCGACCGCCGGCACCGGGCCGCCGCCCACAGCGTGGGCCCCGTGCCGCCGCCCGCGTACTGGCACTTCCTCACCCCCCGCGACGAGCACGCCTCCAAGGCACTTCGCGCGATCGGCGACGACGCCGTACGGGCGCTCCTCGACGCGGCCGGTGCGCAGGGATCGGCCCCCGACCCCGAAGCCGCCGTACGCGCGGAGATCGCCCGGGTGCTGCCCGAGGTGACCGAGCCGCGCGTCGTCGACGGTGTGGTGCGTGCCGCGCTGCTGGCCGCCGATGTCCGGCGGCGGCGCGAGGAGTTGTCCCGGCGCGTGGGCATCATGCGGTCGGGGCCGGTGGTGGAGCTCGGCTCGGCCGTCCCGGACACCGTCCTGGCGCCCGCGCTCGGCGGCCTGCTGCCCCTGGTCCGCCCCTACCAGGCCTACGTACCCGGGCCACAGCCCGCGACACTGACGGCGGTCGCGGCCGACGGCCGGTACCTGCGTGGCGAGATCGACGACGAGACACGCCGCCTGGCCCTGCCCGCGGTGGCGGACGCGTGGTCCGCGCTGCTGGGCAGGATCGACGCGGTGGCGTGGCGGGCCGCCGTGGAGACCACCGACGAGGAGGAGCGCGCTGCCCTGGCCGCGCTGCTGGAGACCTGGAGCGGACAGCCGTTCGCGGAGCGCGGAGGCCGGTGGCGCACCGGCCGGGCACCCGAGGGGGAACTGGAACAGTGCCGGGCGGCAGGGCAGTTCGTGGCCTCCGGCCCCGAACGTGGCGGCGTGGCGCCCTTCGTGCAGCCCGCGGGCGACCCGGCGCCCGGCTCCGGCGCCGTGGACTGCGCGACCTTCACCATCGCCCGGGACGACGCGGCGCGGCTGCCCAGGCTGTTGCACCTGGTGGCGGAGCGGGGACCGCTCGCGCTGTCGCCCGAAGCGCTGGACGTCTTCTCGTGGCGTACGGGCGCCCGGCGGTCGATCGCCGCCCTGGTACTCGGCGGGCTGCCCGACCGGCAGGACCACGACGAGCACCTGAAGAGGCTGCGGGCGGCCCCCTACAAGGCGAACAGGGCCATGGCCAGGGAGTACGGCGACCTCTGCCACAGGCTCGGCGACGCCGGGCGGCGGGCGGTGCTCGCGGCGGGCGTCCCCGAGGACCCGGCCGAGCTGTGGGCGCCGGGCGGGATGACCGCGGCGGCAGAGCGGATGGCCGCCGTCTGGGCGGAGCTGCTCGGCACCACCCCGTATGTGGACGAGGGGCTGGCCGGGGCGCTCGAAGCCGACCTTGGGCTGGGCGACGGCTGGGCCCGCGCCCTCGCGGCCGGACGGGTGCCCGCGGAGGCCGCCTTCCCGGGCGCCGGGGTCGTCCTCGTCGGTGACCGCAGCGGTGGGTTCAGCCTGCACCACGCCGAGGCGGACGGCGGCGCCGGCCGCTGGGTGACCACCGGCCGGTCCTTCCACTGCGAGCCCGCGTCCGTCGTGGCCTGGGCGCTGACGGAGCGTCCGGTCGGTGATCCGGCCGCCGCGGGCGCCGTGCGTCTGTACGGCGCGCTGCGGGCCCTGCTGGACGACCCGGGGACGCTGATCCCGCTGGGCTGGTACTTCGCGTTGGGCCGCGCGGTGCCCGATGACCCGGCCTTCATCCCGTACGCGGGAACCGTGCTGCCCTGCCCGGAGCCCTTGTACCGGGAGGACACAGAGCCGTCCACGGCCTACGACGACGGCCTGTTCGTGGTCTCCGTACCCGGTCGTGACGTGTTCCTGCGGCCGGCCGCACTGGCCGATCCGGAGCGGGTGGAGCGGGCCGTGCGGCTGTGCGGCGAACTCGGCCTGCCCGGCCTGCTGGAGGCCGTCCGGCGCATCCAGGCGGTGTGCGGCGAGGGGCTCGCCCGGATGGTCGACCGCGTGGCCTCGACCCCGGTGCCGCCGGGCGGCTACGAGCTGAACCCGGCCCTGAGCACCCCCGGTCTCGTCGCCGAGGTCACGGCCGTCCTCGGGGTCGGGGCGGACGCGGCCGCCCTGCACCTCCAGCTCCTGGCCCTGACCCGGCCCACGGATCAGAACGTCCGCCGCTGGAACGGCTGGACTCCCGCCCGCCACAAGGCGGCCCAGGCGGAACTGGTGGCGGTGGGCGCCGTCCAGACCGGCAGGCGGGCCCGGGCCGGCCGGACGGCCTTCGTGCCGGGCGCGTGGACGGAGTTCAAGGCACCCCACCTGCCCGTGGAGACCGCCAAACTCCCGGCCCACCTGGTGTCCGCCGGGGCGTCGGAGCCCCAGGGCCCGTTCACCCGCTTCCTGTCCCCGGTCCCGCCGCACGAACTGTTCGCCCGTGCCTGGAGGCGGACGCGCACGGGAGCGGAGGGGTAGCCGCCAGGGCTCGTGGCTGTCGATCACGGGGCACGGCGGTCGTCCGACACTCCTCAGGACCGGGGACGGGGCCCCGCCGCGGGATCCGGCAGCGGCTTGCCCGCACAGGTGGAGTCCTGGGCCGGCAGGCGGCCTTCGAGGAGGAAGTCCTCGACGTAGGTGTCCACGCAGGCGTTGTGTGCCTGGTACACGCCGTGGTCGCCGCCGCCCACGGTGATCAGGCGTGATCCCGCGAGTCCTCGGTGGGCCCGCAGGGCGCCCTCGTAGTGGGTCGCCGGGTCGTTGACCGAATTGAGCATCAGGACGGGCGGCAGCCCCTCACCCGTCACCTCGACGTGCGGCGCCGTGGAGCGCGGCCAAGCCGCGCAGACCGAGGCGAACGTCAACTCCCGGGCTCCGACCATGGGATGGCTGAGGGTGTCCGCTTCGCTCTTCCTCACCCAGTAGCCGGTGCTGCGGGTCCACGGAGTGTCCGAACAGGTGACGGAGAAGAAGTCGGCGGCGAACCCGGCCGCCAGCGGGTGCTGGAGTTTCCGGGCGAGGGCCTGCCGGGCGGCCGGCGGGGCGCTGTCCGGGTGTTCCAGGAGACCGAGGGCGGCCGCGAGGTCGGGGAAGGTGTCGCCGCTGTATATGGCGCTGGTCGCCGCCGCATCGAGGTGGTTGGGCGTGATGACGGTCCCGTCGAGGTCCAACGGGTGCCCGCGCAGCGCCGTCCGGAGCCCCTCGTAGCGCGCCTTCGCTTCCTGGGGGGTCCGGCCCAGGTGGTAGGTGGCGTCGTTCTTCGCCAGCCAGGGCAGGAAGTCCTCCTCGAACCGGCGCTGGAAGCTGCGTGGTTGGCCGGTCATGAAGGTCTGCCAGCTGCCGGTGAAGCCGATGTTGCTGTCGAGTACCACCCGGTCGACGCGGCGCGGGAACTCGGTCGCGTAGTAGGCGCCGAGGAGCGTGGCGTAGGACGGGCCGTAGTAGGAGACCTTCTCGGCGCCGAGGAGGGCGCGGTAGAGGTCCATGTCGTGCACGGCCTGGTCGGTGGTGATGTACGGCAACAGGTCCCCGGAGTTGCGCCGGCAGTCCCGTACGAAGTCCCGGGTGCGCTCCAGCGTGCGGCGGACGGCCTGCTCGCTCCGGTCGCGCAGGTCGCCGCTGGTGAACAGGGCGTCGACGGTGTCCTGGTCCGAACAGACGACGTTGGTGCTGGCCCCGACGCCGCGCTGGTCGAAGCCGACGATGTCGTAGGCGGCCGCCAGCTTCGGCGCGTACGAGGCCAGTCCGGCGGGCCGGCCCAGGCCCGAGGCGCCCGGCCCGCCGGCCGCCATCATCAGGACGCCCCGGCGCGCGGCGGGATCCGGGGCCCGGTGCCGGGACACCGCCACCGTGAGGCTCGGTCCCGCGTCGGGGTGGTACCAGTCGCGTGGTACCGACATGGCCGCGCACTCCAGCGAACCGTCCTTGCACGACTGCCAGTCGAGCCGCTGATGCGCGTACCGCTCCGGTACGGGAGGTGCGCCGGCCGGGGTCGCGCCGTGCGCGGCGGCGATGGGCAGGGCGGTCGCGGCGAGGATCCCGCAAGCGGCGGCCACGGCCCAGCGTGCCGGCTTCCTGAGCAAGTGCATGTGCTGTTCTCCCCGTTGGGTTGATCGGTCGTCCCCAGCGTCGTCGAACGGCAGGTCCTGGCGCGATATCGCTACGACCCGTACCGGTGGTGGTGCTGGTGCCACCCCACGGCGCCTGTAGCAGAAGCAGTACGCAACCGTGCGGCGGCCTACCGGAGTTCACCCCTTCGGGGGGTGGGCGGCTCGCCCGTCGTCGTCCGCGCCACCGGAGGGTGCTGTCATGGGCAATTACGGCGGGGACACAGGGGCACAGGGGGAGTGGAGGAGTGAGGCATGGGGTACCCGGGGCTCGGCTTCTGGATCCTCACCGCCGTCATCGGCGCCTACCTGCTGACGGTCTGGCTGCGCGAGGGCGGCCTGCGGCAGCGCGCCTCGGCGATCACACGCCTGCCGGTGCCCGTCATCCTCGCGCACGTCCTGCTCGCCGTCGCCGGGCTGTGCTGCTGGGCGCTGTTCACCTTCTCCCGGGTGGCCTCCGCGGGGCGGGCGGCCTCCGCGCTCGTCCTGATCGCCGCGTCCCTCGGAGCGGTCCTGCTCTTCCGCTGGCTGCCGAGCCGCGGCCGCCACTCCCGTGACGAGGACGCGGCGGCCGAGCGCAACTTCCCCGTCGCCGCGGTCGTCACCCACGGAGTCAGCGCGGTGCTCACCGTGATCGTCGTCGTGACCACCGTGATCTATGCGACCTGACCATCGCACGTCACCCTAAAAGGGCTGTCCCGTAATCCCCGGTGGGTCAGCGCACGGCGTCGGATGCGGTGCATCGCAAGGCTGAGGGGTGCCCCATACTGGGCGTATTCGGGCGTTCCGACAACGCGGCGAGGTGCCGTAGCCGGCGTCGTGCGCCCGCCGGGGATTACGGGACAGCCCTTAGGCCCGGCGGACCCCTCGGCGTACGCGCAGCACGTCCGCCGTCAGCTCGTCCTCCAGGACGAGGCCGGCCTGCGCGAGCTCCTCGCGCAGCGCCCGTACGGTCATCGGCCGGAGCAGGAACGACTCCTGCGCCCGCCGCAGGATCCGGCCCTGACGGCACACCAGGTAGGCGTAGTCGCAGCGGATCAGGCCGTCCTCGGCGCGCGCGGTGACCTGCCCGCGGTAGGTGTCGGTGCCCAGGCGGACCTCGCCCAGCGAGCGCCGGGTGGGGCGGACCGGGAGCCGGGCCGGAGGGCGGTCCAGGAAGAGCAGGCCGCCCGGCACCAGCAGATCGGCCACCGCGCGCCACAGCGCGCGCCGTTCCTCGGGCGGCAGGCACGGGACCAGCCGCAGGCACACCGCCAGATCGGCCTGCCCCGTCAGCGACAGGTCGAGCGCGGAACAGGCGTGCACGGTGACCCGGTCGGCGGCCGACCGGCCGACCGGAGGGTGCAGGCGGGAGAGCAGCAACGACCGCATCGTGGCGGCGGGTTCGACCGCGTGGACCGGCACGATCGACGCGTCGATCAGCACCTCGGTGACCAGGCCGGTCCCCGCGCCGATCTCGACGATGCCGATGCGGGCCGCCGCCGCCGGACCGGCGAGCGCCTGCGCGTGCCGGTGGTACGAGCGGGCGTGCAGCAGGTCGTAGAACTCGGCCGACACGGCATACGCCTCGGCCGGTCGTGTGTCCACCCCTATGTCCATCGGGCCATCATCGCCGGACGAGGCCCTGCCCACGAGCGCACGATCCGGCCACCAGGGCCAGTCGGGGCCGGACGGTCCTCGTGGTGCCGCACTGGCGATGTCCGACACACGGCCCGGACCGACTATGGGGGTCACACCCATGGGAGCGGCACGTGGATGTCGCGATGATTCCGGCCATGACAAGCTCAACGACTCCCGCGTCCGCCCGGACGGCAGGTGTCGACCTGGCGGGCCGCACCGCCATGGTGACCGGCGCCGGCAGCGGCATCGGGCGCGCCTGCGCCACGGCTCTCGCCTCGGCCGGGGCCCGCGTGCACGTCGTGGACATCGACGCCGGGGCGGCCGCGTCCGTCGCCGAGGAGATCGGTGGTCACCCCCACGTCGTGGACCTGGCCCGCCGGGACCTCGTCGAGGAACTGCCCGTCGACATCGACATCCTGGTCAACAACGCCGGCCTCCAGCACGTGGCCCCCCTGACCGACTTCCCGCCGGACCGGTTCGAACACCTCCAGAAGGTGATGGTCCACGCCCCCTTCCTGCTGCTCCGCCGGACCCTGCCGCACATGCGCGCACGAGGCTGGGGGCGGATCGTCAACATCTCCAGCGTCCACGGTCTGCGGGCCAGCGCGTTCAAGGCCGGATACGTGACCGCCAAGCACGCCCTCGAAGGGCTGAGCAAGGTCGCGGCCCTCGAAGGCGCTCCCCACGGCATCACCAGCAACTGCGTGAACCCGGGCTACGTACGCACCCCCCTGGTGGAGCAGCAGATCGCGGCACAGGCCGCCGCTCACGGCATCGACCCCGAGCAGGTGGTCGGCGAGGTGATGCTCAGCCGCTCCGCGATCAAGCGGCTGATCGAACCCGAGGAGGTCGCCGCCGTCGCCGTATGGCTCTGCGGACCGCACACCGGCTACCTCACCGGCGCCTCGATCCCCCTGGACGGCGGCTGGACGGCCGCCTGACCACCGCTCCGCGGCGCGTACCGCTCAGGGGGCGCGCCACAGTGCGGCGGTCCGGCTGGTCGCCTTCCACAGCTCGGGACCGCCGGCCGGGGCGGGCCACACCTGGATGAGGTACTCCTCGACGGGGTCGCCCGCGGTACGCGGGTCGCCGTCGTCGCGGTTCCTGCCGTGTACGCGGATCAGGTACTCGCCGGGGCCGGGGAGGTCCAGCCGGCCGGCCGGGTCCGCTTGCGTGCCGGTCGTGGCGAAGTCGATGAACGCGGAGTCCCACGAGACGGGTACCTCGGAGACGTCCTGCCACCCGTCCGTGTCCAGGGGCGGGGCCCCGTCCCAGAGTTGGGCGGTGACCGCGATGCGGCCGGTCTCCTGCCCGCACAGGACGCGGGCGCTGCCGCCGTCCGGGTCGGCCTCGACCAGGCCGTTCAGCGTCCACTCGGGTTCGAACTCGGCCACCAGATCCTCCCCGGTGAGGTCTATCGTGCCTGCGTCGACATGGACGGTGCTGCTGGTGGTGTGGTGCGGAGCGGGCATGCGGGTCTTCCCCTCGGTGTCGAATCGGAACGGGGCCGCACCCATGGTGGGTGCGGCCCCTGCTCTGCGGGTACCGGTTCGGCGGAAGTGCCGGCGGTCGGCCCGGTCAGTCCCTGCCGCAGCCCACCGGGCCCATAGCCTCGGGCGGCGCCACCGCGCCCGCGGACTTCAGGACACGGACGTAGAACGCGTCGCCCTCCAGGACCCGCTGACCGTTCAGCGATGCCTTGCGCAGGCTGCCCTCACGGGAGTTGTCCCGCTCGTCGAGGAAGTGACAGGAGTAGTCCGGGTTCCGGCTCGCGCCCTCCAGCGACTGGGCGAAGGGGTACTCGTCACAGGACAGCCCGCTGCCCGGCGGAGGCCGCGGCACGTCGCGGCCGCAGGCCACCTCGCGGTTCGCGCCGATGACGGTGTCGTCGAACGTGCGGTGGAGCGGGTACCGGGTACCCGGCTTCCCCCACGGCTGGTCGAGGTTGCGCTGCGCCCAGTCGACGTGCCAGGCCACGGCGTCGACCCTCGGGTTGGCCGTGTCCAGCAGCCACACGGCCGCGACGTCGGGGTACACGCAGCCGCCGGTTTGGACGGGCGTGATGCGGGGGGTGCTGTCGCAGCGCGGCCGGAACGTCTCCCCGATGAGCGCGCTGCCCTCGTCGTGACGGGGCGCGTCCAGGGTGGCGTACGGGCGGACGCTGTCCTTGACCAGGTCCCGGCCCGGCGACGAGACGGTGAACTCGTACGTCCGCGTCTGGTTCGGGAACAGGAACTGCTCACCCGACTCGTTCACGTCGCAGTGGTTGCACTCGAAGCCGACCCGGCCGTTGGTCAGCCAACCCGCCCAGGAGGACGGGTCCGTCAGCCGCAGTTCCACCTTGTACTTCGACGCGTACCGGTTGCGCGGGTCGAGTGTGGACGTGACCTTGGAATGCAGGGTCGCCGTCCCGGCGGGTGTCCCGTTGACGGTATAGACCACCGGTATCTTCGTGTTCGAGCACGACTCGGTACGCGTGAGCCGGATGAACCCTTCGGCACAGTCGAGTGCCTGGGTGCTCACGTCGCCGTCGCCGTCGGTGTCCGTGAGGGTGGTCGTTTTCTCCGGCGCGCCCAGCTTGATGGCGAGCTGACCCGATCCGGAGTCGTTCGGTTCGGGCGCGGCGGCTGCGGGTGCGGCCATTGCCAGCGAAATCAGCAAGGCCGTGCCGATCGCAGCGACTGCCGCGCGTGTCCTACTTAACGATCCTTTACCCATGCGGGTGAGTCCTTCGTAAGTCGAACGGATTGACCCGTGCATGCTGAAACGGTCACCGACGGTCGGTCAACGGCGTGTTGAGATCTACCGGACGGTCCTCACACAAACCCCTCGAAGCGCACGCATATCCCGCACCGCGGGAACACTTGCCTCCATAAGGTCGCCGGAACCGGCTCGTTCCTGTGCCGATCCTGCGGGTTTCCTTAAGAGAACTTGAAGAACGCCTCCAGAGAGCTCTTTTCGCTGGTCACGGCCCTAGGCTCGGTCGGACCCACCCCTTCTCCCCGTGAGGTGCTACAGCGCATGAGCCGCAGCCGAACTCCCGCAACGCCGTCCCGAGTCGAAGCGCGACGGAAGAAGACGGTGCGCACGCGCATCGTGCTGTCCCTCACCGCGGCGGCCGCGACGGTGGCGGTCGGGGTCGCGGTGGCCGATTCCGACGGCGGAGCGCGCGTGGACCGGCGGGCCGACGGCGCCACCGGGCCGAAGTCAGGGACGGCCGCCTCCGCGAGCGCGGAGGCGACGGCAACCCCCTCTGCTCCGCTCCCGACGCTCACCGCCGACGCCGCGTCCGCGACGGGCGCGATGCCGTCGTCGACGCCCGGCGCCGACGCCACGGGATCCGCCGGTCCCGCGAAGTCCGAGGAGCAGGAGAGCAGCCCGGCCACCTCGGCGCCGCCCAAGACCAGCAAGCCCGCGCGTACGTCCGCCTCGACCACCACCGGCGGCGGTTCCGGGGGGTCGGGCGGCTCCTCCGGCGGTGGCTCCAGCGACTCCGAGTCCGCGGTCCTCGCCCTGGTCAACAAGGAGCGGGCCGCGGCGGGATGCGGTCCCCTGACCACGAACGCCAAGCTGAGCGCCGCGGCACGGTCGTACAGCGACACCATGGCCCGCAGCGGGGTCATGTCCCACACCGGCCCCGACGGGTCCACCATGACCAGCCGCGTGGAGGCCGCCGGATACGGCTGGTCCCGCCTCGGCGAGAACATAGCCCGCGGCCAGTCGGACGCCGACGCGGTCATGAACGCGTGGATGAACAGCCCCGGCCACAAGGCCAACATCCTCAACTGCTCCTTCAAGGAGATCGGCATAGGCGTCCACAAGGGCGACGGCGGCCCCTGGTGGACGCAGGACTTCGGGGCGCCGAAGTAGGAACAGCCCGCCGGCCCTCCACGTCGGCCGCCGAGCCGCACACGTCCTCCGACCCTTGCACGGGTCAGGAGGACGTCGGCGTTCGCCCGCCGCTCCGGGGCCGGCCGCGGGCTGTTCGGGGGAGGCGGTGACGGCCGGCCCCGCGCGTCGGCCACTATGGGGCCGTGCCTCGAATTCCGCGCTACCTGCTCATATGGCTGTCGTGCACGGCCGCCAGCGTGACCGCCGTGCTCGCCACGGTCCAGTTCGTGGTCGGCTCGACCCGGCATACGCCTCCGGTTGCCCGGTCCGCCCCGATGGTCTTCGATTCGCCGCCGGCGTGGCTGGCGGGGCAGGGCCAGTCACCGAGCCCGCAGTCCCCGAGCGCGTCCGCCAGCGCCTCGCCCACCGCGACCGAGCGGCCGTCCCCCTCGGCCTCGACACCCGTGCCCGCGAAGGCCTCTACGGGAACCCCCAGGACGACAGCGCCGAAGCCCGCCGTCGACTGCGAGGAGGGGGGACCGGGCCTGCACACCGTCCCCTCGCAGGGCGGCAAGGTCACGGTGCGGTACGGGAGCCGCGGCGTGTGCCTCATCTCCGCGATACCCGGCCGCGGATTCAAGACGACCACGTCACAGACCGCGGACGACACCCTGACGGTCACGTTCACCAGCGCGGACCACCGCTCGGACATCACGGCGACGATCGAACCAGTGGCGAAGGCCAGCGTCCGCGAGACGTCGTTCTGAGGGCCCGGCCGCTCCGGCCGATCCGCCCCGCTCAACCCCCTGGTCCCTTTTGCGGGTTTCACCTGCTTGTGTGCGCCCATCGCCCGAGTTCCGGTGAAGCGGAAGGTGAGCTGTTCCTTAGGGGAACCTCAAGATCACGCTCACACGGTTCCGGCGGCCCGGAGCGGTCCTATGCTCGCGTCAGCCGAGCGGCCTTCGGCGCCCGGGCGTGATGCCCCGGCGACCGGTCCGGCCGTCGGCTTCACCGATCCGGGAGGCGTTTCGCCCCTCCCGTAGTCCGAACCGTGCCTTGGGGTGTCTTCGCCATGAGTTCTCGCATACTCCGACCCGTCCGTGCCGGCCGCAGCACGACCCGCCCCGGCTCCGCCACGCTCCTGGGGGTGCGGCTGCCGCTGATGGCCGCGGCCGTGGTCGCCGCGGGGCTGACCACCGCGTGCGGGCCGTCCTCCCAGCCCGCCGGCGCCTCCTCGCCGACCGTGGCCGGTCAGTCGTCGCAGGCCCTCCCCACCGGGACGGAGTCCGCTTCCGCCTCGGCCTCCGCCTCCGCCGACGCCTCCCCGACCGCCTCGGCCTCGCCGTCGGCGTCCGCCAGTACCCCGTCCGGCTCCTCGCCGACCCCCTCCCGCGCCCAGACCTCGGCCGCCCCCAAACCGCCCCGTACGTCCGCCGCTCCCGCGCCGGCACGGATACCCGGGCCCGGCTACGACAGTTCGGCCGATGCGCAGAAGCTGATCGACGCGGCTCTGAGCGCGGCCAAGGCCGACGGGAGGACGGTGCTGCTCGACTTCGGCGCCAACTGGTGCGGCAACTGCAAGGCGGCCGACAAGGTGTTCGCCCAGCCGCAGACCGCAGCGATCCTCGGGGCCTCGTACCACCTGGTCAAGGTCGACATCGGCGGCAACAGCTCCGCCAACTCCGCGCTCCTGCGCAAGTACAGCCCCTCGGGCGGTACGTACAAGATGCCCGTCCTGGTCGTCGTCTCGCCGTCCGGCACGGTGCGCACCGACACCCACGCCACGGGCAATCCCGCGCTGACCTCGGAGGGGCTCAACTCCTTCCTGCGTCAGTGGGCGTCATGAGACGACCGGTTCTGCGGCCCGCCGCCCTGGCCGGAATCGGCCTCGTGGTGGCGGCCGCCGGCTGCGTCTTCGCCGCCTCCGGCGGGGCCGGGGCCGCAGCCGACGCCGACGGAGCCGGGGCGTCGGCCGGACCGGCGAGCGCCGCGGTCAGGGCCGCGGCAGCCGCCACGGTCGTTGAGTCCGGCGCCCGGCCGGCCGCGCCCGTGCTGGCGGGCGACGACCTGGACGGAAAGCCGGTCAGCCTCGCCGACTTCCGTGGCCAGGTCGTCGTGCTCAACGTCTGGGGTTCGTGGTGCGGACCCTGCCGGGCGGAGGCCGACGACCTCGAAAGGCTCAGCGCGCAGACCCGTGCCGAGGGGGTCCGGTTCCTCGGGATCAACACCCGCGACCGAGACCGCGCGGCGGCGCAGGGCTTCGTACGGGCGCACGGCCTCGGATTTTCCAGCCTCCACGATCCCGCCGGAGAGCTCCTGCTCCGCTTTCCTCCCGAGCTCCTCAACCCGCAGGCGATTCCTTCGACCCTCGTGATCGACCGCCGAGGACGCATCGCCGTCAGCATCGGGGGCGCGGTCACCGACGAGCAGCTGAGGCCCCTGCTCGCGCGCGTGGCGGAGGAAGGTCCATGACGACGTTCACGGGCGTGACCCTCGCCGCCGCGGACGCCCCCTCCCTCCTCCACGGGACGCTGGCCGTCGCCGCCCCCGTGGCGTTCTTCGCGGGACTCGTGTCCTTCCTCTCGCCGTGCGTACTGCCGCTCGTGCCGGGCTACCTCAGCTACGTGACCAGCCTGTCGGTCTCCGACCTGGCGGACGCCCGCGGCGGGCAGCGCAGCCGCATGGCCGCCGGCGCGGTGCTGTTCGTCCTGGGGTTCACGGCCGTCCTCGTCTCCGGAGGCGCCCTGTTCGGGTACTTCGGCCGTACCCTGCTGGCCCACCAGGAGGTGGTCACCCAGGTGCTCGGCGTCTTCACCGTGCTGATGGGGCTGTCCTTCATGGGCCTGCTGCCGGGCTTCACACAGCGGGAGGTGCGCAGCCACCGGCGGCCCGTGCTCGGACTGGCGGGCGCACCCGCGCTGGGGGCGGTGTTCGCGGTCGGGTGGACCCCGTGCATCGGCCCGACGCTGGCCGCCGTACAGGCGCTTGCCTGGAGCGAGGCGAGCGCGGCCCGCGGGGCCCTGCTGATGGCGGCGTACTGCCTCGGGCTGGGCCTGCCGTTCATCCTGGCCGCGGTGGCCTTCCGCCGGGCCCTGGGCGCCTTCGGCCTGGTCAAACGCCACTACCAGTGGGTCCTGCGGATCGGCGGCGGGATGCTCGTGCTCGTCGGCGTGCTGCTGGCCACCGGCGTGTGGAACGACCTGGTGTACCGGCTGCAGTTGTGGAGTGCGGACTTCACCGCGACCGTCTAGTCCCCACCCCTTCCCTTCCTTGAAACAGAGGCACAGATGAACGTTTCCGCGTATGCCAGGCATTCCCGGAAGGCCAGCATCGCGGCCGCCCTCCTCTCCTTCGCCGCGCTCGCGGCATGCGGCGGGCAGCCTGTCGAGGGCGGCGGCGCCGCGCCCACGATGCGCTTCACCGAGAACGGGGTCACCGTCACGCTCTCGGTGTCCGACTGGCATGCCAGGGAAGGCACCTTGACCGCGGTCTTCACCCCCGAGGAGAAGGGGTTCCACCTCTACAGCACCGACCTGCCACCCAGCGGAATCGAGGGCGTGGGCAGACCGACCGCGGTGGACGTCACCGGAGTCCTGCGCGCGGGTGGGAAACTGACGGCCGCAGCGAGCGTACGGACTATCAGCGTGCCCGGCGTCGACGCCCCGGTCCCCGTCTACCCCGACGGCCCCGTCACCACCACGCTGCCCGTCCGCGCGGACGGCAACGGTGACGCGACGGTACTGCTCGGGTACGCGAGCTGCAGCTCGCAGGAGGGCTGCACCATCCCGGTCTCCGACCGCCCGGTGCACCTGCGCATCACCGACGACGGCCCGGCCTTCGGTGTCCACTAGGAACGAGCGTTCACCTAAGGTGTGCCCATGCCCAGCGTCCTGGTCGTGGAAGACGACCCCAGCATCCGCCAGTCACTGATCGAGGTCCTGGCGGAGCACGGGTATGCCGTACGCAGCGTGGGTGACGGGTTCGGCGCCCTGCGCGAGGTCACCCAGATGCCCGTCGACGCGGTGGTGCTCGACCTGGGGCTGCCCGATCTGGACGGAGGAGACGCACTGCGCATGATCCGGGGCATTTCCTCCGTTCCCGTACTGGTGGCCACGGCCCGCGACGACGAGACCGAAATCATCAAGCTCCTCAACGCCGGCGCCGACGACTACCTGGTCAAGCCCTTCTCCGGAGGACAGCTCATCGCACGCCTCTCCGCCGTCCTCAGGCGCACCAGCCACCTTCCCCCCGCCCACGGCGCGCATGCCGCTCAGGGCCAGGGGCCGTCGCCGACTGCCGAACCGCTGCGCGCCGCCACGGTGGGCGAGCTGGCGGTGGACCCCGGCGCGCGCACCGCGACCCTGGCCGGCCGGGAGCTCCACCTCACCCGCCGGGAGTTCGACCTCCTGGCCTTCCTCGCCCACCACACCGGACAGGTCGTCTCCAAACGGCGGCTGCTGACCGAGGTCTGGCGCGAGCCGTACGTGGACGACCAGACCGTCGACGTGCACCTGTCGTCCCTGCGCCGCAAGCTCGGCGAACGCGCGGCGGCGCCGCGCTACCTGCTGACCGTCCGCGGCGTCGGCATCAAACTGGTGGCGCCGCGGTGAGACGTTCACTGGCCGGAGTGGCGCTCGCCGTGACGTCCATGGTCGCGCTGTCCTTCCTCATACCGCTGGCCGCCCTGGTGATGTCGCTGGTCAAGGAGCAGAGCGTCACCGCGGCCGAGCAGCGTGCCGCGGCCCTGGCCCCCGTACTGACCTTGACCACGGATCCGTCGGCCCTGCGGGAATCGGCCGCCAGCCTGGACGCGGCCGAGTATTTGGCCGTCCACCTGCCGGACGCCCCTGTCCTCGGCAGCTCCCGGGCCCCCGCGGCACTGCTCGAACGGGCCCAGAAGGGGCGCGAGTCCATCTCCCAGCAGATTCCCACTGGCTGGATATGCCTGCAGCCGGTGGTGCTGCCCGGCGACCGGGTCGCCGTCATCGAGAACTTCGTCCCCGAGCAGGAGCTGACCCGCGGGGTCAAGGCTTCCTGGGCGGTCATGCTCCTCCTCGCCGTGGGGCTCATCGGCGGTTCCGTGCTGGTCGCCGACCGCCTCGGCGCGAAGGTCGTCAGGTCCTCCAAGAGACTCGCCCGCGCTTCCCACGCGCTGGGCGAAGGCAATCTGGACGCCCGTGTGGATCCCATGGGACCCAAGGAACTGCGCGACGCGGGGCTGGCCTTCAACGCGATGGCGCACCGGATGACCGAGCTGCTCGCCGTCGAACGAGAACTGGTCGCCGACCTGTCCCACCGGCTGCGCACCCCGCTGACCGCCCTGCACCTGGCGTCGGAACGCATGGCGGGCTCACCGGAGTCGGCCAGGGTCGAGGCGGCAGTGTGCGCACTGGAGGCCGAACTCCAAGCCATCATCACCGCGGCGCGCACCCCGCTCGCCGTGGGCCCGATGGGCCAGGGCATGCTCGGCACGGAAGCGGGCACGGGCCACCAGGCCACGACCGCGGGACCGTCGGGACCGCGCTGCGAGGCAGCGGACGTCGTCCGCCGCCGGACCGCCTTCTGGGCGGTCCTGGCGGAGCAGCAGGACCGGTCCTGCACCCTCGAAATCACCTCGGAACCCGCGCCCGTCAGCCTTTCCGACGACGACATCGCCGCCGTGGTGGACGCGCTCATCGGCAACGTCTTCCGGCACACCCCACCCGGCACTGCGTTCGGCGTCCGCGTGGTCCGCACCGCCCAGGCCGTGGAACTGGTCGTGGAGGACTCCGGTCCGGGCATCCCGGAGCCGGACCGGGCCCTCTCCCGCGGCAGCAGCACCGGCTCGTCGGGACTGGGCCTCGACATCGCCCGCAGGGCCGCGTCCGTCACCGGCGGCTCGATGCACATCGCGCGCGGCCCTCGCGGAGGCGCGCACATCACCGTGGTCTTCGCACTCGCCCCGTCCCTGCTCTCCGGGCGCAGGCAGCGCATCTCCCGGCGGCGTACGGGATGGCCGCGCGGCCGGTGAACCCTTCTGTCGGCCTGACGGCCCAACGCCGTCAGACCGTCGGGAACTCCGGCGCGATCCCGAGGGCCGGCGCGATCGCCCGCCAGACCGTCGACTGGGCCGTGGCGAGGTCGACCCGGGGGTCCTCCAGCATCAGACGGATGCCGAGGCCGTCGCACAGGGCCAGTACCAGGTTGCTGAGCGCGCAGACGTCGCAGTCGGTGAACTCGCCGGAAGCGATGCCCCGTTCCACGACTCCGCCGACCCACGTGTGCAGTTGGTCGTACAGGTCGACGGCGAGGTGCCGGGCCGTGCCGTCGCGCAGGCCGCGCACCCACAGCTCCTGCCAGAGCTTCCAGTTCTGGCGCAGCTCCGCGTTCGTGGGCAGCATGCTCCGCACGATCCGGGCCAGGACGACGGCGGCGGGGAGCGAATCGTCCTCGCTGCCGGTGTCCGTACCGGTCTTCGCGAAGGAATGCGTCATCGCTTCGGCGAAGAGCTTCTCGCGGGTGTCGAAGTGGTAGTGCAGCAGGGCCTTCGAGACACCGGCGTGCTCCGCGACCTTGCGCATGCTGACGTGCTCGAAACCGATGTCCGCGATCACCTCGCACGCGACCGTGAGGATTCGCTCACGCGTTTCGAGTGCGCGCTCGGCCTTGGTCACGTTGGCTGCTCCCCGTGTCGGCGCCCGTCGGGTCGGGTGAGTGGATGGGGGAGTGGGCGGATGGATGGGCCCCGGCGGCCCGGGCCCGCCGGACCACCGTCCTCGCGCATGGGGCCCCCGGGTACCGGCCGTCGGGGCACCGCGGTCAGGGATAGGGGTGGAAACCCCGGCCGGTCTTGCGGCCGAGCAGGCCGGCGTCCACCATCCGGGCCGTCTGCGGCGACCGCGACACCGGCCGGGCCCTCACCGCCCACCCGGCGGTCGCCCTGATCGCCGTCACCGGCAGCGTCCGCGCCGGCCGGGAGATCGCGGCGGCCGCCGCGGGCGGCCTCAAACGGGTCCACCTGGAACTCGGCGGCAACGCCCCCGTCATCGTCCACGAGGACGCCGATGTCGAGCCCACCGCCACCGCCCTCGCCGAGGTCGCCTACTACAACGCGGGCCAGGACTGCACCGCGCCCACCCGCCTCCTGGTCCACCGCCGGATCCACGACGTGTTCCTCGCGGCCTTCGCGGCCGCGGCGGGCAGGCTCCGCATTGGCACCGACTTCGGTCCCCTCAACAACGCGGCCCAACTCGCCTCGGTGCGGGCATTGCTGCACCGCCTGCCGGCCCACGCCGAGATCGTCACCGGCGGGAGTCGGCTCCCGCGCCCCGGCTTCTTCCACGAGCCCACCGTGGTCGCCGGCGTCCGCCAGGACGACGAGATCGTGCAGGAGGAGATCTTCGGCCCGGTCGTGACCGTCCAGGCCTTCGCCGATGAGGCAGAAGCCCTGCACCTGGCCAACGGCGTGCGCTTCGGCCTGGCCGCGAGCGTGTGGACCACCGACCGCGACCGTGCGATGCGCGCCACCCGCGCCCTCCACACCGGCATCGTCTGGGTGAACACCCACGGCACCACCGTCTCCGAGATGCCCCACGGCGGAGTCAAGCACTCCGGCTACGGCAGTGACCTCTCCCTGTCCGGCCTCCTGGACTACACCCAGGCCAAGCACGTCATGCTGTGAGCGCCTGCTGACAATGCGTCCGGTTGTTTTCCTTTCGAAATGATGGAGAGTCACACCGCATACACTCAGGGCGATTTCACTATTTGACATGGCGTCCAACAAAGGGTTGCGGACTTTCAAGTTTACGTAAAGTCGCACCCTATTTGGCTGCCCGAAAATGGCCTGGACCAAGGGTTGCGCCCTCGGTAACTGGCAGCAGTCGGCGGTCAATTGACGATCCATCATATTGTTTGGATCCGGTGATTGAATAGGCGACATCTTCGCGCGTAGAGCATGGGCGTTCGGATCCCCCCATCTCTCTGGCAGGATTCCCGGCACCCAATGCACTCAAGGAAAGAGGTGTGGCTGTGCCTGGATATGGAGGACCTGCACCTCGGCTTCACCGGTAGTGCAGGGGCGTCGACCCGTCCGGATATGACGCTTGGTCGGCCCGCACTTCCGGGCTGTAGCCGCCTGGGGCGGCAAGACGGCCGGCGGCGCATTGATCGGAGCGCCGCCGGGCAGCCAGCCCGCATTCTCAGTTCAAGGAGCATGATGCACAAACGTCGCGCGTCCCGCCGCAAGAAAGCGCTGATAGCCGCGATCACCGCCGCACTCTCCGGCGGTCTGCTGTTCGGCTTCGGTGCCCTGGCCCAGGCCGGTGCGGTCAACGGCACGGTCATCGGCGGGCAGGGCAACTACAGGACCGTCAACCACCGGGCCAAGCCGTCCCTCTCGGCCCAGGTGAACGGCTCCTCGAAGGTGGGCGACAAGATCCAGATGTCCTGCCGGACCACCGGGGACACCGTGGAGAACAATCCGCGGTGGATCTTCACCGGCTCGTACTACATCGCCGACGCCTTCATCAACGAGAACACCACCGCCCTTCCGGTCTGCGGTTCGAACCCGAACCCGAAACCCACGCCGCCCACCCCCACGACCGCGAAGACGCTCAAGATCGACATGCAGAAGCAGGTCAGGACCCAGTGGTGCTGGGACGCCTCAGGCGTGACCATCGCCAAACACTGGGGCCGCTCCGTCAGCCAGGAGCAGTTCTGCCAACTCGCCGCCCAGGGCACCTGGGTGGACTGCAACAACCAGCCCGCGACGCTGGAGGACATGGCCAACGGCCTGGCCAAGCTGGGGCTGAGGGACAGCGGCCGCAGTCTGTACCGCAACGCCTCGTTCAACGAGTCCGTCACCGAGATCGCCGCAGGCCGGCCGTTCGCCGTCCGGATCGGATGGCGCACCGGCGGCGGTCACATGAACGTCATCTACGGCTACGACAGCACCACCAACATGATCGCGGTCGGCGACCCGTGGCAGACCACCCAGACCTACACCTGGTGGAACCACGCCACATACGTGAACAACAACTCGTTCCAGTGGACCCACTCCCGCATCGGGATCCAGGGCTGAGGAGAAGACCGACCATGCAGACCATGCGACACACCAAGCGCGCGGCGGTCCGGGCCGCCGTCCTCGCCACGGCCGCGCTGGCCGCCGCCCTGAGCGGAATCGTTCCCGCACAGGCTGCGGAGGGCGACGGCATCGCGGGCTACCCGTCCGCCCAGCAGGCCGTCCGGAGCGACCAAGTCCGCGACACAGTCTCCCGATTCCTGGTTTCGGCCCGGCAGCACGGCACTGCCCCCGCCGCGGACGGCGGCACCGTCGGCACCCCGGGGAACGCGCCCGCCGCGGTCGCCGCGCCGCCCGGGTTCGATCTCAAGGACCCGGTGCCGTTGTTCGAGATCAACCCCGAGTTCGTGACCGGCAAGACCCAGGCGACCCCGCAGACCGCGATCCGGCTCTCCTACCTGGCCTCCCGGGTGACCGCCTCCGACGGCAAGAACGCCGCCGTACTGCTCGCGCCCAAGGGGAACGCCAACGCCCCTGCGACGGGAAGCGGCCCGCAGAACGTCGGCGCCGAGGGCTGGCAGCTGGCCGGCATCCGGGACGGCGACGCCGAGGTCGGCTTCGCCGAGCGTGGCACGCCGCAGGCCCGTACCTTCACCGAGCCGCAGATCCACGCCTGGTACCGGCTCACCGCCGAAGGCATGGTCGAGCCGCTCAACGACGAGGCGACCACAGGCCTCGGCGGTAAGCGCGGCATCAGCCTCGCCTCGTACCAGAAGCTCGTCGCCGCCCGCTACGGCGACAAGATGCCCGGCTCGGAGTACGACCGCAAGGGCCTGGCCGGCGGCTACGCCGGGCTCGGGGAGGACCAGCCGGAGCAGGTCGCCGCCACCTCCGCGATACCGGCGGCCGAGGCGTCCTGGCAGGCGGTCTCCGTCACCGGGGCCGCAGCCCTGGCGGCGATCGGCGGTGCGGTGGTGTACGCACGCCGCCGGGGGACCGCCGCCAGCCGCTGACCTGATTCCGTGAGGCCGGGCCCCTTCGGCCCGGCCTCTGCCGGTCCACGCCCAAGGGCCGGACCGCGGGGTTCCGTCACTGTTCCTGCGGCGGCTTGCCCTCCGCCGCGGACACCTCGACGAACTCGACCTGGCCCTTGCCGTTGAGGCGCAGGATCGGCACGGCCTTGTTGCGCGGATTGCCGTTGTTCTGGAAGGAGATGAACCCGCTGGCCCCGGCCACCTGCTGGGTGCCGTCCATCTGGTGGAACATCCGGGCCACCGCGTCACCGGCGACCTGCCCCTGCCAGCGGGCGGCCATCTGGATGCCGTGGGCCGCGGCGAGGACCGCGTCATGGCCCATCAGGGCCCCGCCGTCCTCACGGGTGTCGTGCGGGAACCACCGGTCCAGCAGCCCGCCCGGCTGGAAGTTCTTCGCGGAGGGTGCGGACACCGCCTGCGGCGCCGAGCGGTACATGTCGGGGTGGGAGAGGCCGGTATAGAGCACCTCGATGCCCGTCTCGGCGGCGTGGGCGAGCTGCTCGGCGCTCAGGTTGGTCGTGTCGTCCCCGGCGAACACAGTGAACTGCTGGTCGGTGCAGCTGCGGTTGGAGAGCGCGTCGAGGAAGTGGGTGAGGTGCCGTCCGCGACCCGCGAAGTACACGAGCTGCGGGCGCTGCTGGCACAACTGTCCGGGCATGTAGCGCAGTTCGTTCTGCCAGGCGCTGCTGACGGAGGAGTCGTAGGTCATGCGCTCGGCGACGAGCCGGTGCTTGTCGCCGTCCTGGAAGGCCTTGGTGAAGGCGGTGCCGAGGGTGGAGGCGTAGAGGTTCCCCTCCGCCACGTCCTGGATGACGACGCCGGTGGCGACGCCGCGCCGTTTGAGGTAGCCGACGGCCGCGTACGCCTCGTCCTCGTTGGTGGGTGCGATCCGGACGAAGCCGTTGATGCCCTGGATGTTGGTGGCGGTCATGGTGGCGCCGACCATGGCGATGCCGTGTTCGGAGAGGAGCTTTATCGCCGCGAGGTTCTCGTTGGTGCTGGGGCCGAGGCCGGTCACCGCGACGAGCCGGTCCGGGGAGTCCTTGCGGGCGATCAGCTCGTCGACGGTGTGCTTCCACTGCGTCGACCTGCTGCCCGGATTGGCTATCAGCAGCCGGATCTTGGGGGTGGCGGCGAGGTCGCCCTGGTTGTGCCGGTACTGGGCGAGGTAGGCGCCCTGGAGTTCGTGGCGGACGCCCTCGGCGGAGTTGCTGTCCTCGGCGGTGGAGGTGAAGGAGGTGAAGTAGGCGACGCTGACGTACGGTTCCTTGTCCGCGTTGTCGAGGACCCGACGGTTCTCCTCCTCGATCTTCCTGCTGACGGCGTCGAGGTGCGGTGCGAAGACGTAGGAGCCGTCGGTCACTCCGACGCACTCGTCGTCCGGGCCCTGCTCGACGACCCCGTCGGCGCATCTGGCCTGGCGTTCCTGTAACCAGCCGACCCCCACCCACAGGGCCGCGACGAGGGCGACGGCGGCGGCGGTGGCGAGGGCGACGCGGCGTACGACGTGCAGGGGCCATTCGAGTCTGGGCACGCGATCAGCCCTCCCAGCCGGCGGTCTGGGGATCGCGCCAGTGACGGTACCGCTCCGCCTCGTTGAACAGGGCCACGATGTCGTTCCTCCGCAGTTGGGACAGCTGGGTGTAGCCGTCGGCGATCATGTCGTTGAGCCGCATGGCGGGGTCGGCGAGCGGATCGCTCCACACCCAGCGGGTGGTCACCAGGGTGTGGATCACGGACTCGGTGTCCATCACGTGCCCGGACCGGCGCGGGACGAGCCCGGCGAGGAGTTCCAGCGGTCCGCTGCCGCCGGCGAGGCGGTTCGGCGCGGCGGTGATCGCGCCGAGCTCGGAGATCCACTGGGCGGCCGGTACGGCGGTGAAGCGCCGCGCCAAGTGGGCGGTGACCTCCTCGGTCCGCCCGCGGGCGAGCTGGTGGTACATCTCCTGAACCGGCTTGCCCTCGCCGCGGTAGTACTCCGCGAGGAGTTCGTGGACGGCGTCCCAGCCGTCGGGGCGTGCGGCCAGTCGCCACAGGAGCAGCCGGCGCAGCCACGGATGGAGTACGGGGACGACGGCGACGGGGCCGGTCAGCAGCCAGCGGGAGCGGATCTCACCGAACAGGGAGTCGTTGGTGCTGAGCAGCCGCGTGGCGACGGAGAAGTCCCGAGCGGCGGCGCATTCGGCGAGGGTGGCCCGCTGGGTCTCGTCGAAGTCGCGCAGGAGGTGGCCGAGGGCGGTGTCGGCGAGGGTGGCGGAGTTTTCCCCGGTGCGCAGCGGCCGGTCGGGCAGGGTGCGCAGCCAGCGGTCCTGCTGGGGGCCGGAGTCCGGAGGCGGCCCGGCTTGCCGTAAGACGTCGAGCACCTGGTGGACGGCGCGCGGCAGTCCTCCGGTGAGCCGGTGCACGAAGGGGGTGAGGCGGGTCAGCGGGGCCAGGTCGCTGTTCCCGCCGAGCTGGAGCTCGATCCGGATCCGCACCTCGTCCAGGTTGAGGTCGCGCAGGCGTAACGGGTACCACCAGGTGTCCTCGCTGTCGCGGGTCGGCCGGTGGGCGTTCCAGTCGGCCAGGGAGGCCCGGTCGGGGCCGCGCAGCTGCCACGGCCAGGAGTCACCCGTGGCCGGGCCCCAGCGGGGCAGCCAGCGGTTGGAGCTGGCGACCACGGTCAGTGGGTCGCTGGCGTGGCCGGCCACGACCGTCTCGTCGTGCCGGGAGCGCAGCAGCAGGTCGAGGAAGCGGCGGCCGTACTCGGTGTGGGAGTTGTCGAGGAGCAGCAGGTAGGAGCGGGGCATGAAGTTCCGGGCGGTGTTGCGTCTGAGGTCCTCCAGGAAGGCCGAGAAGAGGACGAGGTCGAGCTGCTCCTGTTCGTTCTCGTCGCCCTCGTGGCGCCAGAGGTTGAGCTCGACGAGCGCCTCCATGGGGTCCGCGCTGCGGGTCCTGGGGTGGCGTCCGTACCAGTGGGCCCCGGCGGTGAGCCGACCGCCCAGTCTGCCGGCGAGCATGCCCGGCATGGTGCGCCGGCCGCGCCGCAGGGCGTCCTGGAAGAGCGCGAGTGCGGCGGTGGACGCGCCTTCGGGCATGCCGACCGCGCCCATGCCCACTTCGAAGAAGGCGGCCAGGTAGTCGCCGTGCCGGGCCTCGTTCTCCTCCTGGAACCGGTCGAGCTGGCGCTGCACCGCGCGTCGGCCCTCGGCGAGGCTGCGCATGCGCAGCTCCTGGTCGGAGGCGAGCAGGCCGAGGCTGAGCAGCGGGAAGTGGGAGCGGCCGTAGCGGGGCAGTTTGCGTTCGAGCTGGCGGGCCAGGAGTCCGAGGGCGTAGCGGGGGAGCAGGGACTGGGCCCCGCCGAAGTTGACGAAGGCGAAGGGGTAGTCGGGCCCGAAGTGCTCCATGAGCGCACTGTGCGCCTCGCTCGCTCCGCTGCCCGCCGGGCCGAGGAGCATGGTCAGGGGCCGCTCCGCCGCCGGGCTCTCCTTCAGGCACGCGTCGACCAGCGACAGGATTCCGCTGCGGCCCCGCAGGCCCATGCCCGTACCCGGCTCCATCACGTGTGATCCCCCCCAGGACAACGTTTCCGAGGAGTAGAGACTGCCATCCGGAGCCCGAGTCAGACAGGGGTTTCCGCTCCTTGATTCGTTTCGGTCTGCTCCGCGAGGAGCCGGTTGCGCCGTCCGTGGCCGACTGGGCGGCTCCGCCGCACCGGGCTGCGGGGCGGCCGCCTTCGCGGAGCGCTTCATTCGGCGGTCAGCCGGACGCGGGCCCTTCGAGCCGGCAGCGCACGCCGACCACGCCTTCGACGGCCTGGGCGAGGCGGGCGGCCAGGGGGATGAGGTGCGGGTCGCGGGTCCTTCCCGTCAGGGTGACGACTCCATGCGTGACGTCGACCGTGACGTCGCCGTGCGAGACCGGGAAGACGTGTTCGACGACCTCGCGCCGGACTTCTGCGGCGAGATCGTCGTCGGCGCGGAGGAAGACCTTGAGCAGGTCGGCGCGGCTGACGATGCCCTTCAGGGTGCCGTCGGCGTCGACGACCGGGAGACGCTTGATGCGGCGGTCGGCCATCAGGCGTGCGGCCTGTGGGAGCGTGGCGTCGGGGCGGATGGTGACGGCGGGGCTCGTCATCAGCTCCTCGGCGCGCACCGATCCGGCCTTCGCGGTGTCGCCGAGGCGGCGCATCTGCTCGATGAGGCCCGGGCCGTGCTCGTGGAACTCCTCCTTGGTGAGGAGATCTGCCTCGGAGACGACGCCGACGACGCGGCCTTCCCCTTCGATGACGGGGACCGCGGTGATCTTCCAGCGTTCCATCGCGGTGACGATCTCCTTGAACTCGGCGGCGGGGGTGACCGTGATGACGGTCTTCGTCATCACGTCGTTGACGGTGTACGGGCTGGAGGTCATGGCTGGTCCTCACCGGGGGTGGGCGAGCGGCCTGTCGCTGGGGTGGGGTGCGAACCCCTCAGGCGCTTCCCCCTCAGGCTCGCGCCGGGTCCACGGGCTGCGGGAGGGCCTCGCGGTACAGACCTCGGGACCGTCCGGCCCTGTCAGCGGACCAGGACGGCCTCCCCCGGCTCGGGTATGACGGCTCCTCCCGCTTGCGGCGGCTCAGCTCCGCGAAACCCTGGAAGAGTCCGGACGGGGCCGACAGGCCCTGCCTGGGACCCGACCGGCCCATGCGCGGGAGGGCGCCGCCGGGCCAGCCTGGCGGTGAACCCCACCGGACGACACGAGGAAGAAGGCCGACGTCATGAAGGCACTCGTCTTCCAGGGCCCCGGACAGACCGCGTGGCAGGACGTACCGGACCCGGGCATCAAGGACGCCGCCGATGCGATCGTCCGTGTCGACGCCGTCACCATCTGCGGCACCGACCTGCACATCATCAAGGGCGACGTGCCCGAGGTGACCCCCGGCAGGATCCTCGGCCACGAGGCGGTCGGCACCGTCGTCGAGACCGGCGGCGACGTCCGCACGGTCCGTCCCGGCGACCGGGTGCTGATCTCCTGCATCTGCGCCTGCGGCCGCTGCCGCTTCTGCCGCGAGGGCCACTACGGGCAGTGCCGCGGGGGTGGCGGCTGGGTGCTGGGCCACACCATCGACGGCACCCAGGCCGAGTACGTGCGCGTGCCCTTCGCCGACCTCTCCGTCCACCCGCTGCCCAGCACGGTCGACAGCTACGACGCAGTGCTGCTCGCGGACATCTTCCCGACCTCCTACGAGGTCGGCGTGCTGAACGGCAACGTCCGGCCCGGAGACACGGTCGTCGTGGTCGGCGCGGGCCCGATCGGGCTGGCCGCCATCGCGACCGCCGGTCTCTACAGCCCCGGCCGGACCATCGCCGTCGACCTCGCCGAGTCCCGGCTGGCGGCCGCCCGCTCGCTGGGCGCGGACGCGACGGTGAACGCCGCCGAGGAACCTCAGCAGCTGGTCGACGACCTGACCGACGGTCTCGGCGCGGACGTCGTGATCGAGGCGGTGGGCGTCCCCGAGGCCTTCGAGATGTGCACCCGGATGGTCCGCCCCGGCGGCCGCGTCGCCAACATCGGCGTCCACGGAAAGCCCGCCACCCTCCACCTCGAAGACCTGTGGATCAAGGACATCACCATCACCACGGGACTGGTCGACACCTACTCCACGCCCATGCTGCTGCGCATGATGGCCGCCGGCCGCCTGCCGTCGTCCTCGCTGATCACCCACCGCTTCGAGCTGGGGCAGATGGAGGAGGCCTACGACGTCTTCTCCCGCGCCGGCGACACCGGCGCCCTCAAGGTGGCGCTCGGCGGGCCCCAGCACGACGCCATCACGGTCGCGGCCCCGCAGCCGTAATGCCGAGAGGATATGAGGACTCATGAACAGGACCAGCTCCGGACCGGCCGCCGCCGAGGCGCCGGCCGGACGCACGGACCTCGGCCGGCGGCTTGCCAAGCGCCGCGAGGAACTCGGCCTCAGCCGGGAGGAAGCGGGGATGCGCTGCGGGGCCGACGCCGGCTACGTCGCCTACCTGGAGGAACGCGCCGCGGCACCGGCGATCGGCTCCCTCGTACGCATCGCCGACGCCCTCGACACGACCGTCGCGGAACTGACGGGCGCCACGACCGACCATCCGCCCGGCAGGGGCATGGCGGTGTTGGACGCCGAGCTCGTCGAGCTGTCCGACGGCGAGTGCCGACGGCTGCTCTCGACGCACGGCGTCGGCAGGGTCGCCGTCTCCACCCCGCACGGTCCGGGGATATTCCCGGTCAACTATGTGGTGGCGGGCCGGGACATCGCCTTCCGGACCTCCGGTGACGCGGTGCTCGCGCGGGCCGCCGGCACGGAAGTGGCCTTCGAGGTCGACCACATCGACGATGTCACCAGGCTGGGCTGGAGCGTCCTGGCCGTGGGCGAGGTGGAAGGCGTCACCGATGCCGAGGAGCTCGTCCGGCTCGATGCCGTCGCGTACTCCCTGCCGTGGGCCGGCGGCCGGCGCACGCACTGGATGAAGGTCACCCCGATCCGGATCACCGGGCGGCGGGTGGTGCGGCGGTGAATCCGCTTCGAGCCGTCGTCCTGGACACCGACGGGGTCCTGCTCGACTCCGCCGTGCTGCACGCCGCCGCGTGGAAGGCCGCCTTCGACGGCTGCCTCGACGCATGGGCGTCCGACGCCCGGACGGACCGGCAGCTCCCCTTCGACGCAGAAGGGGAATACCGTGAACTCGTGGACGGGAAATCCCGTCTCGACGGGGCGCTCGCCCTCCTGACCGCTCGCGGCATCGAGCTGCCGCCGGGCACCGCAGCGGATCCACCGGGCTGCGCCACGGTGCGGGCGGTCGCCGCCCGCAAGGAGCAGGCGTTCACCGCAGCGCTCCGGGCGGGAGACGTACGGGCTTTCCCCGAGGTCCGACCGGTTCTGGAGGTGCTGCGGGCACAGGGGATGCGGTGTGCCGCCGCATCGGCGTCCCGGCACGCCCGCCCCTTGCTCGAAGCCACCGGACTGGCCGGGCTCGTCGATGTACTGGTGGACGGCACGGACGCCGAACGGCTGGCCCTGGCAGGCAAACCGGACCCCGCTCTGTTCCTCGAAGCGGCACGGCGGCTGCGCGCCGACCCCGCGGACACGGCGCTGGTCGAAGACGCCCTGGCCGGAGTGGAGGCAGGCCGACGCGGCCGTTTCGGCCTGGTGATCGGCCTCGACCGGACACGCGTAGCCGCTGCCGCGGCGGCCCTGCGGGCCAATGGCGCGGACGTCGTACTGGCGGACCTCACCGCACTCGTCGGAGCCGTCACCGGAGCGCGGTCGTGAACACCGAGCGGACCTGGACCTGGACCTTCGACCGCTACGACCCGAAGAACGAACGAGTGGTCGAGGCCCTGTGCACCCTCGGCAACGGTCGCTTCGCCACGCGCGGAGCCGCACCCGAATCACACGCCGATGCCGTCCACTACCCCGGCACGTATGCGGCAGGCTGCTACAACTGGCTCCCCTCACGGATCGCGGGCAAGCAGGTCGGCAACGAGGACATGGTCAACCTCCCCGACTGGACCCGCCTGCGCTACCGATGCCTCCCCGACGCCGGACCAGCAGGGGACTGGCTCACCCCCGACCACCCGAGCCTGCGCCACCACCACGTCCGGCTGGACCTGCGCGCGGGCACCCTCACGCGCCGCATGCTCTACCAGGACGCCGACGGCCGCCGGCTCGGCGTCACCCACACCAGGTTCGTCGACATGGCGGATCCGTACCTCGCCGCCCAGCAGAGCACCTTCCGCGCGTACGGATGGCGCGGAACCGTAGAGATCCGGTCCGTCCTCGACGGCGACGTCACCAATGCCGGTGTCGAGCGCTACCGGGACCTGAACGGGCGTCACCTCACGGGCCACCGCGCCGGCGTAGGAGCGGATGGCATCGCCCGGCTCTCCTGCGAGACCACCTCCTCCCGCATCCGGATCGGCATCGCGGTACGCACGTCCTCCCGGCCCCCGGCCCCCGTGTCCGCGAACTGTACGGGAACGGCGACGGAGCAGACCTTCCGGCTGCCGGTCTCCCGTGGTCACCCTGCCGTCATCCTCAAGTCCGCGGCCCTCCACACCTCCTTGGACCGCCCCGTGGGCGACCCGCTCGCCTCCGCTGTCGAACACCTCTGGCCCACACCGGATTTCGCGGCCGCGCTGGCCACTCACAAGGCCGCTTGGGAACACCTGTGGAGCCAAGGCGAAGTAGTGGTGCCCGGTGAGGCCGGCCGGATCCTGCGCCTCCACGCCTTCCACGTCCTGCAGACCCTCTCCCCGCATACGGCGGAGCTCGACGCCGGCGTACCCGCCAGAGGGCTGCACGGAGAGGCGTACCGGGGCCACGTCTTCTGGGACGAGCTGTTCGTCCTGCCCTATCTCACCCTCCACTTCCCCGAGGTGGCACGCGCCCTGCTCATGTACCGCCACCGCCGCCTGCCCGCAGCCCGTGCCGCGGCGCGGGGGACCGGTCGGCCGGGCGCGATGTTCCCGTGGCAGAGCGCCGGTTCGGGGCGAGAGGAGACGCAGGCGCTCCACCTCAATCCGCGCTCCGGCCGCTGGCTGCCCGACCGCTCCCGCCTCCAGCGCCACGTCGGTTCCGCCATAGCCTGGAACGTCTGGCGGTACGCGCAGACCACCGGCGACACGGGCTTCCTGTACGGACCCGGCGCCGAACTGCTCCTGGGCATCGCCCGCTACTGGGGAGCGGCCGCCGACTACGACACCGGCCGGGAGCGCTACCGGATCCGCGGGATAGCGGGCCCGGACGAGTACCACGACGCCTACCCCGGGGCTGCGGCTGCGGGCATCGACGACAACACCTACACCAACGTGACCGCCGCATGGGCGCTGGCCCGCGGACTCGAACTGGCCGCCGAGCTGCCGCCGTCGCGCAGGCGGCAGCTGGAGCAGCAACTCGGGCTCACCGCTGAGGTGCTGAGCCGCTGGGAAGACGTTTCGCGTCGCCTGTACGTCCCCTTCCACGGCGGCGTCATCAGCCAGTTCGAGGGGTACGGCGATCTGGCCGAGCTGAACTGGGACGCGTACCGCAGCCGCTACACGGACATCCGCCGGCTCGACCGGATCCTGGAGTCCGAAGGCGACACGGTCAACCGCTACCAGGCGTCGAAGCAGGCCGACACCCTGATGCTCGGCTACCTGTTCCGTCCCGCCGAGCTCCACGAGATCTTCGCGGGGCTCGGCTACGAGCTCGACGACGACCTCTGGCGGGCCACCGTCTCGTACTACTTGCAGCGCACGAGTCACGGGTCGACGCTCAGCAGCCTCGTCCACGGCTGGGTCCTGGCCCGTCACAAGGGCCCCGAATCCTGGCGGTACTGCGAGGAAGCCCTGCTCGGCGACGTGATGGACATCCAGGGCGGTACCACCGGCGAAGGCGTCCACCTCGGAGCCATGGCCGGCACCCTCGACCTCATCGAACGGGGCATGGTCGGACTGGAGGCCGGACCGGACGGACTGCGCATCGATCCCGCCCCGTTGCGCGAGGTCCCGCGCTGCACCTTCACGGCAGACTGCCTGGGCCACCGGGGGATCCGCATCCGGCTCCTCCCCGGCAGGATCGGCATCGCCGTGCCGGACTCCCGGATCGCGCAACCCCTGCCGCTGCACCTGCCCGGGGGGCGGCTCACGACCGTGCCCGCGGGCGGGCAGTACTGGTTCCGCCTGGACACCGTCGGCCTCAGTCGTGCGCGACCACGGCGACCGGCGAGACGGCGTGGTGCATCACCGCGTGCGTGACGGGGCCGATGTGGCCACCGAAGCCGGACCGGCGGACGCGTCGGCCGACCACGACGAGGGCTGCGTCGGTCGCCTCGCGGAGAATCCGGATCGCGGCCTGGCCGATCGGGGCACGCGGTTCGACGCGCACGTCGGGGAACCCCTCACGCCACGGGCTCAGCAATTGGTCCAGGGCGGGGTCGAGGGCGCGGGCCATGTCGCTCGGGACTTCGAGGTCGAGCCCCGGTGCGTAGCCGACGACCGGCGGTGGGGTCCATCCGTGGACCACGACGAGCGTCGTGTCGCGGAGGGAGGCCTCCTCGAAGGCGAAAGCCAGGAGCTCGTCGCAGGAATGACGGATGTCCACCCCTGCCACGACGGGTCCGCCGTCGTGTGGTTGCCCCGTTCCCGCCGTGGACCGGACCAGGACGACCGGCCGTTCGGACGCGGCGACGGTCGCCGAGGCAACGGATCCGACGATGAAGCCCGCGACGACGCCGAGCCCCCGTGAGCCGATGACCAGCAGGCCGGAGTCCTGGGCCGCGTGGACGAGGGCCAGCGGGGGCAATCCGTCCACGCGACGTGTGGAAACGCCCAGGGCGGGGTGCACGCGGCGCAGCTCGCCGGCGGTGTCCGGGAGCAACCCCTCCGCCCACGCGCGCTGGGCCTGCGTGGTGGTGACGGGCAGCGGTGGACGTTCCAGCCACTCCTCGACGTGGACCAGATCCAGACGGGCACCTCGGAGCTCGGCCTCGCCGGCCGCCCAGCGGGCGGCTGCCGCGCTTTCCGGTGTCCCGTCAAGGCCTACGGTCACCTGGTCGGTCATCGTGTGCATCTCCTTCGGACTCGTGCTCATGGACGAGCCGGTCGATCACGTCCACGACTCCCTCGACGCTCCGGCACAGCCGCACGAGGACGGGGCCCAGGCCGCGTCGGCCGACGGCGCCACTGAGCGTCACCACCCCTTCGGTGACGTCCACGGTCAGGGCGGAAGGGCGGATCCCCAGGGTCTGGGTCACGACGTCTTCGAGGATTTCCTCCTGGATCGCGTGATCTCTGCGCAGGAAGGTCTGGAGGAGGTCGCTGCGGCTCAGGATGCCGATCAGCCGGCCGTCGGCGTCGATGACCGGGAGCCGCTTGACCCCGTGCTTCCTCATGGCACCGGCCGCACGGACGGCACTCCACCCCGGCTCCGCGGTGATGGCCGGGCTGGTCATGAGAGCCGCGGCGGTGGTCGCGCCCGTGCCGGAGCCGAGCCGGTGGAGCAGGTCGGCTTCGGAGACGACACCCACCGGCCGGCCGGCCTCGTCCACGACGGGTACGGCCGTGATGTCGAACTCCCTGAGGAGCCGGGCGATCTCCTTGAAGGTCGTCTCCCGCCGGATGCCGACGGCGTTCGGCGTCATCAGCTCGGCGACGGTGCGGTGCTTCATGACCGGCGCCTTCAGTGCGCGATGACGGCCACGGGGGCCACGGCGTGGTGGATCACCGCGTGTGCCACCCGCCCCAGGTGCGAACCCAGGGGTGAGCGGCGCACGTGCCGGCCGACCACGACGAGGTCCGCGCCGGTGGCAGCCATGACGAGCTGACCACCGGCGGATCCCATGAACTCGGCGTGGGTGACGCTCACTTCCGGGAACTTGCGCCGCCACGGCAGCAGCATGTCGTCCAGCATCCGCGTGACGCTCCGGCCGATCTCGCGCTCGTTGTCCGGGTCGAAGAAGGGCACGTACGCGTAAGCGGCGGGAAGCCTCCAGCCGTGGACGGCGCGCAGTGCGCAACCACGTCGGTCGGCCTCCTCGAAGGCGAACGACAGGACCCGGTCGGCGGCGTCGTGGATGTCGACGCCCACGACGATCTCGCCGAACGGCACGGGCCCGGACCCCTCCGGTTCGTCGGCCACCCGGACCAGCGCGACCGGTGTCTCCGTGGCGACGAGCGTCGACAGACCGACCGAGCCGATCACGAAGCCGGCCAGGGCGCCCAGGCCGCGGGAACCCAGCACGAGCAGCCCGGCGTCGGCGGCCTCGACGGCGAGGGCGGCGGCAGGCCTGCCGGACAGGCACCGGGTGGTGACCTCGACCTGCGGATACCGACGGCATACGTCCGTCAGCGCCTCGGTGAGCGCTTCGTCGGCCCACCGGTCGGCGGTCTCGCGGCCGGGCCGTGGAACGGCGGGGCTCACGGGCCAGTCGACGGCATGGACGAGCCGCAACGGCACCTGCCGCAACGCCGCTTCCCGGGCGCCCCAGCGGGCGGCCGCCCGGCCCTCGGTGGAGCCGTCGACACCGACGGTCACATGGTGCTTCATCGCGGTGCCTCCTCGGCGGCACGGGAACGCGTTCTGCCGGGCACAAGGTCCGTACGCCGGTCGTCGTCAGCAGCGGTCACCAGGGCATGCCGTGCGCGGCGCGCTCGGGTGGCGCCAGCAGGGTGTCGTCGAAGCGGGCGGTCAGACGGGCCGCGACCGCGACGACTCCGTCGAGCTGTTCGGTGAGGCGGATCAGCACCGGGACCTGGCTCTGTCGTTCGAGCCTCCCTTCCAGCGTGACGATGCCGTCCACGACATGCAGCTCGACCGCTTCCGCGCTCAGCCCCATCGTGCCCACGAGTACGTCGTCGACGACGCGGCGGCGGATTTCGGCGTCGGGCCGGAGGAAGAGCCTCAGCAGATCGCGGCGTGTCACGATGCCGACGAGCCGGTCCTCCTCGTCCACGACGGGGAGCCGTTCCACGCCGCGTCGGGTCATCAGCCTGGCCGCCTCCGCGGCGGTCTCGTCGGCACGGGCCGTCACCGCCGGCGCCGACATGATGCCGGCGGCGGTGACGGCCGCAGCTTCGGGCACGGCAGCCCGCTCCTCGGCGTCACTCGCTGCCGGCACCGCCGCCTGTCTGCGCAGCAGGTCGCTCTCGGAGATGACGCCGACCACCCGGTCCTCGTCGTCGAACACGGGCAGTCCGCTGATGTCGTGCTGCGCGAGCAGCTTCGCGACGTCCTTGAACGGCGTGGCCGAGACGACGGAGACGACCTCGTCGGTCATCAGGTCTCCCACCTTGATGTGCTTCATCGGGCACCTCCTGCCACCCTGCGTGAGCCACGTGGACGAACCTTGAAAGCCGTTCGAGGTCATCCATGATCCGCCGGCCGGCGCGGGCCCAGCAGGGCCGAAGGGGTCCCGGCGGGGGCCGGTCGGACCCTCCACGGGGTGAAAGTTCCCGTTCGGTGCCCGCGACAGGGACCTTTGGCCCCCGGACGGTCCTGAGCGGCCCTCTGCGAGCCGGGCTCCCCGGTGTCAGCGTGGGAGCTGACCCGAGTGGCCCTCGGCGAGGAGGAATCATGAACGACACCGCCATCAGCCCCGAACTCGGCACCGTCGTCGTCGGCGTCGACGGCTCGGAGCCCGCCCGCCGGGCAGCGCTGTGGGCAGCGGCCGAGGCCGCGCGCCGCGAGCGCCCGCTTCACATCGTCCACGCGGCCGACACCGACGGCCGGGCCCTGTACGCATCAGCCGAGACCATCGAGCGCGTCCGCAGCGCCGGGCGCGAACTGCTCGACGACATCTCCGCCGCAGTCTCGCAGCTGCACCCCGGCCTGCACGTCACCACGGAGCTCAGCCGTGGCGCACCCGTTCCCGCCCTGCACCGGTCCGCCGCCCTGCAAGGCACGATCGTCGTCGGCAACCGAGGTCTGGGCGGGTTCAGCTCCCTCATGCTCGGCTCCGTCGGCCTGAAGGTCGCGGCGGGAGCGAAGACCCCCGTCATCGTGGTCAGAGGAACCGGCAGCGAGGCCGAGACCGGTGTGGTGCTCGCCGCCGTCCGCGACGAGCACGACCTGAGCTGCGTCCGGTACGCGGCGCGCGAAGCAGAGATCCGCAAGGCGCAGCTGCACCTGTTGCACGTGTGGAACGTCCTGGAGTCCGCCGGCACCGTCGTGACCATGCTCGACGACGTCGACGCGATCGCGGGGGAGCACGTCCGGCATCTGACGGCCGTTTCCCAGCAGATCCGCGACGAGTTCCCGGACCTCACCGTGGAGGCGGAGGCCGACAAGAGCGTCTCCGTGTCCGGAGCCCTGGTCGATGCATCGCACCACGCCGACCTGCTGGTCATGGGCGGCCGACGCTCGCCCGGCACGATGGGACCCACCCTCGGGTGGCACACCCACAGCCTCCTGCACCACGCCCACTGCCCCGTGCAGCTCATCCCGCGCCGGGCCGGACAGCACGGGACCGAGTCCTGATGGCCATCGCAGCAGCCCGTGGGATCGTCGTCGGCATCGACCCTTCCAGGGACTGGCACCTGCCACTGGCCTGGGCCGCCGACGAGGCCCACCGCCGGGGGCTCGGGCTTCGCCTGGTGATGGCCGCACCCCCGTCGCGCGACACGCACCACGTCGACGGCGAGCCCCGCACCACGGCCCTGCGCCAGGCCGCCGACGAATATCTCGGGGCCGCCACCGCCTGGGCTCGGCAGCGGCATCCGGACGTCGACGTGACCGCCGAGCTGACCGACGGGTTGCCCGCCTCGACGATCGGCCGGACGGCCGGGCAGGCGCACATGATCGTGCTCGGATCCCGCCGCCTGAGCCGGACCGCGCAATACCTCAGCGCCGGCTCCACGGTGGTCCCGGTCACAGCGCAGGCGCACTGCCCGGTCGTGGTCGTGGGGGACGCCGAGCACATCACCCAGCAGCCGCCCTACCTCGTCGTCGGCGTCGACGGCAGCGAATCCTCCAAGGCGGCCCTCGCCCTCGCCTTCGAGGAGGCGGACCTGCGAGGGGCTGCGCTGCGCGCCATCGCCGTGTGGCAGCCGCCGCACTTCCCCCTGCACGACGAGGAAGCCGCCCTGCAGGCACAGCGACGGATGCTGTCCGAGACCACGGCCGGCTGGTCGCAGAAGTACCCGGACGTCGCGCTCACCCATGAGGTGCTGACCGGGCACCCCGTGGAGGAACTCGCGACGGCGGCCGAACACGCCCTCGCCGTGGTGGTGGGCCGCCGTGGCCGCGGCGGCTATTGCGGGATGCGCCTGGGATCCGTCGTCCACGGGCTGCTGCACCGGGCACACTGCCCCGTGATCACGGTTCCCGCTGTCCGGGGCCGCTCGGACCTCCCGTCATCCTGAGCGGGTACGACGGCTCGGGGCTACGGTGGGAATCGAGGCATGGTGCATTCCCCCTGGGCGCCGCTGGAGGTACGCATGGGCGGGGAAGACCAGGCCGCCGTGGGTCCGAAGGCCCCACGGCTGAGGCTGGACGAACTGCTCGACGAGCTCCAGGTCCGCATGGACGAGGTGCGCGGCACCCGGGACCGGCTCAACGGGCTCCTCGAAGCCGTCATGTCCGTCGGCCGTGAGCTCGACCTCCCCCAGGTGCTGCGGGGCATCGTCGAAGCGGCCGTGGTCCTGGTCGACGCGGAATACGGGGCCCTCGGCGTCATCGGCGACGACCGCAAGCTCGCCCAGTTCCTCCCCGTCGGCATCAGCGACGACCTCCGTGCCCGGATCGGCGACCTGCCCTCCGGCCACGGCATCCTCGGCGAACTCATCCGGCACCCCGAACCCCTGCGGCTCCCGGAACTGTCCGAGCACCCCGCCTCCTACGGCTTCCCGGCCCACCACCCCCCGATGCACTCCTTCCTCGGCGTCCCCATCCGGGTCCGCGAGGAGGTGTTCGGCAACCTCTACATGACCGAGAAGAGGGGCGGCGCCGACTTCGACGAGGAGGACGAGGCGGTCCTGTCCACGCTCGCGGTGGCGGCCGGCATCGCCATCGAGAACGCCCGCCTCTTCGAAGAGGTCCGTCTCCGGGAGCGCTGGCTGGCCGCCAGCTCCGAATTCACCAGCGCGCTGCTCTCCGGGTCGGCCGAGAGCCAGGTGCTCGAAGGCATGCTGGAGCGGGCCAGGGACATCACCGCCGCCGACATCGGCGTCTTCTACCTCCTGGGCCAGAGCGGGGAGCTGCGCGGCTCGCTGGCGCTGGGGGAGGGCGCCGGGACGCATCGCGACATCGTGCTGCCGAGCAGCGAAGGCACCCTGGCCGCTGCCGCCCTCGGTGAGGAGGACGGGCTGATCATCGTTGCCGACGCCCAGACCGACGAGCGGATCACCGTGCGGCCGGAGCAGTGGAAGGGGTTCGGCTCTGCCGTGGCCGTCACCGTCGGCACCAAGGAGAAGCTGAGCGGCGTCCTCGTCCTGGCCCGCAGACACGGCCGGTCGGCGTTCGCGGGGATCGAGGTCGCAACCCTGCCCGGCTTCGCCGACCAGGCCGCCCTGGCCATGGAACTCGCCGACCGGCGCCGGGACGCGGAACAGATGAGCCTGCTGGAGGACCACGACCGCATCGCCCGCGACCTGCACGACCTGGCCATCCAGCGGCTCTTCGCCACCGGCATGACCCTGCAGAGCGCCCAGCGCTTCGTCGAGCATCCGGAGGCCTCCGAACGGCTGGCCCGGGCGATCGACGACCTGGACGCAACCATCAAGATCATCCGCTCCACGATCTTCGGACTCCGTGAGCGCGAGGTGTCCGCAGCGGCTCCGAAGCTCAGGCTCCGCGCCGTCCAGACCCTGGACGAGGCCGCGACGGCGCTGGGTTTCGCGCCGGCCCTGCGGATGCAAGGCCTGATCGACACCGATGTACCGCCGCCGGTCGCGGACGAGGTGCTCGCCGTGATCAGGGAGGCACTCGCCAACGTGGCCCGGCATGCCCGGGCCACCCGGGCAGAGGTCTCCATCACGGCCGGCGAAGGCGTCCTGACGGTCGTGGTCGGCGACAACGGGATCGGCATCCCGGAGGGTGGCCGGCGCAGCGGACTGCGCAACCTCGCCGAGCGCGCCGAGCTACTGGGGGGAGAGCTGACCGTATCGACCGTACCGGCTCACGGACAGGCGGGCCGGGGGACCGAGCTGGAGTGGCGGGTCCCGCTGCCGGCAGCCGGTCAGCGCTGACCCTTGCCGTGGTCGTGCTCGTGCTCGTGCTCATGGACCTGGGCGGCGATGACGGCGGCTTGCACCCGGCGCTCCACACCCAGCTTGCCGAGCAGCCGGGAGATGTGGTTCTTGACCGTCTTCTCGGACAGGTACAGCCGCTTGGCGATCTGGGCGTTCGTGAGGCCCTCGCCGATCAGTTCGAGCACGGAACGTTCTCGCTCCGAGAGGCCGGCCAGACGGGCGTCCGCCGGCGCTCTCGCGGGCTCCGGGTCCCTCAGGGAGTGCATCAGGCGGGCGGTCGTCGCGGGGTCCAGCATCGACTGCCCCGTCGCGACCGTCCGTACGGCGGAAACCAGGTCGGACCCCTTGATCTGCTTGAGGACGTAGCCGGCCGCACCGGCCATGATCGCGTCCAGTAGCGCATCCTCGTCGTCGAACGAGGTCAGCATCAGACACGCCAGATCCGGCATGTGTGAGCGCAGCTCACGGCACACGGTGATGCCGTCGCCGTCGGGCAGCCGGACGTCGAGCACGGCGACGTCCGGGCGCAGCGCCGGCCCGCGGGCCAGCGCCTGCTCGGCGGTGGACGCCTCGCCGACGACCACGATGTCGGGCTCCGCGTCCAGCAGGTCGTGCAGTCCGCGGCGTACGACCTCGTGGTCGTCCAGGAGGAAGACCTTGATGGGCCCCGCGGCCGAGGCCGCCGGTGCGTCGGACATGTACGCCCCTGTGGTCGATCCGCTCTGCGTACGTCTCGTACGAATTGTCGCAGGTAGCGGACACATGTACCTCGTGGCGCACCCGGGGGCGAGGCGCCGTGGAACGGTGACCTCAGACCGCTTCGGCGGCCTGTCCCTCCTCTTCCATACGGACGTCCACGACACCCTCGACGGCGCGGACGGCGCGGGCCATCAGCGGCACCAGGGCGCGGTCACGGAGCGATCCGCGCAGGGTGACGACGCCCTCCCGTACCGATGCCTCCACGTGTGCCGGGGGAGCGAGCTCGGCGAGAACCGCGTCGCGGATCTCCTCTTCGATCTCCTCGTCCGGACGCAGGAACACCTTGAGCAGATCGCTCCTGCTCACAATGCCCTCCAGCATTCCCTCGGCGTTCACGACGGGAAGGCGCTTCACGCGCTTGCGGGCCATGATCCGCGCCGCCTCGGCGATGGTGGCGTCGGGGTGCACGGTCACGGCCGGGCTCGACATCAGCTCCTCGGCCAGCACACCGCCGGCCTTGGACGCCTCCTCCAGCTGATCGGGAAGCCGGGGGTCGTCCTGCCGGAACTCCTCCTTCGGCAGTAGATCGGCCTCGGAGACCACCCCGACGACGCGGCCCTCGCCCTCCAGGACGGGGACGGCGCTGACCTTCCACTGCTGCATGAGCTCGACGATCTCCTTGTACGAGGCCTCGCGGCCGATGGCCACGGCCGTGTGGCTCATGACGTCGCTCACGGTGTACCGGGCGGCGGGCATCGCGTGCTCCTCACACTCTTCGGGGTGTCGTGGATCGTGGACCTGCGTGCCGAGGTACTCACAGGTGGGTGCCGCTGCCGTACGGGCCGTACAGATCGAGAAGCCGGACACGGGACGCGTGGAGCCTGTGGGCGAGCACCTGGGCGACCCAGCGCCCGATCGCTGCGCCGAAGGCGGGATCCGCTTCCATCATCGCCAGCACTGCCGCCGCGTCGAACTCGTGCGTGCGCACGGGCGTCGTCGCCTCCGCGCCCAGCCGCCACCGGTGCGGCGCCAGCATCCAGGAACAGCCCACCAGCTCGCCGGGACCGAGATTGTCGATCACGGCCGCCTTCTTGCCGGGCACATGGACGTCGAGGGCGACGACGCCCGTCCGCACGATCCAGAAACGATCCGCCCGGCCTCCTTCGCTGAAGAGCCGGGTCCCATCGGGGAAGTCGACTTCCCTGCCCATGCTCATGAGCCTGGTGCGGTACTCGGCCGACAGCGCGGCGGCGATCCGTGTGGGGGATTGTGTGGTCATGGGGGCCTCCTCGTGCGAGTCCGTTTTCAGTATCCGAGGCCGCAGCGCGTCCCGGGATGGGCCGACCGGCCCTCAACGGGCCCCAAAGGGGGTCCATCGGCCCCGCGCCCGCCTCGCCGATGGCGATCTACGGCGCGGGCTGCGGCGAGTGGAGGGGGCCGTACGGGAGCCTGAGGGGGGTGCGACGGGACGAGGGGTGCCGGATGGAGTGGCTGGTGTCGGTCGCGGGCGCGGCCCTGGTTCTGTTCATCCTGCGGGATGTGTTCCACACCCTGTGGCATCCGACGCGCCACGGCGGGCTGAGCCGCTTGGTCATGACCACGCTATGGCGGCTCGCCCCCGCCTTCACCTCCCGGCGCGGGGCTTCCGGGCTCGCAGGCCCGCTCGCGATGGTGTCGGTCGTCGCGCTGTGGGCCATGACGGTGGTCACGGGCTGGGCGCTGGTCTACTGGCCGCACGTACCCGACGGGTTCGTCTACGCGGGCGGGCTCCGCCCCGCCGAGTACGGGAGCCTGCTGGACGCCGTGTACGTCTCCCTGGTCACCGCTTCCACACTCGGCCTCGGGGACATCGCACCGGCCGAGGGATGGCTGCGCGTCTTCGCCCCTGCGGAAGCCCTGGTCGGCTTCGTACTGCTGACCGCGACGGTTTCCTGGATCCTGGGGATCTATCCGGCGCTGGCACGGCGGCGGGCCCTGGCGCTGCGGCTCTCCCACCTCCGCCGCACCCGTCCGTCGCGGGAGCAGGTGGACTCCCCGGCCGGGGCCACCATGCTGGACAGCCTCGCCGCGCAGTTCTCCGTCGTCGCGGTCGACTTCCTCCAGTACGCGGAGTCCTACTACTTCCACGACGTCGACGACCGGACCTCCCTCGCCCACCAGATCGGCTACGCCCTGGACATCGCCGATCAGGCCGCGGGCGCCCACCACCCGGATGCCCGGCTCGCCGCCGCCGTGCTGCACACCGCGCTCGAAGACCTCGCCGACATCCTGGACCAGCGATTCCTGCACACCCACGGCTCGCTTCGGCAGACGCTCGACGCCTTCGCGCGCGATCACGGGCGCCGGGCGGGCGCGGACGAATCCCGCGCCGATCAGTAGGGCCAGGACCAGTCGGTGATCTCCGGCAGGTCGGTGCCGTGGGCCCGGATCCAGTCGTGGTGGCGGATGCGCCGGTCCGCCATGGTCTGGCGCAGCCCCTCCGCGCGGCCCGCGAGCCCGGGGACGCGGTCGATGACGTCCATGACGAGCCGGTACCGGTCGAGGTCGTTGCGGACGACCATGTCGAAGGGGGTGGTCGTGGTCCCCGACTCCTTGTAGCCGCGCACGTGCAGGTGCGGGTGGCCGGTGCGACGGTAGGCGAGCCGGTGGATCAGCCAGGGATAGCCGTGGTACGCGAAGATCACCGGCTTGTCGGGCGTGAACAGGGCGTCGTACTCGGCGTCCGTCATTGCGTGCGGATGCTCTTCCCGGGGCATGAGCCGTGCGATGTCGACGACGTTGACGACCCGGACCGCAAGCGCGGGCAGGTGCTCGCGGAGCAGGGCCGCGGCGGCGAGGATCTCCATGGTGGGCACGTCACCGGCGCAGGCGAGCACCACGTCCGGCTCGCGGGCGCCGTGGTCCGTTCCCGCCCATTCCCAGGCGCCGGCCCCCCGCGCGACGTGGACGCGGGCCTCTTCGGCGGGCAGCCAGTCGAAGCAGGGCTGCTTCCCGGCGACGATCACGTTGACCTGGTCGCGGCTGCGCAGGGCGTGGTCGGCCACGGCGAGGAGGGTGTTGGCGTCCGGCGGGAGGTAGACCCGGACGACCTCGGGGCTCTTGTTGAGGACGTGGTCGACGAAGCCGGGGTCCTGGTGGGAGAAGCCGTTGTTGTCCTGGCGCCAGACGTGCGAGGTGAGCAGGTAGTTGAGGGAGGCGATCGGCGCGCGCCAGGACAGTTCGCGGGAGGTCTTCAGCCACTTGATGTGCTGGCCGACCATGGAGTCGACGATATGGGCGAAGGCCTCGTAGGTGGAGAAGAATCCATGGCGGCCGGTGAGGAGGTAGCCCTCCAGCCAGCCCTGGCAGACGTGTTCGGACAGGATCTCCATGACCCGGCCGTCCCGGGAAAGGTTCCGGTCCGTGTCCTCCGTCATGGCCTGCCAGGCTTTGCCGGTGGCGTCGTACAGGTCGTCCAGCCGGTTGGACGCGGTCTCGTCCGGTCCGACGACCCTGAAGTCCCGCCGCCCGGCCGTATCGCGCATGATCCGGCTGAGGAAGTGCCCCAGGACGCGGGTCGGTTCGTGGAGCGTGCCGCCCGGCTTGTCGACGGGGACGGCGTACGCGTCGAGCGGGGGAAGCGGCAGCGGACGGAGCAACCGGCCTCCGTTCGCGTACGGGACGGCGCCCAGGCGGCGCTCGCCGTCCGGGACACAGGCCAGGACCTGCGCCGTCGGCCGGCCCTCGGCGTCGAAGAGCTCCTGCGGCCGGTACGAGCGCAGCCAGTCCTCCAGCTGCCTCAGGTGCTCCGGGTTCTCCCGCACCCCGGCGAGCGGGACCTGGTGGGCCCGCCAGGTGCCCTCGACCGGCTCTCCGTCGACGGTCGCCGGGCCGGTCCAGCCCTTGGGGGTGCGCAGGACGATCACCGGCCAGCGCGCGTACTCCCGCCCCGGATCGGAGCCCGCGGTCCGCGCTTCCCGTTGGATGAGCGCGATGCGGTCGAGGGCATGGTCCATCGCGCGGGCCATGGCCTGGTGGACGCGGGCCGGGTCGCTGCCGGTGACGTACAGCGGGTCGTGGCCGTAGCCGCGCAGCAGGGCGTCGAGCTCGGCTTCGGGGATCCGGGACAGCACCGTCGGGTTGGCGATCTTGTAGCCGTTGAGGTGCAGGACCGGCAGAACGGCACCGTCGTGGACCGGGTCGAGGAACTTGTTCGAGTGCCAGGACGCGGCCAGTGGGCCCGTTTCGGCCTCGCCGTCGCCGATGACGCAGGCGACCAGCAGGCCGGGGTGGTCGAAGGCTGCTCCGTAGGCGTGCGCGAGCGCGTATCCGAGCTCGCCGCCCTCGTGGATGGAGCCGGGTGTCCCGGGAGCGACATGGCTCGGCACTCCACCCGGGAACGAGAACTGCCGGAACAGCGTGCCCATGCCGGCCGCGTCCCGGGTCACGCCCGGATAGGTCTCGGTGTACGTGCCCTCCAGCCAGGAGTTGGCGAGGACGGCGGGCCCGCCGTGGCCCGGGCCCCAGACGCAGAGGGCGTCCAGCGACCGGTCCTTGACGACGCGGTTCAGATGGGTGTGGACGAGGTTGAGGCCCGGCGAGGTGCCCCAGTGGCCGAGCAGCCGCGGCTTGATGTGCTCCGGCCGCAGGGGTTCGGTCAGGAGCGGGTTGTCCATGAGGTAGATCTGGCCGACCGCGAGGTAGTTGGCGGCGCGCCAGTGGGCGTCGAGCTCCGAGATGGGGTACGCGGTCATGTCCGCTCCTCCGTGCGGCGGTCCGGGACGTTCGTCGACTGAGCCGATGCCGACACTCTGCGCTCACCCTGCTCGTGCCGGTAGGGGCGGACCGGCCCTCGGAGAGGGACTGTCGGCCCCTGTGAGACAAGCCCCTTCACGGCGAAGGTGAGTTCAGCGGCGCCGGTTCCCCCGGCCGGTGCCGCTCACCCCCTGCTGGCCGACCCGATGCCCTGGCATCCGTACGGAGGACAGACCTGTGAAGCGCACCCTCGTTGCCGGAGTGGACGGAACCCCGGAAAGCCGGGCCGCGGCCGACTGGGCCGCCCGCGAAGCCGTACGGCGTGACCTGCCCCTGCACGTGGTCCACGCCTGGCTGTGGCAACCGCTCGAACTCCCGCTGGTCCAGAACCGCGACGCCGAAGCCCGGCGCGCCGACGACATCCTCAAGCAGGCCGAGGGCGAGCTCATCCACCGGTACCCGGGCCTCACCCTCACCGCGGAAGTGCTCTCCGACGCGCCCGTGCCGGCCCTGCTGCACGCCGCCAAGGGCGCGGAGATGCTGGTACTCGGTACTCGCGGGCACGGCGCCCTGGCCGGCTTCCTGCTGGGCTCCTACGGCCGGCAGGTGATCGCCGCCGCCGAGTGCCCCGTCGTCTCCGTCCGCTCCGCGCACGGGAGGCCCGTGGCCGTGCCGGAGGAGGGGGAGGTCGTCGTCGGCCAGCAGGGCGGTGTGGAGGAGTCCGCCGAAGTACTCCGGATCGCCTTCGAGGCAGCGGCCGCCCGCAAGGCCCCGCTCCGCGCCGTCCGCGCCTGGAGCCTGCCCCCGGTCTACGGCTACAGCCCCGGATCGATGTGGATCGCCGACCAGTTCGGCGGCCTGGAGCAGTACGAAACGGCCGCGCTGGAGCAGGCGCTGGAGCCGTGGCGGCTGAGGTACCCCGAGGTGGAGACCGCCCTGCACGTGGAGCAGGGCAGCGCGGGCCACGTACTGCTGTCGGCCGCCTCGGACGCCCAGCTCCTCGTCGTCGGGCGTCGGGCCCGCGAGTCGTCGATGGGGATGCGCATCGGATCCGTGGCCCATGCAGTCCTGCACCATTCGGCCTGCCCGGTCGCGGTGGTCCCGCACCCCTGACCGCTCCGGGGGCAGGCAGGGGGCGGGGCGCGCGACTGCACGGTGCGCCCCGCCCGCCCCACCCGCCGGGATGCCCTCTGGACGCTCTCTATTCGGCGGCCGGGACGGGATGCCGGCTCGGAGGGGTCAGCGCGTGACTGGCGATGACGGCGGCCTGGACACGACGCTCCACCCCGAGCTTGGTGAGCAGCCGCGAGATGATGTTCTTGACGGTCTTCTCCGCGAGGTACAGCCGCTTGCCGATCTCCCGGTTGGTGAGCCCCTCGCTGACCATGACGAGGATCTCCTTCTCCCGGTCGGTGAAGCCGGGAAGCCCGGGGACCTGCTCCTCCTCCGACACCTCGCCGCGCATCCGGGCCATCAGGCGCGTGGTGGCGCCGGGGTCGAGCATGGACTGGCCGGCCGCGACCGTACGGACGGCGGTGACCAGGTCGGTTCCGGTGATCTGCTTCAGCACGTAACCGGAAGCCCCCGCCATCACGGCGTCCAGCAGCGCCTCCTCGTCGTCGAACGACGTCAGCATCAGGCAGGCCAGCCCGGGCATCCGCGCACGCAGCTCACGGCACACGCTCACGCCGTCACCGTCCTGGAGCCGTACGTCCAGGATCGCCACCTGGGGGCGCAGGGCGGGAATCCGGATCAGCGCCTGCTCCGCCGTCCCCGCCTCACCGACCACGGTCAGATCGGGCTCGGCATCCAACAGGTCGTGCACTCCGCGGCGCACGACTTCGTGGTCGTCGAGCAGGAAGACCGTGATCGGTGTCTTCGCGGGGGACGGGGCACCGCTGTCGGTCATGACGCAACTCCTTCGCCGGGGTTCGTCCTGGACGCACGAACCTCAGCATCCTGCCTCCCGGGAGGGCCGGACGGACAGGGCCGATCGGCCCTCATCGACCGCCTGCTCCGCGCGCCGGGTGCACGGCAGCTGCGCCGGAGAGGGACCTTCGGCCCTGTGCGAGGGGCGTGTGGTCCTTCCCGCGCGCGCCCGTCGTCCGGTGAGATGGGGCCGCACGGGGAACGGCGCGGCTCGAACGCAGAGCGAAACGCAGCATGGAGGGCTCCATGACGACCACCTTGATCGACCTGAGGACCGTGGCACGCAACGGCGCCGACCTGAGCGTCTCCTTGGCCGGAGAGCTCGACCTCCACACGGCCGGGCGGGTGGAGCCGCGCCTCGCCGAACTCGCCGGATCCGGCCACCGGAACCTGATCCTCGATCTGTCCGGCCTCGCCTTCTGCGACAGCGCGGGCATCGAGCTCTTCCTCCGTGTGCACCTGCGCTGCCGCGCGAACGGAACGCGGCTCCAGCTCTGCGACGTGCCGCCGCTGGTGGCCAAGTCGATACGGGTACTCGGCGCCGACCGTGTACTGCGGCTCGTCGTGACATGATCGCGGACGTCCCCGGAATCCGTCTCCGCATGGGGACCGTTCGGCCCTGGTCCTCCCGGTGACCGCGAGGGAGGGTGGTGACTCGGAAGCCGCGAGGACCGATCGGGACCGGACGAAGGTGCGCATCATGGACCAGGACGGCACACGGCGCGCCGGCGGCCGGGCGCGTGACACGACGCCTGCCCGGCGCATGCGGGAGCTGGACAGGGCCGAGGCGCTCCGGCTGGTGGCGACGGTGTCCCTGGGGCGCATCGTCTTCACCCAGCACGCACTGCCGGCCGTCCGCCCGGTCAACCACCTCGTCGAGGGCGAGGACATCATCGTACGGATCCACGACGACGGAGCGCTCGCCTCCCTCGTGGCACCCGCAGATGTCCCCGGCGTGGTCGTCGCGTACGAAGCGGACGCCATCGACCCCGACACGCATCTCGGCTGGAGCGTGGTCGTCACCGGCTACGCGTACCGGGTGGCCGATGCCGACGAGGTGGACCGGTACGCGGCGCGCCTGCGTCCCTGGGTGGATCGCCCCACGACCCACGCCCTGCGGATCCGCCCCGACCTCGTCACCGGATTCCGGCTGGAGGCGGCGCAGGCGCGGCTCGTGCCCACTGTCCGGGGATGACCGTGCTGTCCGGGGATGACCGTGCCGTGCCGTCAGCGCGAGATGGGGAGCGGCGCCCGCCACACGAGCGTGCTGCCTCCCCCGTCGGGTGTGCCGACGCTGAAGGTCCCGCCCAGATCCTGAGCCCGTTCGTCCAGGTTGCGCAGACCGCTTCGGCGCCCCTGGGCCGGAATGCCCGTCCCGTTGTCCGAAACGGTCAGCACGATCTCGCCCTGCCCGGCTTTGAGGCTCACCCCGACCCGGGTCGCCTGCGAGTGGCGGGCGGCATTGCTGAGGAGCTCGCCCAGCACGGCCATGACATGGTCGGCGATCTGCGGCGGCACGTCCGTGTCGAGCAGGCCCTCCATGCTCAGGCGCGGGGGGTGACCGAGGGTGGTGGCCGCATCGCCGACGGCACGGGCCGCGCGGGCCCGCAGGCCGGGGCCGCTCTCGCGGTCCTTGGTGCGCAGCCCGAAGATCGTCGAGCGAATGATCTTGATGGTTTCGTCCAGGTCATCGACGGCACGGCTGACGCGCTCGGCGGCCCCGTCGTGCTGTACGAGCCGTGCGGCGCTCTGGAGGGTCATTCCGGTGGCGAAGAGCCGCTGGATGGCCAGGTCGTGCAGGTCCCGGGCGATCCGGTCGCGCTCCTCCAGCAGCGCTATCTGCTCCGCGTCCCGGCGCCGCTCGGCCAGCTCCAGCGCGAGCGCCGCCTGACCGGCGAAGGCGACGAGCGGCTCCAGCTCGCCCTCACCGAAGGCTGGCTCCCCTGCCGGGCGCGCGAGCAGCAGGACACCCCTGCTCTCCCCGCCCGTGGTCCCGAGCGGGACCGCGACGGCAGGGCCCAGCCCGTCCCGTACCTGGACATCGGCGCCGTAGCGTTCATCGTCCGAGGCATGTGCGGACGCGACGAACCGGGCGGTCTGGTGCGCCGTTCCGGAGATCGTTCCCGCGAACGGGACCACGAGCCCCTGCCGCGCCTCGCTGTCCGCACCGGCCGCGAACTCCACGACCAGGCCCTCGGCGCCGGCGACCGGCATGGCGATGTCCGCGAGCCGGGCACCGGTGATCTCCTGGGCCCGCAGGGCGATGAGCTCCAGCACCGCCGCGCGGGAGCTGCCGGAGAGCAGGCTCTCGGTGATCTCCGCATTGGCTTTCAGCCACCGCTGCTGGCGCTGCGACCCCTCGTACAGCCGGGCGTTGTCGATCGCCACGCCCGCCGCGACCGAGAGGGTGGAGATCACCGCTTCGTCCTCGGTGTCGAAATCGACGCCGCCCCGCTTGTCGGTCAGATAGAGGTTCCCGAACACCTCGTCGCGCACGCGGATCGGCACGCCGAGGAACGTGCGCATGGGCGGATGATGGGCCGGAAATCCGTAGGACGAGGAGTGGGCGCCGAGATCGGTGAGGCGCAAGGGTTCCGGGTGGCGGATGACCTCCCCGAGCAGGCCGTGACCGGCCGGCAGCGGGCCGATCCTGGCGATCTGTTCCTCGGTGAGCCCCACGGTGAGGAACTGGGCGAGCGTCCGGCCGTCCGGGCCGATGACACCCAGCGCGCCGTATTCCGCGTCCACGAGCAGCGCGGCCGCCTCCACGATCCGCCGCAGCACCTGGGCCAGGTCGAGCTCCCGACCCACCGATACGACGGCCTCCAGCAGGCTGTGTACCCGGTCCCGGGTGCCGCGCACGGCGTCGATGCGCACCTGGAGTTCGTCGAGCAGCTCGTCCAGCCGCATCCGCGGCACCTGTGTCAACGGATCCGCCACACCCACGTGCTGCTCCTCCACCTGTCCGCCCGTCCGCCCCGTCCGGGACCAGCGTATCGACACGCCCGGGCGCGAAGGGCATCGTTGCCCGCGGGCGTCGGCCGTGACTGACTTGATCGCAGCACCGGACGACGAGCGGGAGGAGACGGCCATGGGTCTCAAGAAGGCGGTCTACGAGAACGAACTGCTGCGGCTCCAGACGGAGCTGGTCAAGCTCCAGGAATGGACGCGAGTGGAAGGTGCCCGCCTCGTCGTCGTCTTCGAGGGCCGCGACGCGGCAGGCAAGGGGGGCACGATCAAACGCGTCGCCGAACACCTCAACCCCCGCGTGGCGCGCATCGCGGCCCTGCCCAAGCCGACGGAGCGGGAGCGCACCCAGTGGTACTTCCAGCGCTACGTCGAGCACCTGCCCGCCGCCGGCGAGATCGTCCTCTTCGACCGCAGCTGGTACAACCGCGCCGGAGTGGAACACGTCATGGGTTTCTGCACGGCCGCCGAGCACCAGCGCTTCCTGCGCCAGTGCCCGGCGTTCGAGCGGATGCTGGTGGAAGACGGGATCCTGCTCCGCAAGTACTGGTTCTCCGTGAGCGACGCGGTTCAGGAGGAGCGTTTCCGCCGCCGGGCGGAGGACCCGCTGCGGCGCTGGAAGCTCTCTCCGATGGATCTGGAGTCCCTGACGCACTGGGAGGCCTACTCCAGGGCCAAGGACGAGATGTTCGTCCACACGGACACGGTGGACGCCCCGTGGTACGTGGTCGAGAGCGACGACAAGCGCAGCGCCAGACTCAACATGATCGCCCACCTGCTGTCCTCGGTCCCGTACGCGGACGTGGTTCTGCCGTCACTCACCCTGCCGCCCCGTCCCCGTTCCACGGGCTACGAGCGCCCGTCCAAGGAACTGCAGACCGTGGTACCCGACCATGCGGCCACCCTCGGGAACCGCTGAAATTGGGGCGGGCGCCGACACGGAACGCCGAGTGGTCCACCAGCGAGGAGTGCGATGTCCGCGAACGGAAGGCCGTCCCTGTCGCCCCCCGGTCTGCGGGGGTACCGCCGGTCGTGGCTCGGGCGGGACGCGTTGGCCGGGGTCACCGTCGCCGCCTATCTGGTGCCGCAGGTCATGGCGTACGCGGGTGTGGCCGGGCTGCCACCCGTGGCCGGGCTCTGGGCCGTCCTGCCCGCCATGGTCCTCTACACGCTGATCGGTTCCTCGCGACTGCTCTCCGTCGGACCCGAGTCGACCACAGCGCTGATGACCGCTGTCGCTGTGGGGCCGCTGGCCGGCGGCGACCCCGGCCGGTACGCGGTCCTCGCGGCCGCCCTCGCCGTGGCCGTCGGCCTCTTGTCCCTGGCGGCCTGGGCCGTGCGACTCGGCTTCCTGGCCGACCTGCTCTCACGGCCCGTCCTCGTCGGCTACCTCGCCGGTGTCGCGCTGATCATGATCGTCGACCAGCTGCCCCGGCTCACCGGAGTGCGCACGACGGGTTCGGACTTCTTCCCGCAGCTGTACTCCTTCGTCCAGAACCTCACACACGTCCACTGGCCGACCGTCGCCCTGGCCGCCGCCGTCCTGGCCGTGCTCTTCGCGGCGCCGGGGCACTGGCGCCTGGTGCCGCGCCCCCTGCTCGCCCTCGTCCTCGCCACGGCCGTGGTGGCGGCGTTCGGGCTGGACGACCGGTACGGGATCGCCGTGATCGGACCCGTGCCCTCCGGGCTGCCGGCGCCGGCGCTCCCGCCGCTCGGCGACCTGCCGCAGCTGCTGCTCCCGGCGCTGGGCGTCCTCCTCGTCGGGTACTCCGACGTGATCCTGACCGCACGGGCCTTTGCGGACCGCGGCGATCCGGCTGCGCTGGATCCCAATCGTGAACTCCTGGCCATGGGGGCGGCGAACCTGGGAGCGGGTGTCCTGCACGGGTTCCCGGTCAGCAGCAGCGCCAGCCGCACCGCCCTGGCCCGGTCGTCGAAAGCGCGGAGCCAGGCGTACTCGCTGTTCGCGGCGCTCGCGGTAGTCATGGTCCTGCTCTTCCTGGGCTCCCTCCTGGCCCACACTCCGAGCGCCGCCCTCGGCGCCATCGTCGTCTACGCGGCCGTCCGCCTGATCGACGTCGGCGAGTTCCGGCGCCTCGCGGCCTTCCGGCGTCGCGAACTCCTCTTGGCGGTCGGATGCCTGCTGGGCGTACTCGTCCTCGGCATCCTGTACGGCGTCCTCGTCGCGGTGGCGCTGTCGGTCGTCGAGCTGCTCGCCCGCGTGGCCCGTCCGCACGACGCGGTGGAGGGCCTGGTGGCCGGGCTCGCCGGCATGCACGACGTGGACGACTACCCGACGGCGCGGACCGTCCCGGGGCTGGTGGTCTACCGCTACGACTCGCCGCTCTTCTTCGCCAACGCGGAGAACTTCCACCGTCGCGCCCTGGCCGCGGTCGACGAACAGAGCCCGCCGGCCCGCTGGTTCCTCCTCAACGCGGAGGCGAACGTCGAGGTGGACATCACCGCCCTCGACGCCGTGGACGCGCTCCGTCAGGAACTGGAGCACCGCGGAATCGTCTTCGCCCTGGCCCGGGTCAAGCAGGATCTCCGCGAGGACCTCGACGCCTACGGCCTGACCGCCTCGGTGGGCGCAGCCCGCATCTACCCGACCCTGCCCACGGCTCTGGAGGCGTACCGCGCATGGAGCCGAGAGGCGGGGATCGAGCAGGACTGAGCGGGATCAGCCGCGGGGCAGGGTCACATTCTCCTGGCCGCAGCCGATACGGCTGGACTCCGCCTCGACATAGGCGGGCAGCAGGTCGCGGACCAACGTGAAGTCCTGCTCCCCGAACCGGTCCTTCTGCTCCAGCATGAAGATCACGTCCCCGCTCTGGCACCGCGCCCGGTACACGGCCCGGCTCACGTTGAACGACCCGAACCCGTTGGTGCCCTTGAAGGTCGAGCCGCCCTTGAGCAGATCCTGGGAGAAGACCTCGGCCAGCGCCGGGTCCACGACCGTCGTCATCCGGACCGCGGCCCGCGGGTAGCTGCCGGCCGCCTCGCAGATCCGGGCAGGGCCGCCGTCGCCGCTGACCCGGGCACGTGACAGGCTCTCGCGGTAGGCGGCCGGGAGGGCGAGGCCCTTGATCCCGCAGAAGGCGTCCGGCTGTGTGCCCCGCCACGCGACGACGTCCTTCGGCAGGTCCGCAGACCGGTAGGCACCGGAGCAGCCCAGGTCGCGTATGACTCCGTTGGCCGTATCCACCGCAGCGTGCGCCAGAGCGGCGCGGTCCTCGCTCTCGTACTCCGACGAGACGTCAAGGCCCGCAGGCCCCATGCCGACGTCGACCACGACCGGGCCCTCGAACTGGCCGGGCCTGCCGGTACAGGACTGGGGAAGCGCCAGCCAGGCGCGGGAGGAGGAGGCCATGCCCGGCAGGCCTTCCCCGAGCGCCACCATGCCGGCGGCGAGGAACTCCTCGGGCCACTGCCGCCCGTCGCTTCCGTGGAGACCGTCCAGCTTGTGCACCCGTACGGTCAGCTGCCTGCTGGCCCTGTCGTCCTTGTAACTCGTGATGCGGCACTGGCCGTAGGACAGCCCGGGACCGCGGGGGTCGGTCTGCAGCGTCTGCTCCTCGACCTCTGTCCTGCGGTCGCCGAAGAGGGCGGACACGGTCGCGTCGCTGAGGGAGTCCCAGCAGGGGGCGGGGCCGAGCAGCGGCAGGGTGTCCGTACGCCAGGCGACGGCGCCTGCCCCGAGGAGGCCGCCGGCCAGGACGCCCGCGACGGTGGCCCGGACGGTGCGGTTCCGTAGCAGCCGGCGCACCAGAGAGGGCCGCGCGGGAGAGGGAACCCGCTCCTGCTCCCGGTCCTGCTCCTGCTCCTGGCCCTGCTTCTGCTCCTGCTCCTGCTGCCCTTGGTCCGGCTGACCGGCCGGGGTCGTTTCGCTGTCCACTGCGGGTGCCACGCTCTCCTCGTTGTCGGCCACGGTGTTCTCTTCCGGTCCGGCGCCCTTTCCGTCCGCGGTCACCGGCTCTCCCCGGCCAGGCACCCGATGCGCTTGCTCACGGACGCGGTGAAGTTCGCGAACACCTGCTGGTCGTCCGGGCGGCTTCGGCCCTTGAGGCCGGGCTCGACGTTCCCGTAGAACACGGTTCGCCGGCCGTCGCAGGTGGCCCGCACAAGTCCCGCGCCGTTGCCTTCGGGAAGCCCGTCGAACAGTGCGACCATGCGGGGCTCGGACGCCATCACGAACTGCGCCGCGGGCTCATCGGGCACCCCCCGTGAGCGCCACACCACCGAACAGGTCTGGAGCCGCTCACCGACCACGCCCACCTGCTGCTGATAGGCGGAGTCCTTCCCGAACTCGAAAGTCACCCCCGGAATCCTGCACAGGGGAGTGGAGGCCCTCTCGTCCTTCTCCGCGGTGACCACCATCGGCGAGGACAGACGCAGCGGCTTTCCGGGCTTGCAGCCCGCCTTCGACGCAGCGGTGCCGGCCGCGTCCAGCAGCATCCGGGCGACGTCCATCCGGTTTCCGATGGTGAAAGGCATGGCCTTCTTCCCCAGGTGGCCGTCGCCCCAGCTCTCGCTCCGGATCGTGACCGCGGACGGTCTGCCGTCCACATCACAGGCCTCGGGCAGCACCAGCATGGCCCGATCGCCGCCGACCAGCCCGTTCAGTCCGTCGGGCAACGCAGAAGCCGAACCGTCGAAGAAGTGGGCTATCCACGCACGGCGTTCCTCGGCCGGGGCCGGGACGGGGCCGTACGCGAGGGTGACGCGCTCATCGAAGGTGAGCGGGTCGGTGGAGTCGTCATCGGCGACCGACGAGGTGACGGTGACCGTGCACGTGGCGGTCGGCCTCGTGAGCGAGGGCGGTGCCGACTCGGTGGCCCGCCGCGCGGAGCCGGACTTGCCGAGCGCCTCGTCACCGAGGAAGGACGGACCGCTGTCCTCCTGCCACGCCCCCCAGCAATAGCTCGCGCTGAACGGCCAGCTGCCCGTCGCGCTCAATCCGTACAGCCCCGCACCCGAGGCAAGAACCGCCCCACCCGCAACAAGGGCCAAGAACCTCCCCCGTTGCCTGCCGCCGATGCCCATGACTTCCCCCTCGTGAACCACGTAGATCACAGCAAACGCACCGATGCTACGGCCGGTGCCGGTGGTGTTCACGACTCATTTACGGCGTCCTCATCCCGCTCGCCCTCGGGACGGTCTCGGCGGCCTGGTCCTGCCTTGGTGGGCATCAAGCGCACCGACCTGCTGGTATCCACCATCCCCGGCCTCGGGCAGCGCACTGCGCCGCAAGGGTCTCCATCCGGCGTTAAGGACGCGTCAGGATTGCTCTCATCGCGTGCATTAGTGATCGAACTGCGTACGCTGGCTCAGCCGTCGACGTCGATGGCTGATTCTTTGCCGTACGACAGGAGCACCCCACGATGGCCACCCCTGCCCGCACTTCGCGCCTGCGCGCGTGGCTGCTGGAAGGCTTGACCGCGCAGACCGGTTCGCCCGCCGCCAAGGAGGCGGCGGCCCAGCCCCACGGGCGGCCGTGGTGGCGGGTCATGTGCCTGACGGGTCTCGACTACTTCTCCACGCTCGGCTACCAGCCCGGCATCGCGGCGCTCGCCGCCGGCCTGCTGTCGCCGCTCGCGACCATCGTGCTCGTGGTGCTCACCCTCTTCGGCGCCCTGCCGGTCTACCGGCGGGTCGCCGAGGAGAGCCCGCATGGCGAGGGTTCGATCGCCATGCTGGAGCGGCTGCTCACGTTCTGGAAGGGCAAGCTGTTCGTCCTGACCCTGCTCGGGTTCGCGGCGACCGACTTCCTCATCACCATCACCCTTTCGGCTGCCGACGCCACCGCGCACCTGGTGGAGAACCCGCACCTCACCAGCACCCTGCACGGCAACGAGGTCCTGATCACCCTGATCATGATCGCGTTGCTCGGTGCCGTCTTCCTCAAGGGGTTCAGCGAGGCCATCGGCGTGGCGGTGTTCCTGGTGGCGACCTACCTCGCCCTGAACGTCGTCGTCGTGGTGGTGGGCCTGTGGGAGGTGCTCAGCGAACCGCACGTCATCACCGACTGGACGGCCGCACTGACGGCCGAGCACGGCAATCCGCTCATGATGATCGCCATCGCCCTCGTCGTGTTCCCGAAGCTGGCGCTCGGCCTGTCCGGGTTCGAGACCGGTGTGGCCGTCATGCCGCATGTCGAGGGTGACTCCGGTGACACCGAGGAGAAGCCCGCCGGCCGGATCCGCGGCGCCAAGAAGCTGCTGACGACCGCGGCCCTCATCATGAGCGTCTTCCTCATCACGAGTAGCTTCATCACCACGCTGCTGATCCCGCCCGCCGCGTTCCAGCCGGGCGGCGAGGCCAACGGCCGCGCGCTCGCCTACCTCGCGCACGAGTACATCGGCCCCACCTTCGGCACCGTCTACGACGTCTCCACGATCCTGATCCTGTGGTTCGCCGGCTCCTCCGCGATGGCCGGCCTGCTCAACCTGATGCCGCGCTACCTGCCCCGCTACGGCATGGCCCCGCACTGGGCCCGTGCCCTGCGCCCCATGGTCATCGTCTTCACCCTGATCGCGTTCCTGGTGACCTGGATCTTCGACGCGGACGTGGACGCGCAGGGCGGTGCGTACGCGACCGGTGTCCTGGTCCTGATCACCTCGGCGGCGGTCGCCGTGACCATCGCCGCCCGGAAGGCCGGTCAGCGGGGCTGGACCATCGCCTTCGGCGTGATCTCGGCGGTGTTCGTCTACACGACCGCCGTCAACGTCGTCGAACGCCCCGACGGCGTGAAGATCGGTGCCTGCTTCATCGCGGGCATCATGGCGCTCTCCCTGCTCTCCCGCCTCGCCCGCGTCTTCGAACTGCGCGTCACGGACGTCGAGCTGGACGACATGGCCCAACGCTTCATCCGCGACACCGCCAACCGCACGATCCGCTTCATCGCCAACGAGCCCGACAGCCGGGACGCCGAGGAGTACCGGCAGAAGAAGCAGCAGATCCGCGCGGACAACGACATCCCGGCCGAGGACGACGTCATGTTCGTCGAGGTCACCGTCCTGGACGCATCCGAGTTCGAATCCAGCATGCGCGTACGGGGCGAGGTGCTGCACGACCGCTACCGCGTCCTGACCCTGGAGAGCTCCAGCATCCCCAACGCCCTGGCCGCGCTGCTCCTGTACGTACGGGACGAGACGGGCCAGCGCCCCCACATCTACTTCGAGTGGACCGAGGGCAACCCGATGGCCAACTTCTTCCGCTTCTTCCTCTTCGGTCAGGGCGAGGTCGCCCCCGTCACCCGCGAGGTCATCCGCGAAGCCGAACCGGACCGCGCCCGACGCCCCCACATCCACGCCGGCTGACGCACGGATGCCGAGGACGACCGGCAGCTCCCCCCCGGCACACCTGAGGTCTCAGGTGCTCGTGCCGCTCCATGGACACGCTCCCTGGGGGCATGGAGTCGGTCCCGAAAGCCCCGCCGAGGCCGTCGTGCGGGCCGCCGACACCGTTGACGGCACGTGCCGGGCCATACGACGCCGTACCGACGAGCGGCCGAACCGCTCTGCCGGAGCAATACTGTATGTCGTGTATGACCATTTTCCGGGGCTCGGTCACGGCTCGGCACGGCTTCCCCCGCCCGGTGGAGCATGGCCGTGCGGGGCCTTGCGAAGCACCGAGGAAGGGGCCACGTGATGACTCCGACGTGGACGACGGCAGGAATCTTCACCGGGGCGGGTGGCGTCCGCACCGACGAGGCCGGGATCCTCACCGGCGAGGTGAGCGTACGCACCACTTGGAAGAACGGACAGGCCCACATTTCGGTGCAGAACAGTGGCGCTGCAGACTGGTGCACCATGACCGGGAGCCCCTTGCCCTGCGCCAGCGAACAAGCCAGCCGGGCCGTGCACCAGAGTGCCGTCGAAGCCGTCCGGTCGGGCGCCGCGGCCACGCTCCGCGGAGTCATCGCAGAATCCGGCTGAGCGCCGAGACGAACGGCCTGGTTCCCGGGGGCGCGGGCTGGAGGACGGAGACAGACTGGTTCCATGGGCACCGGGTCCGCCATCGAGCTGAGTCGGCTGACCAAGCGGTACGGGGACGTGGTCGGCATCGACGGGCTGACGCTCGACGTGCGGGCCGGGGAGGTGTTCGGTTTCCTCGGGCCCAACGGGGCCGGCAAGACGACCACGCTGAGGTGTTTGACCGGGCTGCTGCGGCCGACGGCGGGCCGGGCGCGGGTTCTGGGACTGGACCCCATCGCCGATCACCGCCGGGTTGCTCCCGAGGTCGGGTACCTGCCGGGGGAGCTGAGGCTGTATCCGGAGCTCACGGGCGAGCAGACCCTGGACCTGCTCTCCGCACTGCAAGGTGTGCCCTCGGGGCGCCGCGGAGAGCTGTGCGAACGGCTGGGGCTCACCCCGGCGGTCTTGCGCCGGACGGTGGGCGAGTACTCGCGGGGCATGAAGCAGAAGATCGGCCTCGTGCAGGCATTGCAGCACGATCCGCGGCTCGTGCTGCTGGACGAGCCGACGGAGGGGCTTGATCCCCTGGTGCAGGAAACGTTCTACGAGCTGATGGCAGAGGCTGCGGCAGACGGGCAGACCGTGTTGCTGTCCAGCCACGTACTGCCCGAGGTGCAGCGGGCCTGCGGGCGCGTCGCGATCGTACGGGACGGGCGGCTGGTGACCGTGGAGAGCGTGGCGGCGTTGCGTGAGGCGCGGGCCCGAAGGATCCGGCTCACTTTCGGTGACGGTACGGGCCCCCGGCCGCTGGGCCGTGCCGATCAATGGTCGCCGCAGTGGGCGGGCGACCGGGTGGAGCTGCTCGTACCTCCCAGCGAGGTGGTCGGCGCGCTGAAGGGGCTGCTGGAGCTGGCGGTGGCCGACGTCACCGTGGAGGAGGCCGGGCTGGACGAGGCGTTCCTGGATCTGTACAGGGAGGGCGACGCGGGGGAGTCACCGTGAAGTCCCGGTGGCCGCTGTTGTGGCTGGCGCTGCACCGGCGCCGGAGGATGCTGTCCGCCCTGGTGATCGGGATGGTGGTCTTCGAAGCGCTGATCGTCGTGGTGGCCAACACGATCCCGGAGGGCCAGCTGTTCTCCGGGAACGGGAAAGGGCCGCCTTCGGCGTTGCGGGCGTTCAGCGGGTCCAGCGGGGACGTGTCGCTCGCGAGCTATCCCGGGCTGCTGGGAGCAGGACTGGTGCACCCGTTCTGGATCGCCATGCAGCTCACCGCGATCGGTTCGCTCGCCGCCGCGGCCGTCGCCGCGGACGTGGAGTCGGGGACGATCGAGCTGATCATGGTGCGCCCGGTGTCCCGGCATCGACTGCTGGCCGAACGTACGGTCGCGGTGGGGCTCGCGGCGCTCGCTCTGAACACGGCCGCGACGCTGACGGTGGCGGCCGGCGTGGCGCTGTCGCCCGACATCCGCCAAGAGGTCCCGCTCGGGGGAGTGTTCGCCGCCGGGGTCATGGGCTGCGGCTTCGCCCTGTGCATCATGGGACCGGCCCTGGCCGTGTCGGCCTGGGGCCGGAGACGGGCCCAGGTGATCGGCGCGACCATTGCGTTCGGGGCCGTGGGCTTCGCGGTGAACTTCATCGCTCTGGCCTGGTCGAGGGCGGCGCCGCTGCGCTACATCAGCCCGTTCCACTACTACACCCCGAGTGACGCGCTGGCCCAGGGGCACGTGCTGTGGCCGCAGTTGGGCGTCCTCGTCGGCGTCGGGGTCCTGGGCCTCGTCGCGGCGCACACCTTGCTGATGAGGCGGGACCTCGCCCCCTAAGGGCTGTCCCGTAATCCCCGGTGGGTCAGCGCACGGCGTCGGATGCGGTGCATCGCAAGGCGGAGGGGCGCCCCCATACTGGGCGTATTCGGGCGTTCCGACAACGTGGCGAGGTGCCGTAGCCGGCGTCGTGCGCCCGCCGGGGATTACGGGACAGCCCTTAGCCTCGGTGTCACCGATGCCGCGTCCTTGGTCACGGTGACCGCCGGTACGGTCATCAGCCGGCCGGCGGTGTACCTCCGCGCGTCGATGCCGCCACCCGCTGGTGGGTAGGCCCCCAGGGGGCCACGGGGTGCCGGTCGGCCCTATGCCCCAGGCGCCGGGCGTGCTTTCATTAAATCGACGGAAAGAGTCCCTTAGAGGATGCGGAGAAGCGGCTGGCGGCCGTGCACCGCGCAATCGGGATCCGCGAGAAGCGGGTGGGCTCTTTCCGCCCCTTTGCCGTGAGGGCTCAAGGGGCGGCACGGTTCGGATCGGCGGCCGCCTGGGAGCAGCACGGAGCCGCGGAAGGCGTGCGGGCAGCCGCCCTACGCCCCGCCGGGCAGGCCGGGCGCGGGCCCGCCGGGCGGCCGGGTGTCGGCGAGGTAGTCGAAGGTCAGGCCGCTGGAGCCCTCGCCGCGGCCCGCGTGGGTGCGGACGCTCAGCCAGAGCGCGACACGGCCGTCGTGCCGGCGGGTCCGGTTGTACGTGAGGGCGACCTTGGTGCGGCCTGCGGGGCCTCCTCCCCGTTGACGAAGTACTGCCGTCCCCGCCCGAGCCGGCCGGCTCGATCCAGAGCTGCTCCCCGACCACGTCGGTGACCCCAGGGTTCCCGCCGGCAGATCACAGGGCAGCGTGAACCAGTCGTTGCTGTAGACGAGCGCGAACTCCAGGAAGATCCGCCGGGCCAGGTCGGTACTGTCCGGGCGGACCGCGGCGAAGTTAATCCGGCCGTCCTCCACCGCCCACCAGCGGGGCGGCGGCATCCCGGAGAAGCGGACCGGGGCCGGGAAGACCGTACGGTTCACGAGCCGGGGCGCGGCCTCGGTGACCACCTCCGGTGCCTCCCCGTCCCCCGCCGCGGCGGCCACCGAGAAGGCGTGCCAGTCCAGTGTCCCGCCGGGGTACTCGGGGGCGGTCAGTACCCGCTCCGGCTCGCCGCCCGTGCCGTCCAGATGCACGGAGAAGCGGTGTTCGAGGCGGCCGGCATCCCAGGCCGTGTTGGACTGCCGCCGCTCCGGATCCTCCGACGGCTGGTCGACCAGCGCCTCGAACCACTGCACCAACCGCTTGCCGAGCCTGACCAGTTCCTCCCGGTGCAGATCCAGCAGCCCGCTGATGCCCTCGTACGCCGGCCGGCCTTCCTTGAGCCGCTGGTAGAACGCGTACGACGTTCACGAAGGCGCCGGCCTCCCACTTCCCGAAGTCGTCGGGGCAGGACCCCAGTTCCCCCTTGGCCCGTCCGGGCCGCCGGACGGCTGGGAGCCGCAGTGCAGCACCGGACCCGGCCCCCGCGCCGTCGGAACCGTCTGACATACCCCGCCGGGGCGTGCCGTGCCCGGTTGCGGCCCTCTCGCAGCGGACGGACGCTGGTGATACCGGCCCGGCGCAGTACTCCTCCCCGGGTCGCTCATCGGCGGGTGGTCACGTAGCCACGTACCTCGCCCTCTTCGCGGGCTGAATCGAGCACCGCGCGGGTCGAGCACCCCCGCTCGCACGGACGACCGCTCGATCGAATCCGGCAAGGAGTGAGCAGCCATGTCCATCATCTCGGACCCCACGACGCTGGACGGACCGGCCCAGCCGGCCGAGAGGAACGTTCTCGAAGAGCTGACGCAGAGGGTTGAGCAGGGCAGGGGTGCGGAATCCGTGCTCGTGGATGCGGAGGCCGAGGACATGCTCCAGCTCAGGGCCCGTGTGGCGAGACTCGAGGCACAAGCCGCGTCGCAGGCGGACGGTTCGCCGGTAGGGACGACCGTCAGTGGGCGCTACCGCAGCGCCGGAGTCGCGACACAGCTCGAACTGCGCGTGGATGTGGACGGTCCGCGGCCCCTGAAACGGATCAGCGGAGACTTCTTCCAGACCAGCGGAGCGACCACCAACTACGTCGGTTCGTTCGTGGTGGAGGCGCCGACCGCCACCGCCTCCGAGGGCTCGGTGAAACTCTCCGGACAGGGGAAGTTCAGCTTTCCCGTCATATCCCCGCACGTCGAAGTGACCGTGGTCCGGAGCACGACCGGAGCTGTCACGCCGGGCCCGGCCACCGTCAAGTTCTCCAACGATGGCGGGGGTCCCAGCGCGAGTTACCTGTGTTCGTTCGTCTCACCGCACTTCCGCAGCGTCCAGCTCGAACAGGACTCCGTGGCGGGAACGGTCCCGTTCGTCTCGTACGACACCGGGTCCCTGCCACGACCGCCTTCGAGTCCGGCACGTGTCCTGACCGTGCCTGCCGCGTACGCGGAGGCGGGGATCGAGATCCAGATCGCCGGGACGCCCAATGTCATTCCCACCGATGCCGCCGGCCCGGACCAGAGGTGGAGCGACGCGGAGTTGCACAACGCCATGGTCAACCACTTCAGCCTCTGGCGGGACGCTCCCCGGTGGCAGGTGTGGCAACTGCTCGCCACCTCGTACGTCAAGGACGGTATCCGGGGCATCATGTTCGATGCCGGCGGGGCCTTCCAAAGACAGGGCTTCGCGGCGTTCCACGACGCGATCAAGGGCGAAGACCCGGCCAGCCGGCGGGCGCAGTTGCGCACCCACGTCCACGAACTGGGGCACGCCTTCAACCTGCTGCACTCCTGGCAGAAGAATCTCGCCAACCCGCCACAACCGCTCGGCCCGAACGGCGGGTTCGGAGACCGGTCCTGGATGAACTACGTGCAGAACTACCAGCCGCCACCGCCGGCACCCGGCGGGGAGGCCGCCTACTGGGCCGACTTCCCCTTCCAGTTCACCGACAGTGAGCTCGTTCATCTGCGGCACGGCTTCTACCGTGACGTGATCATGGGCGGCAACCCGTTCGGTGTGGGAGCGGCCGAGATCGACGTGGACCTCTTCGACGACCCGGTCATCGACAACTCCGGCCTCACCCTGGAACTGCGCTCCAACGGATCCTTCCTGTTCGGCGAGCCGGTCGTGATCGAACTCAAGCTGGCCACCACCGACCTGCGCGGATGCGTGACACATGGCCGACTGCACCCGAAGGACGGGTTCGTCACCGTGGCCATCCGCACCCCCTCAGGAGGGGCGAAGGTCTACAGGCCCACGCTGATCCGCTGCGTCGACCAGGAGCTCCAGACGGTCCTGGACGCCGACCGGTCAGCGATCTACGAGAGTGCCTACATCGGTTACGGCAAGGACGGCTTCTACTTCCAGCAGCCCGGCCGGTACCAACTGCGGGCCCAGTACTACGCGGCGGACGGCTCACGGGTGCTCTCCCAGGTCCACCAGCTCACGGTCCGCTCGCCCCGCACCGATGCGGACGAGGCCGTAGCCGAGTTGATGTCCGGTGACGAGCAGGGCACGCTCTTCTACCTGCTGGGCTCCCACGCCGAGAGTCTCAAGTCCGGGAACGAGGCCCTTGACGAGGTCCTGGACCACTACCCCGACCACCCGCTAGCCGTGTACTCGCGCCTGGTCAAGGGCTTCAATGCCGCACGGGACTTCAAGGATCTCACCGCCGACAAGAAGCTGCGGACCCGCCGTGCCAATACGGACGAGAGCATCAGGCAGCTCAACAAGGTGGTGGAAGCCTCTGCCGGTGAGCAGGGCGTCGACAACATCACTCTTGGACAGGTGATGCGGCGGCTGGCCCGGGTCGAGGCCAAGACGGGCAATCCGGAGCGGGCGACACGTGTCATGGACGAGATGGTGGACGTCTTCCGCCGTAAGAACCTCAACCCCCAGGTCATGCAGGACATCCAGGCCCAGGCCGAACGGACCAAGGAAGCGGTCACCCGTCCGTAGGACCTGGAGAACCGGCACGAGCCGTGTGCGGCTCCGAAGGGGAAGTCCCCATGCGCAATCCCCCTCTCTCCGACAGCGAGGGCGGCGGCCAGGCGGCCGCCGCCCTCGGGCTCGTCCTTCGCGCGGCGGCGGGCCCACACTCCGTCGGCGACCCGGTTCCCATCGAAGTGGAACTGCGCAACGTCAGCGATGCCGGCGTGTGGATCGTCGGTGTACTCGACGGTTCCGAGGCGGGGATACGTTTCCCTTACTACCGCACTGCCGTCCTGTACGGCGGACACGTCATCGCCGAGCCATGGATGGAGGACCCCCTCGTCGGCCCGTTGCTGGAGTCACACTTCCGCCGGCTTCCCCCGGGCGAGGGCTTCGACCCCACGGACGCCGCAGGGACCGCCTACCTGCCCTTGTCCGCCTTCGCCCAGTTCCGGCCCGCGGAAAAGGGCCGGTACCAGTACCGGCTGACCTTCTCCACCGAGAGCGCACATCCTGAGCAATGGTTCGGACGCTTCGGGCAACGCGACGATGAACACGACCTCCTGCTGGAACTGATCGGCCGCGTGCCGCGCGGGATCCTCACTGCCACGGCCGATGTGACGGTCAGTTGACTGCTGCCCACCGCGCAGGTGGACCATCGGAGTGGATCTGCGGCCGCGGCCGCAATAGGTATTCATGACTGGGTATGCATTCGGGCATTGATATTCGGCGCCAATGGGAAATTCCTGTTTGTGGGAGATTTGTAGGAGCGGAGTGGCCATGCCCGACCACACGCAGCTGCGGCGGGCGACCGCCTGGATGAGGACAACCGCCGTCGCGGACGTCGGCACCGTCCTCTCCGCCGCCGCCCCGGACGACACATCCGGCCACTCCCCGTCGGAGCCCGACATCGCCGACGACGGCTGCGGACCTGGCTCCACCGCGCTGGAGCCGGGGTCCCTGTACCGCAGGATCAGCGGCAAGGACGACCGGGCGCAGCCCGTCAGTGAGGAGGAACTGGCGGCGTTGGGCGACCCGATGGCGGTCGGGTTCTTCCGCGTGGGCGTGTTTCCGACCACCGTGCAGGAACTGCTGTCCGGGCTTCCCGCGACGGCAGCCGCCTCACGCAAGGTGTATCTGGTCAGCGAAGCCGGGCAAATTCCGCCGGATGCCATCGGCGAGCGCGACATGCGGTTCGTGATCACCACCGCAGTGGGAGGCAGCCAGGTCGACCTTCTGGTCAGCACCCAGGCCGGCGGCGACCCCGAGGAGGGATTCCTTCAGGTCGCGGCGTGGGATCCCGGAAGGCGGGTCTTCAACTTCTATGCCCGGTTCGGGTCCAGCTGGGTGTGGGCGGGAAATTCCTGGCATGCGCTGGAGCCCGACTCGCGGGGCAAGGGATGTTTCGACAGCCACGTCAACGGCAGCGTCGTGATGAAAGAGCTGAGGATCCCCTGGAACAACTGGCAGTCCGAGCGGGCCACGATCCGGCTGGCCGAGGACGACCCGCTGCGCCAGGATCCGCTGTTCCAGCAGACCATCGGAGCCGAGCGGCTGGAACTGACGGTCAGGTCCCTCATCACCCGGTGGACGGCGGCCCGCCTGGCCGCGGTCACCGCGAACGGCGTTGTGGACCATCCCGACCGGCTGCTGCGCCACCTGTTCACCAGCACCACGGTCAACCTCACCAGTACCGACAGGCAGAGCAGCAACGTCACGGCGGACAGTCCCGAGCTGACGCTGCCCACGGGCTTCTGGCTGAACCAGGACGTCCTGTTCGACGACCTTCGCCTGTCCACGCAGTCCGCCCCGCCCAGGGCACCGGCCGCCCGCTATCTGGCCGGCCTGACCCGGTTCGGCTTCCGGCTGGAGGAGAGGTTCAGCGCCTTCTCGCAGCCGGGCGACACGTTCTTCGCCTTCGTGGTGCCCGAGGCCGCCCACGAGGACAACGAGGTGGTCCGGCAGATGGTCCGCACGGGGCTCATCTCGGCGAAGTTCGCCGCCTGCGTGCTGATGGTGGACTTCCCCAACCCGGTCTTCAGCCCTGCCCGCAGTCTCCTCATGCAGTACGTCCCGACCACGCCGACCAAGGCGGCGGAGCTGTGCGACAAAGTCGCCCAGGCCATCTTGGACGCCACGCGCACGCGAAACCTGCCCGCCGACAGCCCTGAAGGGCGCTTCGCCGCGCACTGGCAGGTACCTGACGACGCCTGGCGGACGGTGTTCGGACAGCGGGTGGACGCCTATCTGCACAAGGTCACCCAGCAGATCCAGACCGCATCCGGATTCGACGACTACGTCCGGCTGGCAGAGTCCCGCCGCCGGCAGTTCCGCCTCATGAAGCTGAATGAGTTCGAGCTCACCCTGCCGGTCACCAACATCCCTCCCGGTGCCCCACCGCTGGCGATGCGCGAGGACGCCACCGTCGCAGACACGAGCAAGGAGAACGCCATGGCCACACTGGATGCCTACGGGCCTCCCGGCAACCTCGACGATCTGGACGACTTCGGCCGCAAGGCCTGGAATTCGTTCATCTCAGACACGGTCGACGAGGCCATTCAGGGCCCCGATCCCCAACAGGTACTGAACGACAGCCCGAGACCGCAGTTCTACAACCTGACCAGCACGGACACGGCTGCGGACTCGCAGCACGCCTCCATCACATGGACCGCGTTCCCCCGCATCATCAAGATCACCTCCGTCGGTGACCTCCAGCGATGGCAGCGCGCCGATGCCAGCCGTGACGTCCAGGACGAGTACTGCGAGTGGAGCGTCACCCGCGACGGCTCAGGAAAGATCACCCAGGTCACGTTCACCTGTGAAGGCCCCGAGTACTGGGAGATCCTGGCGCAGACGAACCCGGACAAGGTGTTCGAGCTCTACCAGAGATTCATCAGCCCGGACGTACGCAAGGAGGATCTGTTCTCGCCCAGCGGCAGGTACCAGCCGCGCAACAAGTGGAACAACTCCACGAGCCACGGCGCGATGCACTTGATCCAGCCGAACAACACCCTGGGCGCAGAGATCGAACTGGCTGCGGCAGCCACCATCCGGCGCGTCATCAACGGCCAGGAGCTGACCACTGAGCAGGAGCTCATCGGCTGCAGCAAGTACGGTGCCGCGGAGCGCAACAGCGATCCTCATATCGGCGCAGGAGTCAACGCCCTGGCCCGCCAGAAAGCCGACATCAGCCTCGCCGACCCGGTGGGCCTGTACTTCGACGACCTGTCGACGGACGGCTGGGAGACGCCGGACGGCTCCGACCCCAAGAGCTACTGGACCTATGTGAGAGGCGACTCGGAGCACCGTGTCCGCGCCGTCTACGAGGTTCCCCCGGACAAGGGATTCAGTGTCGGGGACATCACCATCGGCGGGAAGCCGATCGACTTCGGAGCCCAGATCGCGGACTTCATCACCATCAGGCTGATCGGAGTCGCCTGTCGGTTCGGCGGCTCCACGGCCCAGCCGCAGACCGCCTGCAAGGAGTTTCCCGCGGTCGACATGCGGGAGGAGGGCTTCAACGCGGCCGCGTTCTCCGCCTCCGGCCGCTTCCTTGATCCCCGTCCCACCCTTACCCACCGCTCTTCCCGCGTCACCTGACGGGTTCAGCCCGGTTCTCCTGCCGCGGAGGCTGCGCGGCAGGAGAACCGGAAGGGCACCCGTCAGGTGCGGTACGCGTAGTAGGTCGCGTTCGGGTAGGACGCGATGATGCTCGCGAGCGACTTACGGTACGTGTTGGTGGAGTGGTACGTGAGGTACGGCATCCCGGCGCTGCTGCGGTAGGTAACCATCATGGAGTGGTCCTTGGCGCCGTCCCGGTTGAAGTCCATCTGGAGGATGTCTCCGACGTCCGCCTGGTAGACGTTGGCCAGGTTGGCGGCCCGCTGATTGGACAGCGTGAACCAGGCCCACTCGTTGACGCCGACCCAGGAGTCGCTCTGGCGGGTGCCGTCGTACCACCAGTTCCGGTAGTCCGACGTGGAGCCCGGAACGGCCTTCCAGCCGCCCGCCTTCAACGCCTGGCTGATGAAGTTGGTGCAGTCACCCCCCGCCCCGTTGTACTTCCGGTACGCGGGGTTGTAGTTGCTCCAGTACTTCTCCGCGTACTTCGCCATCGCGGCGTAGTCGTACGCGCCACCCGTCTTCGCCTTGGGCTTCGGCGTCGCGGGGTACTTCGTGGACGCCGGCGTGCCGTCCGGGTACTGGTTGCCGTCGTCCTTGACGACGTCCGCCACGGCCGCCACGGGCTCGTTGACCGCGACGGGGCCCTTGTCCTGCGACTTGATCGACGTCAGCTCCCAGCCACCTCCCCGCTTGCTGGTGAGCGTCAGCTCGTAGCGCGTCCCGATGTCGGTCGTGTCCGGCTCGTCCCCACGGAGTTTCTTGTAGGTGAGGGTGGTCTGCTCGGTGACCTGGACGACGGCCTTCCCGCCCGTGACCGTGGCCCGCTCCACGACGACGCGGGTGTCGGCGCCCGTGTAGGCCTCGCCGAGCTCCGCCAGTCGCGTCTTGCGGGACCGCAGCGACTGGAGCGCGGCGTCCTCGTCCTTCTTCAGCTGGGCCGACATACGGGTCTTCGGGCCGGCCTGGCCGGCGCCCTGGCGCCCCGGCTGGTCCTCGACCAGGGCCTGCGTGCGCTGGGAGAGCACGTCGTCGGCCATGCGGGCGAAGGAGTCGGCGGTGGCACGGTCGGCCTCACGGGGTCCGGGAACCGCGGTCGCGGAGTACGCGAACATGCTTCCGGACGCCACGGCTACGGTCAGGGCCGCGATGGCGGCGGGCCTGAACCTCTTAGGTATCACTCTGTTTCCCCTTGTCACCCGGTCCGCACGAACCGGGGGACGGCATTTTCGCACAACTACGCGACTGTTTCGTCGCGTTCCGCTTCGTCGACGGCAGCCCGGCCGTAGTCGCCTCGTACGCCGGGCGGCCCGCCTCCGCTTGATCACTGGGGGCCGCCCCCGAGTCGCTCGGAGTGATCCCGCCCACCACCACGCCCGGCCCCACAGCAAGTGCATCTAGGGTGTGCGGGAAGCACAGCAGAGGGGGGCATTCGGAGTGGGCGGGAAGGATATGGCCGGTACGGGGCGATCTGGGGACGGGCGGACGGCTTCGGAAGGCGGCGGAGCCGTCCCGGGCCGCCGGGGGAAGTCGGGGTCGCGCGGCCGGCCGCGGGCGCGTTCCGTCCGGCTCGATGCCCTCACAGAGGCCCTCACGCGGGCCGTCGCCCCGGCCGTCGCCCTGGCGCGCACACAGCTGCCGCGCCTGCGCCCCGACTTCCCGCGACCCGGCCGCACCGGCTGGCGCCGGTGGGTGCCCTCGTGGCGCCAGTGGCTGGGCGCTTGCGTGTACGCGTTCCTGGGCGTAGTGGGATTCGTCACAATCGCGTACGCGGTAACGGACATACCCGACGATCTCAACTCTTTCGCCAAGCAACAGGACAACGTCTACTACTGGGCCGACGGCTCCACGATGGCCCGGACGGGCTGGGTCAGCCGCCAGGAGATGCCGCTGGACAAGGTGCCCCCCAAGGTCCGGGGAGCCGTGCTCGCGGCCGAGAACGCGAGCTTCTACTCGGATCCCGGAGTCTCCCCGTCCGGTGTCCTGCGGGCGGTGCGCGCAGGACTGACGGGGGGCGAGACCCAGGGCGGGTCCACCATCACGCAGCAGTACGTGAAGAACGCCTATCTGAACCAGGACCGCACCCTCTCCCGGAAGTTCACCGAGCTCCTGCTCGCCGTGAAGCTGGACAATCGCAAGACCAAGGACCAGATCTTCCAGGACTACCTGAACACCAGCTGGTTCGGGCGCGGCACCTACGGCATCCAGCGCGCGTCCCAGGCGTACTACGGCAAGGACGTCTCGCAGCTCAATCCCAGTGAGGGCGCCTTCCTGGCTTCCCTCCTCAAGGGCGCGGGCCTCTACGACCCGACTCTCGGCAAGGAGAACCACGAGCGGGCCGTCGAACGCTGGAACTGGATCCTGGACCGCATGGTCGAGACCGGCCAGCTCTCGAGCGCCGAGCGCGCCACCTACACGAAGTTCCCCGAGCCCTCGGCCTCGTCCCTCGTCGGCATACCCGGCGCGCAGACCGGCTACCTGGTCGAGATGGCCAAGGCGTACACGATCAAGGCCGGGCACATCAAGGAGTCCGACTTCGACCTCGGCGGCTACCAGATCTACACGACCTTCGACCGGGCCCGGATGACCGCGCTGACCGCCGCCGTCCAGGAGACCCAGAAGGACTTCGACCCCGAGCGGCGTCCCGACACCGACAAGCACGCCAAGATCGGCGCGGCGAGCATCGCCCCCGACGGGCGGCTGCTCGCCGTGTACGGAGGCCCCGACTACCTGAAGCAGGGCTTCAACGAGTCGAACGCGACGACGATCCCGGTCGGTACCGCGTTCACGCCGATCGTCTACGCCGCCGCGCTCGACGAAGGGGTGCTGCGCACGCGTGGCAAGGCCCGTACGCCGGTCTCCCCCTCCAGCACCTACGACGGCAATGACCAGGTGACCGTGCAGACGCCCGAGGGTCCGTACTGGGACCGGAGCGGCAAGGTGGTGAAGGGACGCAACGACGGCGGCCGCAACTGGGGTCAGGTGACCCTGCGTCAGGCCGTGGCCAACTCCGTCAACACGCCCATGCTCCAGCTCGGCCTCGACGTCGGCCTCGACCGGGTGGAGGCCTTCGCCCAGCGTTCGGGGCTGCTCGAATCGAGCCTCGGCCCACGGATCCCCGGATTCGCCCTCGGGGAGAACTCGACGCCCAGCGCGATCCGGATGGCCGGCGCCTACCAGACCTTCGCCGCAGACGGCATGCACACCGACCCGTACTCGGTGCGCTCGGTCACCCGCAACGGCGCCGCGGTGCCGCTCGACGCGCCGAAGCCGACCCGGGCCGTGACGGCCAAGACCGCCCGAGCGGTGACGGACGCCCTGCAGGACGCGGTCACCGAGGGTTCGGCGAAGTCGGTGGGCAAGGCGCACGCCGGTGCGGCGGGCAAGACGGGGACGACCGCCGCGAACACGGCCGGCTGGTTCATCGCCAGCACCGAACAGGAGTCCACGGCCGTCGTGGTCTACCGGATGTCGCTGACCGACCTGGTTCCGCTGCCGCTGACGGGGCTGGGGGGCGACGCCCCGGGCACGCTCGGCAGCGAGCGGGCGGTACGCCTGTGGGGCGACTACATCAAGGCGGTGAAGTAGGCCGGGCTGCCGGGCGGCGCACGCCGCCCGGCCCGTCTACTTGATCAGATCGGTCCAGTCCGGTGCCTGCGCGGGGTCGAGCGTGCGCAGTCTGGCCAGGACCTTCGGGTCCTGGGCGTCGAGCCAGTCCGACAGCTCCTTGAACGACACGCAGCGGACGTCCTCGCGCGGGCAGACGTCCTTCATGACGTCCTCGACGGCCTTCATGTAGATGCCGCCGTTCCAGTCCTCGAAGTGGTTGCCGACGAACATGGGCGCCCGGCTGCCGTTGTAGACGCGGTTGAAGCCGTTCATGTACGAGCCCCGGACCTGCGCCTGCCATCCCGCGAACTTCGCCGGGTCGCCCTGGGTGCTGTCGCCCGACTGGTTGTAGAGGAAGTTGAAGTCCATGGAGAGGACCTGCACCTCCTTGCCCTGGAGCGGCACGAGCTGGAGAGGGAAGTTCCATATGCCGTCCATCTTGGACGGCCACAGCTGGAAGTCGCCCGAGGAGCTCGCGTCGTAGCGCCAGCCGTACGGCTTGATCGCGGCCAGGAGGTTCTTCTGGCCCTCCAGGCAGGGCGCGCGCCCGCCGACCACTTCCCGGTCCGGGTCGAAGGGCAACGGCGCTTCCTTGGTGAAGCCGGTGTTGGTCTTCCAGTTCTTGACGAACGAGTACGTCTGGTCGATCTCGCTCTTCCACTCGGCGGGGCTCCACTCCCCGCCGCCCTTGGGCCCGCAGAAGTGCCCGTTGAAGTGCGAGCCGATCTCGTTGCCGTCGGTCCAGGCGCCGCGCAGCTGCCCCAGCGTGCTCTTCACGTGCGGGACGGTCGGGTACGAGATCGCGGCCGCGCCCTGGTTGTGCTGCGGCGGGCGGTAGAGCGACTTCTTGTCCTCCGGCAGCAGGTAGATGCCCGTGAGGAAGAAGGTCATGTGGGCCTTGTTCTGCTTGGCCACCTCGCGGAAGTGCGAGAAGAGGTGGTCGTCGCCTTCCAGCGCGCCGTCCCAGGAGAACACCACGAACTGCGGCGGCTTCTCGCCGGGCTTCAGCCGCTCGGGCTTGAGCTGTCCCGGCTGTGGCCCGGTGTAGGAGGTGGAGCCGTCTCCCAGCACCTTGGTCTTGCCGTCCCAGGGCTGCTCCGCGCCCTTCGCGGCGGCGGCCTCCTCGGCCGCACCGCCCGCCGCGAACTTCGCGTCGCGCGGGGCGGCATCCGAGGAGTCGCCCAGCGTGAAGGCGTACGCCGTTGCGGCGGCCCCGCCCAGGGCGATCACGGCCATGCCTATGCCCAGGCGCTTGCGGTTCTGCGCCTTCCTGCGCACCTTGCGGGTCTTCCGGGACTCCGTCCGGATGCTTGGAGCGGTGTCGGTGTCTGCCATCTCGGTCGTCCCCCCTGATCACCGCAGACGGGCCGCGTGTGGATGGTTCGTACGAATATAGAACTTGTCGACACTCCTACCGCACCCCGGTCCCTCATGTTCGTCGATTCACAGCCACCCCACAGTCCGCGTCGGCCGGCAGGGCGCTTGAGCGGTATTCGCCCGGTCGGAGCTGAACGTGTCCAGGGCGGATGCGACTCGACACGGAGATCGGCCGAAACCCGCCGCAGCCGGCAGGATCACGGCGGCGGTCGGTGGAGGTCGGCGACCCCATGCCCCAGCCCGTCCGGAACGGTCATGGCGCGGGCGGCAACGGTTCAGATCTCGATCATTCCATGTTCATATGTCATGTGAAATATCACATTACATATAACCCGCCCGTGGGGCCTTGGGCCCTGGGGCGGTGATCCACGAGTTGAGGAGAATCCCGATGAACCGCTTAGCCCTTCCCGCAGCCGGCGCTGCAGCCCTGACCGTCCTCATGAGCGTTCCCGCCTTCGCCGCCCCTCCGGCCGCCACCGAGACCGTCACCTCCTGCGGCAGCCCGGGTCTTCAGGCGGGTCTGACGACCAGGGTGTGCGCCGATGTCACCGGTACGACCGTCGAGTTCTACGGCAAGGTCGGACTCGCGGGCCCGCCGTCCCCCGGCAGCCCGGCGCCCTCGCCGAGGCAGCTGTTCACGACGCTGTCCGCCGAGGTCGTCGGCAGCTCGCCCGTCACGCAGGAGAGGCCGGTCATCTTCGCCTCTTCGACCCTCGAGGTCAGCGGTCCGGTCAGCGCAGCCCCCTGTGGCTCGACCGTCCGCGCCACCTTCGGCGTTGCCTCCTTCCCCTGGGCGGCCAAGCCGGTTGTCCACGAGGTCACCATCACCTGCTGAGAGCCCCACGAACCCCGGCGCGGCCAGCCGCACGAGGCAGGGCGAGCCGGCGCCAAGGGCGTTACCGCTGACGGCAGGGGCTGCGGCGAGGACCGCGGCCCCTGCTCCGGCGCTGGCCGGCCGGGCACGACCACCCGCACGCCCGCGCCGACGAGGACGCCAGGCGGTGCGACGCGTACGGTGGGCGCGTGAGGCTCCTGCTGACCTCGGACACGCACGTACCGGCGCGGGCCAAGTGCCTGCCGGAAGTCCTGCTCACAGCCGTCGACGACGCCGACGTGGTGATCCATGCCGGGGACTGGACCGACGAAGCCACCCTCGACGTGCTGGAATCGAGGTCGCGCCGTCTGATCGCCGTGTACGGCAACAACGACGGCCCCGCCCTGCGCGGCAGACTTCCCGAGATCGCCCGCGCCGAGCTGGGCGGCCTGCGCTTCGTGGTCGTCCACGAGACGGGCCCGGCAGTCGGGCGCGAGCGGCGCTGCGCCGAGCGCTTCCCCGACGCCGACGTCCTGGTGTTCGGCCACAGCCACATTCCGTGGGACTCCACGGCCCCGGGCGGGCTCCGCCTGCTCAATCCCGGCTCCCCGACCGACCGCCGGCGGCAACCGCACCACACCTTCCTGACCCTGACCGCCGTCGACGGAACGCTGCGCGAGGTCGTACTTCACCGTCTGCCCGCACGGTCTTCACCTTGAGGGTGTCATCACCGCGTGCCTGCGACCCATCCCCGGCCCCCTGCCAGGGCCCGTGTCCCCGGAGCGCAAACCTCTCGCAGTGCCGCGAGTTCAGCCGGAGGCAGTCGCAGCGAAGCACCGCGCCGACCGGCGTCCAGACGTGCGACGCCCGTGTCGAGCCACTGGGGGAGGGGTTCGACGCCGATGAAGCCGGCCAGCCGCGTCAGCTCTTCGCGGGGCCGGTCGAGGAGGTCCTCGTAGGCGAGCGTGGTGCGCATCGGTGCAGGCACGGCGTCGAGATGGGACACCCCCCGGACGACGAGCTCCGACCACAGTGCCGCGAAGCCCGCCGCCGGCAGCTCGCGGTCCAGCACCAACGCGGAATCGAAGCGTTCGGTCAGCAGCCGCGACAGCTCGGGCGGCAAGGACCGCACCTGCTCCTCGGTCAGGTCCTCCACGCGCGCCGCGCCGGTCCGGGCGAGGATGTCCCGCAGCAGGAAGATCAGCCGGTAGCCGGTGTGCCTGCTCATGGACAGCGCGCAGTCCGGCCCGTCCCTGAACAGGTGCACGAAGCGAGCCCGGGGGAAGACCCGGCGCAACAGCGGGACCCGGTCCGACGAATAGCCCGACCGCTCCACCACCGCCGTACGTCCGAACCGGGCGCACAGCAGGCCGAAGAGCGCCTCGTACTGGCCGGCGGCGGTACGGGTCGGCCAGCCGCGCACCTCCTTCTCCAGCTCGTCGAAGAGGTCGTCCGGGTCGTCGGTCAGGTGCGGGAGAACCATCAGGGACAGGGCCGGGATGCCGGTGGTCCCGGTCGCGAAGCGTCCGGGCCGGCGCGTGTAGACGAACTCCGGCATCGGTACGCCGCTGCGGATCATCCGCTCGAACAGCGGATTGGGGTCGGCCAGCAGCCGCCAGAACTCCATGCCGCTGATGAGGCCTTCAGGGAAGCCCCGGCTCTGCACCGACGACAGCAGCTCGTTCAGACTGAGCACGTCCGGATGCGCATTGACGATGCCCGACAGGGCGGTCGACCCGCTGCGGCCCGTACCCACGACAAAGGTCAGAGTGCGCACGTCATCAAACTCCTCCGACGATGACCCGTACCGATCGCGACCAGCCTTCCCCGGCTGTCGCCGCCCGATGCCACGACCGTGAACGGCCAGTGGACAGAGGCTCGGCGCCATTACCACGCAAAGGTATGGAAGTAAGGTCTCCGTTTATTCGGACTGGCTGGATATGATCGGCATCCTTACCCCACAGGGCCGTGTCGGCAGTCCCCTCACGCCCTCGTCCAGGCCCGCCCCCGTCTCCGCCGCTCCCGAGGACCGATGTCTGCGATGGCACCCGAAGGCCCGCAAAGCCCGCCGCCCGTTCGGCGCCGCCGCACCGTGCGCCTGCGTACGATGCTGGTCTGCCTGGCCGTCGTCCCCACCGTGGCGATGGGGGCCCAGGTCACCGTGACCATCCAGCGGTTGCTGGCCCAGTCGGAGCACCTGCGCGCCGACGTGGAAACCGGCGAGCGGGTCGGCGTGCCGCTGGTCAAGCTGATGAACGAGCTGCAGGCCGAGCGGGCGATGACGGCGGCGCGGTGGGCAGGCTCGCCCGTGGCCGACGACGCCCTGCGCGACAAGCGGGCCGAAACGGACCGGGCGGCAGTGGAGTTCCGGCGGCTCTCGGACACCGGCGGCCACGACGGGACGCAGCACGCCGGGCAGGGCGACGGGCGCCTCGGTGCCGTGAGCGGGCGGCTCGACCTGCTGGCCGCGTACCGCAAACGCGTGGACGCCCACAACGGCAGCGCCGAGCAGGCGGTCGGCTACTACACCGGCGTGATCGACGACATCATCCGCGCCTACCAGGATGAATTCAGCCACGCGGACGACGCCGAACTCGCCCAGGAGAGCAGGCCCGCCGTCGCGCTGTTCTCGGCCTCCGAGATGGTCGCGCGCGAGGACACCGCCCTCGCCCTGGCCGGTCCCTCCCGCGAGCTGGCGGCCACCGGTTTCTCCCAGTTCCTCGACGCCGTCGGCACCCACCGGTACCTGTACGACACCTGGATCGTGCCGTACCTCCCGCCCGCCGAACTGGCGTCGTACGACAAGCTCACCGGCTCGGACGCCTGGCAGACCAAGCTCCGCATCGAGAACGCGGTCGTCGCCAACCACAAGGACAGCGCGACCGGCGTGAAGCTGCCGGCCGACGTCGACGGCTGGCCCGACGCGTACAGCACGGTCGCTCCGCGGCTGGCCGCACTCAACATGGACCGGGCCCGGAGCGTGCTCGCGCACGCCGACGCGAAGGCCTCCGAGCTGGAGACCGAGGTCTACTGGCTGGTCGGGGCCAGCAGCGGCGCCCTGCTGCTGGTCACCGCGGTCGTCGTCCTCACCACGCGATCGGTCCTGCGCCGGCTGAGCCGCCTGCACACCCGTACCCTCGCCATCGCCGAGGAGACGCTGCCCGAGGTGGTGGCCCGGCTCCAGCGCGGGGAGGCCGTCGACACGGAGGCGTTGCCGGCCGTGCGCGGGCGCCAGGACGAGGTCGGGCAGATCGCCGACGCCTTCGCCCGGGTGGTCGCCGTGTCCGTCGACGGGCACCGGCAACTCGCCGCAGAGCGGCACGGCTTCGGCCTGTTCGCCTCGGGCATCGCCTCGCGCACCGGAAACCTGGTCAGCCGCCAGCTGAGCCTGACCGAGGACCTCCAGGACACCTTCGGCCACGACGAGGCGCTCCTGGCCCAGCTGATGCGGTCCGACCAGTTGACGGTGGGGATGCGGCGCCAGGTCGAAAACCTGCTGATCCTCGCCGACGGCGAGATCCCGGACCCGCACACCGAGCCCATGCGCGTCGCCGACCTGCTCCGCGAGGCAGCCGCGGAGGTCGAGGACTTCCGGCGCATCGAACGGCAGGCGCTGGACGAGGCGAGCGTGCAGCCGCACGCGATCAGCCAGATCAGCCACCTGCTGGCGGAGCTGCTGGACAACGCGACGCGGTTCTCGCCGCCGAGCTCGAAGGTGGTCGTCCGCGCCGAACTCGTGGCGGACGGGCTGTCGGTCGAGATCGAGGACCGCGGACCACGCGTCTCGGCCGCCGGTTACGAGGCCATGAACGAGCGCCTGCACTCGGCGCCGCCGTACTCCGTCCTCGCGGAAAACGCGCACCGGCTGGGCCTCTTCGTCGTCGGCCACCTGGCCGACCAGCTCCAGGCCCGGGTCACGCTGCGGCGCTCGGTGTACGGGGGGACGGCCGCCGTGGTGCTCCTGCCGAGCGTGCTCCTGGCGCCCACCGGAGGGAAGACGGAGCCCGGGCCGCGACCCGAGCGGGATCCGGGGCCGGCTGCCGTGCTCAACCCCGTACGCGAACCCGTACGCGAACCCGTACGCGAACCCGTTCACGCTCCCGCACCCGACGCCGACGCCCCGCAGGCCCCCGCCCCGGTACCCGTACCGCCGCGGCCCGAGCGGTCGCTGCCCGCCCGCTCGGCGGCCGCAGCCGGCGCGCGGCCGGCCCTGCCCGAGCGCGTCCCGCAGACCCATCTCACCCGGCAACTCCGCGGGCCCCGCGCCCCGGAGCCGGACACCGGCCGGGACGCGGCGACACCCGAAGAGGTGGCCGACGCCTGGGCGGACTACGAAGAGGGGACCAAGAAAGTGGAAGCAGAGCTCAGAGCGGATCAGCCATGACGACGACAGCCAGCGACATGATCTACGGCATCCTGGACAACAACCTGAGCAGGATCGCCGGCATCGAGGGAGCCGTGCTCCTGTCCAACGACGGGATCAAGCTCAGCGCCTACCTGCTGGAGCGGGACCAGGCGGAGCGCATCGCGGCCGCGTCCTCCGGCATCGCCGCCACCATGAAGGCGATTTCCAGGGAGATCGGCGGCGGCCGGGTCATCCGCCAACTGGTTGAGATGGACGACCGGTACCTCTGCGTCGTCGGGTGCGGTGAAGGCAGCACGCTCATCGTGGTGACCTCCCGCAAGGCACGGCTCGGAGAACTTGGCGGCGAGGCCGTACGGACCGCCCAGGCGCTCGGCGAGTGGCTGGGAACCCCTGAGCGCACTTCCGCGCCGACCTCGTAATGCCCGACGAGCCGCAGCGCCGAAGCCCTCGCCGGACACGGCTGTACGCACTGACCGACGGCCGCACGGCCGCCGCCCCGCAGACCACCCTCACCATGGACACCACCATCGTGGCGGTGGTCGCCGCGGACGACGCCCACACCGGCCTGGCCACCGAATGGCGGGCCGTCCTCGCCATGTGCGCGCCGCCGACGGGAATGGCGGTCGCCGAGATCGCCGCCCGCATGCACATGCGCCTCACTCCGATGACGCTCCTCCTGGGCGAACTCGCGGACCGCGGGCTGGTCCGACATCGCCCGCCCCTGGAAGGCGCCGAGACCACCAATGTCCACCTGCTCATGAAAATCAGGGACAACCTTGCCCGTATATGACACTCCCGATGCTTTCGCCGCCCAAGGAGCGTCCCCCGTCAAGCTCCTCATCGCCGGTGGCTTCGGAGTCGGCAAGACGACCCTGGTCGAATCGGTCTCCGAGATCGAGCCGCTGCGTACGGAGGAGCGCCTCACGAGCGCGGGGGTCGGCGTCGACGACCTTGAGGGCATCGAGTCCAAAACACTGACCACCGTCGCGATGGACTTCGGCCGGATCACCCTCGCCGACGCCGGAGTCGTCCTCTACCTGTTCGGCACGCCCGGCCAGGAGCGGTTCTGGTTCATGTGGGACGAGCTGCTGAACGGGGCCCTGGGGGCGCTCGTACTCGTCGACACGCGGCGCCTGGACCGCGGCTTCCCGGCGATCGACTTCTTCGAGAGCCGGGGGCTGCCGTTCGTGGTCGGCGCGAACTGCTTCCACGGCGAACAGCCTTACACCGCCGAGGAGATCGCCGCCGCACTGCACCTACGGAACCCCGCCACCCCCGTCCTCCTCCTGGACGCCCGCTCCCGTACGGACGCACGTGATTCCCTGCTGGCCCTGCTCGACGTGGTCATCGCCCAGGTGGGGGCCCAGGCAGGGGCCCAGGTGGGAGCCCAGGCCGCCCCCTGACAGAGAACGGCCCCCGACCGGCTAGCGTGATCGTCATGTACGAGATCAAGGGCGTGAACGCCGCGCCAGGCGGGCGGATATCCGTCCAGTTCCATGACCACGGCTACGTGGTCCAGCCGGACGGACGCGCCGGCCGCGTCGCCGACAGGTTCCTCGGCGAGGGAGCCGGGTGCGTCACCGCACTGGTGATCCTCGCATCGGTCGGGCTCTTCAGCCTGCTCCGGAAGACCGGAGCGCCGGAGTGGGCGGTCAATGCCTGCATGTGGGTGGGCATCGTCGCGATCTGCTACGGGGCTTTCCTCGCGCTGTTGCACTGGACCAGCGGGGTGATCGCGAACATCGTGCTCTTCCTGCTCGTCGTGGTGATGTTCCCGGCGCTGTTGTTCCCGGGATACCGGCGGGCGGTGCGGCGCCGGTGGGGCGGTGGCGGCCCGGAGACCGAGCAGGGCTGGGTACCCGCCGCGGCCCTCGCCGGAGTGTGGCACCAGCCCGATCCCCGCGCCGGCAGCGTGGTGACGGTCCAGCATACCGACGGATCCGTCATCGCCTACGTCCCCCCGCCGGACAGGGCCCGCGACCTGTACGACCGCTTCGACGCCCTGCTGCGCAGCGCCGGGCCGGCCCAGGCGCCCCATCACCAGCCGGCGCAGTACCAGCCCTGGCAGGGGTACCCGCCCCACCAGCCCGGCTACCACCCCGGCCACCCCCGCGCTTGACGCTGCCCCGCCCCGCCGCCGTCCGCCGTGGTGGCTGACGAGCACGGTGGAGTCAGTCGTCCCCGGCGGTGGCGCCGAGGACGTGGGCCGCGGCCGCGTAATGGTCGAGGTACTCCTGGAAGTGGGGGGCCAGTGTGGTGTCCGGGTTGGTGGTGTTCAGGTGCGTCCACAGCTCGTTCTCCACCACGAAGCGGTATGCGAACTCCTCGAAGGTCGAGGCGCACCGCACCAGTGAGTGCGCCGCCGCGGCACGGAACTCGTCCGCTTGTGCCTCATCCAGCTCCTGCCGCCCGGCGAGCTCCAGGTCCAGGTGCGAGAAGACCACGAACGTTTCCCCCGAGGGGCGCAGGTACAGGTACCAGATGACACAGTCCTGCTGATCCCGCAGGAACCGTACGAGGCGGGCGCCGTCCTCGGCCGGGCTCTCCAGCGGTGCGGACAGGTCGCTCCAGCAGGCCGTCACCGACACCTCGTCGAACGCGCGGCAGAGGCTGTCGCTGCTGTAGAAGGTGCGGAAGTCGGCGGGAAGGCTCAGACCGAGGGGCGCCAGGTCTGCCTCCACGGCCGCGAGGTGCTCCCCGTGACCCGACCGCGGCCCGCCCGGGCCATCCGGACCGCCCAGCCACCCGAAGCCGCCGTCGAGGACGCGGGCGTCGAGGGAGGGCAGGCTCTCGCATGGGTAGACCTCGTACGTGTACTCGCACGGCCGGTAGGAGCCCAGGTCGGTGGCGCACCATCCAGAGGGGAAGCGGAAGGGCGTGCGGGCGGGTGCGGGTGCGGACATGAGGATTCCTTTGGACGTTGCCGGTTCAGTGGTGAATCACATCTTCGTATCCGCCACTGACAACGGGCCTGGTCACTCTTGCTACTCCACCCTGAACTCCTTGTCACGTCCTGCGCGGTGAGGCCGACGGACTCGCGGGTCCGTGGACGCCGCTGATCGGGTGTTCCGCCCCGCGGGCCGGTGTCCGCGCAGCCGCCCATGGGTAGTGCGCCGCGCATGACCGGAATTGAACTCAGCAGCGCCGCGTTCGACGACCACACCGTGATCCCCCGCCGGTACAGCGGTGAGGGGGAGAACATCTCGCCGCCCCTGGCCTGGTCGGCGGCGCCCGAGGGGACCGTTGAGCTGGTGTTGCTCTGTGAAGACCCGGACGCCCCGGGAGGGACCTTCCTCCACTGGCTGGTCACCGGCATCGATCCGGGGGCCGCGGGGACCGAGGAAGGTCAGAAACCTCGGGGCGGGCTGCCGTGGCCCAATGACTTCGGGCGCGTGGGCTGGGATGGGCCGATGCCTCCGCCGGGACACGGGCCGCACCGCTACTTCTTCCGCCTGTACGCCCTGTCCGAGCCGCTCACCCTGCACGGCCGGCCGACGCTCGACACCGTGCACCGCGCGGTAGAGGGCAAGGAGCTGGCCGTAGGCACTCTGGTGGGCACGTACCAGCGCTGATCGTAGCCGCGGGCGCCGTAGAGCCGTACAGCCGTACGACGAGGGCTGGGTGGTCACTTCGTCGTGTCGCGGTACGGCTGGGCGGGCGACGTACCGGTGCGCGGCCTGCTGGAGACCCTGGCGGCGCACGCCGCGATGTCGCCGCCCTGGCGCAGAGCGCCGAGCGCTCCCGGCGCCGCGGCGGATCCGGGGCCGCGGGCCCTGCGCTCGAACGAACCACCGAACTCCCTCCCCGCACGATCACCCAGGCTCCCGCCTTCGTCCTGCGGAGTCGGCCCGACGAGGCCGAGCCGCAATTCCGTTCGGCGCTCACCGACCCCGCAGGCGCGCGCGGGCCCATCGAACGCGCCCTGACGAAGCTGGACTTCGCCGTGGGGCTGCGATGCCGCCTACGGGGCCGCGAAGGCGCGACCCCTGCTCGTCACCGCTCCGGAAGTCTTCGAACGGCTCGACGCCCGTCCGTGGATCGAGCGCCCACCGGCGAACTCCGCGCGGCGGGGGTGACCGTGGCGGACGTCGCCCTCTGTCACGTTGGCAGCAGGGGCGTTTCCACGCGATGACGGCCTTATGCGGGCCGCGGAGCGTCCGTTCGGGTGGCGTCGCCCCTTCATCGATGGTGAGTGCCGCTGGATGGACGTCGGTCCGTGCTGTGCTGTGGCCACGGCTTTTATGACGGCCTTACGCGGGCGCCCGCCCGCTATTCGGGGCAAGCCCGCCCCAACAGCGAAGGAGGACTCATGTCGCGCCACCAGAAGGACCCGCGAAGCCGGAGCACGATAGCTCAACTACTGTCCATCGCAGTGTTGTTGACCGCAGCCTTGCTGGACGTCTCCCAGGCACACGCCGCCGTGGCCCACTCCAGACCCAAACCCGACTGGGACGCCATCGCCCGGTGTGAATCCGGCGGGAACTGGAAGGCGAACACGGGCAACGGCCATTACGGCGGATTGCAGTTCACCCGTTCGAGCTGGAACGCGGCAGGAGGTCGCACGTACGCACCCCGCGCAGACCTCGCCACGAAGGCGGAGCAGATCGCGACAGCGAGGAAGCTCGCCAAGATGCAGGGCATGGGGGCCTGGGCCTGCGCCCGACGCCGCTGAGGGGACACTTTGACAGGGCGGCGGGGCCGCCCTGTCGAGCCGGTCCCGACCCCGACGCGTCGACCGTCAGCAGGTGTTGCCGACCGCGTCGATCTTCCCGCCGAACCGCCCCGCGTAGTTGGAGGCGTAGTCGCCGACCCGGACCGGACGGCAGTCCTTGCCGGTCGCCCAGTCGATGAAGGCGCCGGTCCTATTGGCCCGGAACGAGCCGACGTGGTCCACGAACTTGCTGGGCAGGTCCACGTAGCCGCCGCGCCACACGTACACGTCCCCGGTCCCGTCCTGGAAGCGCCACAGGCAGATGGCGTTGCTCGGGCACGCGGGCAGGGCCTGCGCCGCAGTGGGAGAGCCGAGAGTGGCCAGGACGACCGTCCCGGCAACGAGCAGAGTGCGGGAGGTACGTGCCCTCATGTGTCTCTCCTTCGCGGCGTCGTCCCCCCATCGTCCACGCACAGGCCCGCACATGGGAAGACGGCCTGTCCGCACGTACCGTCCTCGGCATCCATCGTTACGGGAAAGCCAGGCCCGCACGCGTAGGCATGGCGGTGGGGGGGGGGCGCCCCCCCCCCGGGGGGGGGGGCGGGGGCCGCCCCCCCCCCCCCCCGGGGGGGGGGGCCCCCCCACCGCCATGCAGTGTCCGAACGGCGCTCTTGTCGACGGCTACCAGCGGTACCAGCGGCCGCTACCGCCCTTCGGGCGGGCAACAAATCCGATTAGCCACAGGATCAGGACCGCGATAGCCAGCCACCAGAGAATCTTCACCGCGAAACCCGCGCCGAAGAGGACCAGGACCAGCAGGAGAACGAGAAGCAGGGGAATCATGGTTATCAACCTCCGAAGCGCCGTCTGCCCTGCCGTACCGAGGGCATGCGTTCACTTTTTATTTGTTTCTTATCTCGACGGCTGGGCAAGAGAAGCCGCCTCTCTCCGGGGAAGTCCGTGACGGTGCCTCAGGCGCTTGGCGGGGCTGGTGCGTCCGGTGAGATCACGCTATTCCGCATGGCGGGATCGACCGCGCGACGACGCGCCTTTCGGGCCGCTATCTGATGCGGGGTCACTGGGAGCGCGAGCCGGACTCCTGCTGATCGCGCGCCGGCCGCCTCGATGGCGTGTACGAGCCATCCGAGCGCCTCCCGCACCGCAGACTCGGACAGCCCTGACAGTGCCATCCGGCCCGCATACCCGACCACAGCCGTTACACGGGCGATCCCGGCCCGGAGAGAGGAACGGAGGCTGGCAGCGGGACCGCGACCGGCCCGCAGGCGCGCATGAAATCGGGGTTCTGAAGCATGCGCGCCGTATGGAATGCGTGGTGTACGAGGAGCGGTCGGGCCGGTCGGAGACGGTCGAGTGCGGCCTTGACGACGAGGCCTGCCGACTGGTGCTGAAGCGGTTGCGCGGGCTGGACGACGGCGAATTCGGCTGGGTTCGACTGGTCGACCCGGCCGAGGAGGAGCTCGTGCAGTTGGCTGCGGAACTGGGTCTGCACCCCCTGGCAGTCGAGGACGCGGTGCAGGCGCGTCAGCGGCCGAAGAGAGAGCGCTTCGGTGACGTACTGGCCGTCGCGCTGAAGACCCTCTGGTACGTGGAGGAGGAAGCTGCCGTGGAGACGGGCGAGTTGATGCTCTTCGTCGGGCCCCGTTACGTACTCACCGTCCGTCATGGCGAAGTGGATCCGGCAGTCGAGGCAGGCCGCCGGCTGGAAGCCGACCCGTCCATGCTGCGCTTCGGCCCCCTGTCGGTTCTGCACGCCGTCCTGGACGTTGTCGTCGACGCCTACAGCGAGGCCGCCGGGACCGTTCGCGGCGCCCTCAACCAGCTGGAGGACCGCGTCTTCTCGTCCTCCCGCGTCGACCACACCGAGGACATCTACTCCCTGAAACGCGAGGTCCGCGAGTTCCGGGACGCCGTGCAACCGCTGGTCCCGGTCCTGCCCGGCCTTCTGAGCGGCCTGGCAGAGGAAGAGCGTCCGGCAAAGGTCGTGCCCTACTTCCGCGACGTGGCCGACCACCTGCATCGCACCGACACCGAGGTGCGGACGCTCGACGAGCTGCTGAATTCGGTTCTCGATGCCCAGCAGGCCCGGGTGGGTACCTGGCAGAACGACGACATGCGGCGCATCTCGGCTTGGGCGGCGATATTCGCGGTCCCCACCATGGTTGCCGGTGTCTACGGAATGAACTTCGAGCACATGCCGGAGCTCGGCTGGAGCTACGGTTACCCACTCGCCGTCGGCCTCATGGCGATGGCGTCAGGATTCCTCTATCGCTCCTTTCGTCGCAACGGATGGCTCTAGATCGCCGTGCTGGTCCGGCCAGCTCCTCGTCTGCGCTGTTGCGCCGCTGCCTGCGCGGCATCTGCTCGGGGTGGGTGCTTGGTCGTTTACTGGGTAGGCGCGCCAAGACAACGGCGTGCACATCGTGAAGGGAGAATCCGCATGGTCACGATAGAGCGGCAGACCCACGGCACCGATGAATCCGTGAGCGTCCTGGTCTCGCGCGCTTCCCAGCAGATTTCGGAGTTGGTCCGCGAGGAGATGCAGCTGGCGCGGGCAGAAATGACTCAGAAAGGGAAACGCTACGGGAAAGGCGGCGGCCTCTTCGGCGCTGCGGGCCTCATGGGAATTCTGGCAGCTCAGGCGTTGACGGCAACCTGTATCGCGGCTCTCGCGTTGATACTCCCGGTGTGGGCGTCGGCCCTGATTGTGGCGGCGGCGCTGGCAGTGGTGGCCTCAGTGATGGCCATGGCCGGGAAGAAACAAATCGCAAGTGCCGGGACCCCGGTTCCGGAGCGGACCATCGACAGCGTCAAGGCCGACCTGGCCGAGATAAAGGAGAAATCGCAGCGATGACCAGTGAACCCGGAAACAATATCGGCACGCCCACCCCCGACGAGCTGCGCGAGCAGGTCGAGCGCACTCGTGACGAACTCGGGCAGACCGTCGAGGCGCTGGCGGGCAAGGCCGACGTCAGGGCACAGGCGAAGGAGAAGGCGGCCGCTGTCAGGGAACAGGCCGCCGAGAAGACCGCCCTGGTCGCCGACCAGATCCGCGGGAAGACCCACCATGCCGCGCAGCTGGTGAAGGACACGACACCCGAGCCGGTTCTCGACAAGGCCGGCCAGGCCGCGAGGGTGGCACGCGCCAACCGCAAGCCGCTGCTCGTGGCCGGCGTCGCCCTGCTCGTCTTCCTGCTGGTGCGGCGCAGCCGCGGATGCCGATGAAAGCGTCCAAGATCGCCTACAAGCCGGTCGGGCTGGCCCTGGGCGCCGCCAGCGGCATGATCGCGAGTGCCGCGTTCAAGCAGGCTTGGAAAATCGTCGCAGGCGAAGACGATGCCCCCGACGCCACGGACGAAGACCGCTCCTGGCGGCAGATTCTGATCGCCGCCGCCATCCAGGGCGCAATCTTTGCAGTGGTCAAGGCCGCTGTTGATCGCTCGGGCGCCGTGGCGACCCGGCGCATGACAGGCACCTGGCCGGACTGACGCGCCACCGAGCCTTCGGGTCCGGGCGGCCCGGTTCGCCGGTTTCACGCGGCGCGGGTGAGATGGGAGGTCATTCGGTACCGCGCACCACGACCGTGACACCACAGTGCGAATGCCGGTGCCTGGTGGTTCTGAGCACGAGCGCCGGTATGGGCACATGGGCAAAAGCGCGCTGGCGGTCGGGTGCACCGTTCGGTGCGCGCCCTCCTGGCGCACTGTCCGTTCCGGCAGAAGGACTCCTCCCATGGCCGTCGGACGGCAGGTGCGCCGTACTGGAGCGTCGCGTGGAAGTGGCCTCGGCCGGCCTGGCAGGGTTCGCGGCGCCCGACGGGGACGCCTGGCGGGACATGTACCCGGTGCGGCGCCTCGCCGAGGAGGAGTTCGCCGGAGAAGGCGGCCGGCTCCTGCTGGCCGGTAACGCCCTGCACGCCGACCTGGCCCCCGAGGCCGTCGGCAGCGGCGGCTTCGGCTGGCTGATGTCGATGCTCGGACAGAGCCACGGCTTTCCGGTCCCCGTCGGCGGGGCCGGTGCCCTGACCGCGGCGCTCGTGAGCCACCTCCGGCGCCGCGGAGGCCCTGCGCTGCGGGGAGCGCGTCATGTCCGTCGTCGTACGTGGTGGCACGGCGGTCGGGGTCAGGACCGAGGGCGGGGAGACGGTCGACGCGCGCCGGGCCGTACTGGCTGCACGTCGGCCCCGGCCCTGTACCGGGACCTCGTGGGCCAGGAACACCTTCCGTCCCGACTGCTGCGGGATCTGGAACGTTTCCAGTAGGACTTCGCGACCTTCAAGGTCGACTGGGCTCTGACCCGCCCGGTGCCCTGGACGGCGCCACAGGCTGCTGGGGCGGGGACGGTCCACGTGGCGGACGGCGTCGACGGCCTGACCCGCTTCGCCTCCAGATCGCCATGGGACAGGTTCCCGACCAGCCCTTCACCCTGTTCGGCCAGATGACAACGGCGGACCCCACGCGCTCACCGGCCGGCACGGAATCGGCGTGGGCCTACACCCACCTCCCGCAGCACGTCACCTCCGACGCCGGCCCCGACCGCATCACCGGCCGCTGGGACGCCCGCGAACAGGAAGCAATGGCCGACCGCATCGAAGCCCAGGTGGAACGGTTCGCACCCGGCTTGCGCGCGCTGATCGGCGTCCGCCGCATCCTGGCCCCCACCACCCTCCAGGCCATGAACGAGAACCTCCGCAACGGCGCCATCAACAACGGCACCGCCGCCCTGCATCAACAGGCGGCCTTCCGCCCGACCCCTGGCACCGGAAGACCCGAGACGCCCGTCAAGAGCCTCTACCTCGCCTCCGCGGCCCACCCACCCCGGCGCGGGCGTCCACGGCGCCCCAGGCGCGAACGCTGCCCAACACATCTGAACCGCCCCACCTCCCACCGGTGCCGGTCGATGCCGGTGGGGCGTACGGACCTGCCTCGGTCCCGAATTCCCGTCGGATCCGGGACCGAGGCACACGCCGCCTTGCATCCGGTCAGGCGGGCGGAATGCCGAACGGCATGCCGGAGAGGTAGTGCGTGCCCACGGCCTCGTGATGGTCCGCGTTCCCGAGGTGTTCGTCCCGACGGAACTCCGGAGCAGCCTTGACCTGTTCCTTCGTCCGATCCACGTAGACCTTCTCCGCCGCGTGGTCGATCCGGGTCACCAGGCCGGCCGGAAGCAGGACCTCCTTGCCGAGAATCCACACGCCGGTGTCGACGACCAGATAGGCGTCGGTGACTTCGTCGGAGTGCTTGTCGACCTTTCCGATGCTGCCGTCGAGCGCCTCGACCCCGTAGCCGGTGAGATCGGCCGCCAGGTAGTCGACGCCGACGCGGTAGGCCCACACGTTCTCCGTCATGCGAAACAACTCCTTCGATCGGAACTGTGGCCCCTCCGCCGCCGTGACTCCGGTTGCGGAGGAATCTCCGTCGACGGCGCGCCTGCCCAGGGACCCGCGGCTGCACTCCCCGGCGTGCGGGACCGTCGGCTTGCTCTGAGAAAGAGTGCGCTTCACCGTTTGGGCCGACGGAGGCTGGCCATAAGCGTGGTCATGGGAGTCCGCGGCGGTGAGCGGCGCGGGTTCCGAGCGGGCCCGAGCCGCGTGGTGGCATCCCCCCGCCATCACGCGGCCGGCGCTCCCAGAACTGAGGACCCGTGATGTGAAGCCAATGGGACGAGGCGGACTCCGTTGCCTCAGGAGTGGCGGTCGCCCCGAACGGTGAGGGGCGAGAACCGGTACAGCCCGAAGTCCTCGTAGGGAACGAACAGCTGGCTGCCCGCCTCGGTGATGCGCAGGCCGGCAGTAGTGATGGCCAGACTGTTCGGCGGTTTGAACCAGGACGACTTCACCGTCCAGACCGCGAGCGCCTCCTCCCCGGGACGAGCCGGAGCTCCGCACATGCCCGTTGCAGCGCCTTGTTCCAGGACGCCGTCTCCACGAGATGGAGGTCCCGGGCAGGCTGACCGCGGACGTACTCACGGACCAGGTCGCCGATGAGCTCCGGATCGGCGGTGGATGCCCTGTGCTCATCGCGGTCCTTCGAGGCGTTCCTCGCGATGCAGATACGGCCGGAGTCGCCGCGGCTGCCGAATTCGGGCCGGGGCAGACCTTCGCTGTGCAACTGCGTACTGCTCGCCCTGCGGATGCGCCGGCGCTGGGGCCTCCGGCTCCGAGACACCCGGCCCGGGCTCGTGGCCCTTGCCGGCGTGTGGGGCAATGTCCCGGCGATCCTGGTGGAACTGTTCATGCTGTGGGCCGTGCGCACCCCCGACGGGTCGGGGTCGGTCCTGGGCGACTGCGGATAGGCGCGGTCCGAACCGTCGTCGGCCGGAAGGCGCACGGTGGGCGCTCGGCCGTCGGCCGGTGTGTCTGGCGAGGTTTGCGGTCTTTCAACGGTCCGGGTATCACGTGGAAGTCCAAGCGCAACAACGCGGGTGGAAGGGGGCCAGCGCAACGCCCCGTCCGGCGATGCGGACACCGCAAACTCCGTGCCATGGAGCACGCACACACACTCCGGCCATCAACTGTGGTGACACCACCCATGTGCGGCTGAGATGGGGATTCCTACGGTGTGGCGACACGGAATCGTCCCCGCCCACCGTTCGGAAGTGGTACTCATGGCCGCCTCTGCCACACCCTCCCCAGCCGCCGGCAGCATCAAGAGAATCATCGCCGCGAGCCTGATCGGCACCACCATCGAGTGGTACGACAACTCATCCGACCGGCACTAGGACCTGCGCTTTCCCGGCAATCGGACGGCAAAAGTCAGCACGAAACCAGCACCGTCGCAGAGCGGTGCTGGCCAAGAGGAAAGCGGACCACTTCAGGAGCGCCCCCGGACGCGCTGGACCGGCCGCCGCGCCCTCACCGAGCGCAGTCGTGGTTTGTGCCGTGCGGCTGACCGTGGGTGCAGCGCTGGCGGGCGCTTCGACGCGCCAGCAGGCCGGCGCAGGCGACGGCGAAATCCCTCGCCGTCGCCCGCGCCGGGCAGCCCGGACCCGTTCGGTTAGGCCGTCCAGAGGCATCCAGATGGTGATCCCACAGATCGGCACGGACGATGGTGCTCGAGCCCTCGGCGCAGCGCAACCGCCCGGAACGGTGCGGGAAGGCGACACCGTGCCGGTCGCGGCCGCCATCGGCGCATCCGGAACACAGCGCACGGCTTGCAGTCTCAGGAGGCGATCACATGTGGATTCCACCCACGTCCGGATCCGGCTCCCCCCTGCGGGCGCTACGGGTACCGACGAAAACCCAACGGTCACGGACGACCCCGGTATTGATCCTGCTGGTCCTCCTCGTGACGGCGGGCTACCTGGGCCGGTTCGGCATCAAGGACCTCAGCGAGGCCCTGAGCTTCATGGGACGCGTCACCGGCGCCGGCCTCGTCGTGGCCTCGGCCACCACACTGTTGGGCGGCGCTGCTGTCATGGACCACTGGTTCTGGAGAAGCTTTCCCTATTCCGGGCCGGTCGCACTGGTCGGCACGGTCACAGCATTGTTGACCAATTCCATGCTCCTGCTCGAGGTATTGAAGGGCGACTCTCCGCCCTACACGGCGCTGTCGTGCCTACTCACGGCGGGTTCCGCATGGGCCGTTTTCGCGGTGTGGCGGACATCGGTCGTGATCCCCGCCCCGAAGAAGTTGGCCACGGCGTTCGTCGTCTCCTCTGTAATCGCGATCGGCAATTTTGGCTACCAAAACCTCTATCAGCCATACCAGCACGGGGCCAGGCCGGTCATCAAGCTGGCTGTGGGGAAGCATGAATTGAGCATGGACGGAAAATCGTTCGCCGTGCCGGTCGACATCACGCTCGCCAACGACAGCGAAGTGGGTTTCTACGTCATGGGTGCCGAGTTCCATGCCATGGGGCAAAAGGTGCCGGTGATCGATCACGACCGGCTCCGGCAGGAATGGCGTGACGACGCCGAAAAGTGGAGAAAAACCCAGGAGAAAAGCCCGCTCTCCCGCAGGGAGGTCCACCAGGACGGCGAACTGCTGGCGGCGCAGCCATGGATGGTCCCCGGAGGCTGGATCGAGGCAAGTGACACGTTCGCCATGCGAACGGTCGTGCAGCTACCCATCGACACGCGGTACGACCAAGTGGCCTTCTATGCCACCGTGAGCCTCGCACGCAAGGACCGACTCGGACTGGATTCGGTTAAATTTGCCAGGGATTCCTGGAGCGGCGGCAAAGTGCCTCAGTGGGTGAAGAAAGATAAGAAATTCGACTCCATCATCTACAGCGGCAGGGTTCGCGAAAACAATTCGATCGACGAACATACAATGGACCCCCGTTTCGTCGCCGTTTATTGGAAGTTCGGCACACAGGGTGCAGTCGTGTATTCATCCATCACGCGAAAAGGCGAGGAAGATCGCGTCCCGTCTGACGCGGAAATCCGCGCGGTGCAAAACAGGTACGGCCTCGTCGATGTCGTGACGGGCCCGATCCAGAAATCGCTGTGGGACATCAAGAGCCGTCGATGACCGCCGTTGCCGCACCGAGCGCGCGGGATCGCGGGTCCAGTCGCTCCAGCCACGCCACGAGGGCAAGAGAGCTGTTCATCCGATCCCAGGATTCTGCGTTCCCAACGCCGAGCTGTGCCTCCCTCACTGCCCGGCACAGCACCTCGATGTCGAACATCTCCGCGACCAGCGGATGCCTCGCGGAGCGGCAGAGGTTGATGAGTTCGTCGCCGTGTGCCCGCAAGCCGCGGGCGTAGAGCTGGTCGAAGGGGATCTTGACTGCTCGGCCGCGGATCCGGGAGGGGAGCAGATCTGCCATGGCCTCGCGCAGAACCGCCTTCGGACGGCCCGGATGGAACGTGGCTTCAGCAGGGAGGCGGCGCATCGTGGCGATGACCTCGCGGTCGAGAAAGGGGTGCGAGAGGAAGAATCCGTCCTGCCGTGCCCGCTGCCAGGACAGCGGGTCGGGAGCGGCGAGGTAATTGGCCGCTTCGAAGAACGACTCTTCCGGCCTACGTCCGAACACGAAGCGGCTCTCCGTGATGCTCGCCTCACGGTAGCCGTGGGCCCGCGCAAATCCGTATCGTAGCCAACGGGGGCGGGCGAAGCGGCCAAGGCCGCCCAGCACGGTCCCGCGGCGGTCGAGCGCAGTGATCCGTTCGGCTGCCAGTGGAAGGGTCGGCCGCATGACGTAGTCGTAGACGACGTCACGCACGCCGCGCTCGGTACCTGCGGCCCAGGCACGTGCCTGCTTCGTCATCTGCCGGAGCTGCCCTGTGCGGGCCAGTCTATGCAGGTGAAGAGGGTTGGCGTCCGCGATCGGATCGGCCCCGCAACCGGTCATGAGAGTGTCACAGCCGAGTTCCGAAGCTTCGCCGTGGAGCCTGCTCCAGAACGGGGCGCGAAAGGCGTGCGCATGGGGCTCATCCGCGTCTCCCGCGTGGTGTTCGAAGTCGTCGAAGTCGGCCACGTCGCCGACATCCGCAATCACCGGGCGGGCTGCCGGTGCATGACGGCAGACCTCTTTCATGGCCTCTTCCAGGTACGGCTGCTCCCCGGCCAGCTCTCCTCTGTCGAAGCGCCCGGCGAGCAGGACGAGGTCCCCACGGCGGCCCTGTCCCGCGCCTAGCAGACGGGCTGCGAGCAACGCGATGCTGGTGGAGTCGGTGCCGCCGGAGACGTGGCATGCCGTCATCCGGCCCACTCGGCGCGCGACGGCATGCTCCAGCGCGAGGCGCAGGTCTTTCGCGGCCCCGCTGAGACGGCGCCCGTCTGCTGTCGAGTCCCGCAGGTCATCAGCCTCACCGATGTGTCTGCGCACCCGACCGCGCATCTGCCCAGTGATCGAAAGCTCCACCACCTCGCCGCCGAGGACCCGGTGCACACCGGAGAACGGGGTGAGTTCTGAGTGCGGTTGTGCCATGTTCCCCGTCAGAAACCGGCAGAAGTAGCTGCGTTCCAGCGCTTCGAAGTCGCCCAGACAGCGCGCCGACGTACTCACCGCGCTCACGCGCCCGCCGGACTCCGTGAAGAACAGAGGGATGCGCGCACGGTCGTCGCGCATCAGCACAATGCGGTCGCGGCACACCAGGACAGCCGCATAGTCGCCGATCGGCAGACGTGGTGTGGCTCCCGTCCGGCCGACGGCGTCCAGGAGCCCGCGCGCGCCCGCCACACGGTCACGGACCGAGCCGACCCAGCCGACGACCACGGCAGTGCCGGCCCGTGAGGAGACCGTCGTCACGAGTCCCTGCCGAGCCATGGCCTCGGCCGCCCGGAGCCTCGGTGCACCCCCGGCCCAATCAAGGCGGAGTGCTTGCACGTCACTGCCCGCCGCAACTGATCGAGAGAACCGGCGTGTACACGTGCCCCCGCGGATCGGCATCAGGGATGCACACGCCCGCCGAAGAGCTCCAGGCATGCAAGGCGAACGGGTGCTCGCGCACACCGACGTGAAGCACGGCATTCAAGCCACATCGCCGCAGAAGGACGAAGGCCGTCACGGCCTCGGCCTTGCAATCGTCGTTCACGAACCAGCTTCTGTGACTGTGTGATCGTACTGCTCGTTTCAGCCGTGCCACCTCCTCCACTGAGGGGGCGTCTGCACGCGCGTACACCGGTGCCGCCAAGGACAGGAGCCGAAGGACGCGCCCGAATCCCATGGTCCGGATCGACAGGTGCACTCCGCGTAGCCAGAGCCCGACCTCAACGTCCGAGTATGTCTTCCGGCGATCCGTCGCGCACCCGGCGCGGATGAGATCGGTGACGAGTTCAGCGCGTTCCTCGGAGCTTCCCTCAGCGAATTTCTGAACATCCGTCATCGTCATGCCGAGAAAACGGGTCCGCCGCCTCCAGTCGGCGATCAGGGCACCGCTGGATGTCCTGGTGACAGAGCAATGCGGTGACAGAATCCGCGTAATGGCCACCAAGGTGTCGGTCTCCTCCGCCACCGCACATACTCCAAACTCGGTCTGCCGCACGGACTCTGCGGCAAGCCGAGTTCGACACGGTGAGCTGTATCAGGACTGATATCCGTGGCCGTCGTAAAGCCCCCCGCTGAACCCTCTAATCAAACGGCCGTTGCCGAGAAGAACAAGCCGATGCGGTTTACGGCGCCGCAGCCTTCGGACAAACATCGCCTACCTCCAGGATCAGGCAGTGTCGGTCAAGTCCAGGCTACTCTGCGTCGAATGCCCCGCAACCGGACTGTGCACACCACGAAGCAGTTCCCGCGGCGGTCTGACCAGCAGGACCCACCTTGGTGCAGACAGGTTGATCAGGACATCACCCGGTCACTGGGCAGGGCGGGGGACGACGTGAAGGGCGTCGCACCCGTGCACGCGAAGTTGACCGCTGGGAAGTAGTTGTCCTCGACGACGGTCCCGAGGCCGTCGCAGTGAGGAAGCGGGCTCGGTACACCGAGCACCACCTTTCGATGTCGGTGGGTGGGGACGCTGGCCAGCCGACCACGCCCCGAGGCCGCAGCCGCGACGACATCCCGTCGGAGCGGCCGGACGGCGCAGCACGCCCACCCCGAGAGGGCCCGGCTCAGGCGGCCGCGCGCGCTTCGGACGGCGGCGGGCAGTCGCGGCAGCGGCCGCCCGGGTGCGGGGCGCGGAGGCGCGGTCGCAGCTGTCGCAGGTCTGGAACGGGTCCGGCCGTCTGACCGGCCTCGCAGCCGGGGCCGCCGGCAGGCGCGGCGGGAGCAGTGCCTCGAGCCGGTACGCGAGGACGGACGCCGGGCTGCGCATCGCCTCGGGGAGGTTCCCGGTCAAGGTCAGCACGACGGCTTCGGGGTCTGCCCCTCGTTCCGGCCAGGTCGATACGCCGGGTGCGAGGCCGTGTTCAGCACCACCGCGGTGAGGGTGCCCGCGATTACTGCCCAGGACCATACGCACCCAGCCGGGGAAGCCGTCGTACAGCCCCGGCGAGACGACCGGCAGCAGCCCCGCGGCGAGCGCGATGGCCACGACCATGGAGTTCGTACGGTCTGTGAGGTCTACCCGGCGCAGCATCTCCACGCCATCACCGCGATCATCGCGTACACCACCAGCGCGGAATCCGCGACGACGGGCGCGGGGATGCCCGCCAGCAGCCGGGAGACCGGCGCCAGCAGCCCGGCGGAGCAGCGCGCCTGCGCCCGCCGTGACGAACCGGCTGCGCACCCCGGTGAGCTTGCCGATGCCGATGTTCTCCGAGCTGGTCACGAGGAGGGACGCGCCGAACATGCCGCCCAGCAGGGAGACCACCGCGTCCGCGTGGACGACCCGCGGCACGTCACGTCCGGGTTCCGGAGTACGGCCCACGGTCTCGCGGTTGAGGACCGTCTGGCCGGTCGCCTCGGCGAATGAGGCCAGACTGAAGATCAGCAGAGGCAGTGCGGCGAGGACGTCGAAGTGCGGGGTCCCGTACGGAAAGAGGTGCGGGAGCGCGAGCCCGGACCCCTGAGCCAGGGTGAACGCACCAAGCCCGGAGACGGCCGCGAACGCCGTCCCTGCGGCCATCCCGATCAGCACCGCCATCTGCCGCCACACGCCGCGCAACAGCACGTACGCGACGAGCGTGCAGCCGACGGTCAGCGCGGCGAGGGCGACCGCCGACGGTGCGGCGGGCCGGCCGCCACCCAGCCCGACGATCAGCTACGCGGCGACGCGCACCATGGCGACCACGATCAGCAGCACGGTGACGCCCGTGATCAGCGGCGGGAAGAGCCGTACGATCCCGGCGTAGAGCGGTAGGACGGCCAGCAGCAGGGCCGCCGCGAGCAGCACCGCCCTGCTCGCAGTCGCCGCTCCGTGCTCGGCCGTGACCTGCAGGAAGATCGCGGTCGCGGCTCCGCCCGGCAGCATGACGAACGGCAGCCGGGCACCGACCCGGAACGTCCCGAAGGACTGCAGCAGTGCGCCGATGCCGCACAGGACCAGGGGGGCGCTGAGCAGCGACGCGGTGCGCTCGCCGGAGAGCCCCAGCGCGTCGGCGGTCAGGAACGCGGTGGAGACCGGAGCCGAGATCACGGCGAGTACGTGTTGGGTGGAGCGCGGCGCGAGCCGCCGCAAGGGCAGTCGCTCGTCGACGGGAGGGACGGCGGCACGTGCTCCCGGAGCCACGGGCGTCCCGGCGGACGTTCTCATGGCCGTACCCCGGCACCCAGCCACGGCAGCTGCTCGGGGCCGTAACGATACGAACGGAAGACGGCGTTCGGCTCGGCCGGGAAGAGCTCCCGTACCTCGGACTCACGGTAGGCGCCGAAGTACGGGACCACGTACTCCCAGCACAGATAGCCCTCCGCCGTCAGACCCGTCATCAGCTCCGGGTCGCCTTCACGACGGCGACGGAACGCGGCACGCGGCTCGTCCAGTCCACAACCAAGCACGTGCTGCGCGGAGGAGAGCCGCCGCTCCGGTTCGCCCAGTCCGCGCAGCAGGGTGGTGAGTGCCGTTTCTCGGGCCGCCACGTATGTGCCGGACTGTCCAGCGCGCTGCGCCGCCGCGATGATGTCCTGCTCAAATGCCCTCCGTTGGCCTACGGGCCGGGCTTGGTACTGTCCGCGGCCAGGCGGAAGCCGATGTTGCCCGTGGAGCTGTCGGGAGTGTTGGAGCTGCGGGCCGCGACCCGGTAGCGGTTGCAGTACGAGGCGTGGCAGAGGGAGGAGCCGCCGCTCATCACGCGGCTGGTGTCCGGTGTTCCGTGATGCCCTGGTCGCGCTGGTCGGGCACTCCACGCAGCGAGTATGTCTGCGCCAGGACCACCTGGCCGGCCGGATCCGCGAGGTATACGGCGACCAGGTCGACACGACCGTCACTGAGTGGGCATGCGCCCACGGGGACGTTGGATGGGCCAACCTGACCGGTCCGTAGTTGACCGTGCTGGACTGGGAGAGCTGGGGCATGGCGCCGGTCGGGTACGACGCGGCCTGCCTGTGGACGGCACCCCTGCCCGTGCCGGCCTTGGCGAGTCGGGTGCTGGCAGTGTTCGCCGATGTCCTCGGCACCCAGGCCGGTCGCCTCGCCCGTCTGATGCTGTGTGCCAACGTCGAGCGTGTGCATCGCCGTACCGGGAAGACCTCCCCGCTGACTGTTCTGGCCCGGACGGCGGCCACGGACTTGCTGGAATCGCTGACCTGAACGTGTGTCAGTGCCTGGACGTACCATCCAGACTGATGCCGCGTCGTTGCGGCCGGCACACGGTTCCTTGGGGTGGGCTGGCCAAGGCGATGGGGAGGTGCCCCAATGGGGTGGGAGTCCTTGCTGGTATCGGAGTTCAAGCGACTCCAGTCCACTTCTGACGCGCATCGACGTGGCCGGAAGCTCGAGGAGTTGCTGGAGCGGCTCTTCCAGAACGCGCACTTCCGCGTTCAGCGCAATGCCGGCGCTGCGCGACCAAGGCAAACCGACCTTGTCGCGGGCTACGGCGACGCCTGGTACGTAATCGAGGCCAAATGGGAACAGGCGCCCGTTGACGTCAACACCTTCGACAGCGTGCGGGCCCGCGTGGAGCGTGCCGGGCCCGCCACTATCGGTGTGATCATCAGCATTGCTGGCTTCACGGAATCCGTCATCCAGCAGGTCGTCGAGTTTCGAGGGCGGCAGCCCGTACTGCTCATCGGTGAGAAGGAACTGCTGCAGCTCCTCCGCTCGCCAGAATCGCTTGCCAACCTGTTGAAGGCGAAACAGGACGAACTTGTCGCCCACGGTCGTGTCCACCTTGGTCTGGACACCATGAGGAAGACCAAGCGCCGACCGATCAATGATCTGCCGGCAGCCAGCGTCTCCCTGCTCGGGGACACCCTGGAGCCGCTGCCGTACATTACCGCCGACGACAGCTTCGCCGAACTCATCTTCGTACACGAACTACCCGACGTCGACTGGGTGATCGCCAGCGGCAACGGGGTCACCCTGGACCTCCCCGTCCGCCGCCTAGACGAAGGCGGTCTCATTGATCTCGTCCACACGCTGAACTCCATGGGTTGGACGACATCCGAACCATCCTGGAGCATTCGGCAGGCAGCCACGGCGTGGCACGGAACCGGCGCTCGGGAGTTCGTCAACGCGCTGACTGGCAGGAAGAAGCGCTACGGCGGACTGGAGGACATCCACCACACCGAGCAGGTCGCGTACTTCGACACCTGCCTCGGCGGAGGCTTCTACACGCTGACAGCCGATGTCTCCAGCGACCCTTCCCGCGTCGTACTGCGCTGCAATATCTCCTTCCAACTGGTGGGCATTCCGGTCGACATGGCTCCGCTCCGGCACCTTTTCGAGCGATACGACGCGATGGCCTCGGGCTTCCTCCGTCCACTTACAGGCCGCGCCGTAACCCGGGAACACCTGGAGGAGCACGAGCCGCTGGAAGCCGTCGGGTACCTCGTCTCCTGTGAGGACGTCCCCTCGATCTCCTGGGCCGAGCGCCCCGAGAGCCCCTCGGAGGAAGCGAGCATTCCGGATAAGTGGGTCACCGGCATCGTGGCCAGAAACCCCTACTACAGGGCTGAGCGGGGAACGACGCCGGAGGGCTGGCCGATGGCAGTCGAGTCCAGCGAGTTCATCATCTGCGCCTTGCGGAACCACCATCCACTGGAAAAGAGGCCCGAGGGCTACTCGCTGGTCTCTTGGGAACTGGCGAGGACCTCGGACGCCAAGGTATTCCGCCCCGTGGCGGACTGGTAGAGGATCAAGCGGCAGGCTGCGGAACGAGCATGCGGGGGCACCGGCGCCGGTGGTGTGGCTGGTCTTCACCTGTTTCCTCCCGAGGCCCGGGCAGTTGGTGGTTTCGTTGACCACGAGCGAACCGCGAATCAGATCGCAGCGGTATCTCCGAACGGCCGCCGGGGCCGTCAAACCCGTCAAAGATCGTTTTGTTGAACGAGGTAGACGATGGCGCACGAGCGGAACGTGAAGCTGGCCGCCGCGATCGCGGAAACCGGCTGGTCGCGTCGAACCCTGCCAGCACGTGCGGACCAGTCGGCGGCGCGTGAAACGAAGGACGAAGAAGACCATCCGTCTACCGACGCTGGAGGAGATAGAGGCGATCGAGCGCCACCTGCCAGGGCCGTACGAGCTCCTGGTGTGGCTCATGGCTGGCTGTGGGCTGCGTATCGGCGAGGCCTGCGCCGTGACGCTCCAGCAGTTCGACTTCGATGCGGGGCTCATCTTCGTGGACCGCCAGATCACGCAGGACGGAGAGAACGAAGAGCCCAGAACCGCCGTTCAGAAGGCGATCACGAAGGGACGGGGGCGGGCCCATTGCATCCGGCACCTCAAGTGGCGTGACCTGGACGAGGGCAGAGTGGCCCCTCTGCCCCCCACGCTCGCAGCCAAGGTCCGGGACCACGTTCAGTCGTACGGGACGTTCCGTGTCGAGCAGGGCGTTAACCGTCTGCACGGCGACTACCTGTTCTCCAACATCGGGCGCACGAACATCCTGATGTACTCCCTCGTCGACCGTCTTTGGCGCACGGCCAAGCAGGCTGCCGGAATCGCGAGGAAGATCACCCCGCACTGGCTGCGGCACTTCTTCGCCTCGGCCGGCCTGTCGAAGGGAGTGCCGGTCACCGACATGGCCGAGTGGCTGGGCCACCGGGACCCGCGGATTACCCACGAGACGTACGCGCACATCATGCCCGACGCCCCGGAGCGGCTGAGGACCCTCATGGACTCCGTCCTCACCAGGGAGACCGAACTGAGGCTTCCCCTGGAGTTCGATGTGCTGATCGAGGCGGCCTGACCAATAGACGCGAGACTGTGATGCCGCCAGCCCGGAGTGAGGCTGGCGGCATCACTGCGTGCGGCACTCCGGGCTCCGATGCATCCAGGAATGACCGAGTTCAACGCTCCGTAGTCAGCACCGAACCAGCACGGGAGAGGTCGAGAGGGGTGCTAACAAGGTGCTTTCAGGTCAGCACCAAACCAGCACGGGAGTCAGCAGCGTGCCGTTAAAGCGTGGCGCATCGGGCATAACTGACACCCCTCGGTCAGTGATGCCGGCCGGCCCTGCGTGGACCTCAGGGCGTCGGTGTGGTGGTCGTACCGATACATGAGGGGCCAATTATGGTGGCCCGCCACATACGCTCGTGACCTGCGGGTTCCTATGGTGTGGCGACACGACGACGTCCCCTGACCCACTCGGAAGTGGTGACCATGGCCGCCGCAACACACGCTCCTACGCCGCCCAGATCGCTCGCGCGCATCGTCGCCGCCAGCCTGATCGGCACCACCATCGAGTGGTACGACTTCTTCCTCTACGGCTCCGCCGCCGCGCTCGTCTTCAACAAGCTGTTCTTCCCCAGCAGCGAGCCGCTGGTGGGCACGCTCCTGGCCTTCCTCACCTACGCGATCGGCTTCGCGGCCCGCCCGCTCGGCGGCGTGGTCTTCGGCCACTACGGAGACAAGGTCGGCCGCAAGAAACTGCTCGTGCTCAGCCTGCTCATGATGGGCGGCGCCACCTTCGCCATGGGCCTGCTCCCCACCCACGCGAGCATCGGCGTCGGTGCGCCGGTCCTGCTCACCCTGCTGCGCCTGGTCCAGGGCTTCGCCCTCGGTGGCGAGTGGGGCGGGGCGGTGCTGTTGGTCTCCGAGCACGGCGACGACAAGAACCGCGGCTTCTGGGCCTCTTGGCCCCAGGCCGGCGCTCCCGGCGGCAACCTGCTCGCCACCGGCGTCCTCGCCCTGCTGGCCGCCGTCCAGTCCGACGAGGCCTTCCTCGCATGGGGCTGGCGGGTCCCGTTCCTGCTCTCCGGCGTGCTCGTGGTGATCGGCCTGTGGATCCGGGTGTCGGTGTCCGAATCCCCGCTCTTCCTCGAAGCGCAGGCCAAAGCCGCGGAACAGGCCGCTGCAGGCGCCGGGGAGAAGGCGCCCGTGGTGGAGGTGTTCCGTACGAACTGGCGAGGAGTGCTCACCGCGGTCGGAACCCGTCTCGGCGAGAACATCTCCTACTACGTCCTCACCGCGTTCCTGCTCGTCTACGTCACCACCCACCTGGGGCTGTCCAAGAGCAACGGCCTGAACGCCGTGCTGATCGGTTCCGCCGTCCACTTCGTCACCATCCCGGCGTGGGGAGCGCTGTCGGACCGGATCGGCCGCCGTCCGGTCACGCTCATCGGCTCCGTCGGGATGACCGGCTGGGCGTTCGCGTTCTTCGCGATGCTCGACTCCAGGTCGTTCCCGGTCATCGCCGCCGCCGTCACCGTCGGGTTGCTCTTCCACGGCGCGATGTACGGACCGCAGGCGGCCTTCATCTCCGAGATGTTCGACACCAAGGTCCGCTACTCCGGCGCCTCGATGGGCTCCCAGCTCGCCTCGATCATCGGCGGCGCCCTCGCCCCGATCATCGCGGTGGCCCTGCTGGAGGACTACGGCTCCTCCCTGCCGATCTCGGTCTACCTGGCCGCGGCGGCGGTGATCACGAGCGGGACCGTCCTTGCCGCCAAGGAGACACGCGGGCGTAATCTGGCCCGGTCGTACAGTCCGACCCCCGTTCCGGTACCCGGCCGCCGTCAGGCCGGGGCCGAATCGATGTCCGCCGAGCGGACTTAGGCCCGTCGTACGCCCCGCGTCCAGCAGCACGGAGAAGCCCGAGATGCCGACCACCGTGAAGAGCCCCGGCGACGACGCGGCATGGAGCGCCCTGCGGCAGCTGCTGGACCTGCTGGCGCAGGGCGCGCCGGCCGAGGACTTCGCGCAGCCCGCCGAAGCGGCCCGGCAGGCGGACCTCTCCGCGTCGCAGACGCGGGCGATCACGGAGGCCACCCAGGTGGCGCTCGCCATCCGCCGCACCCTCAGCCAGCACCGCCGGCGCGAAGCCGAACTGGCGGCCCTCTTCGACACCGCCGGCGACCTCGCGGCGCTGCGCGACCTGGACGCCGTCCTGCGGGCCATCGTCCACCGGGCCAAACTCCTCCTCGGCACGGACGTCACCTACCTGTCCCTCAACGACGACGAGGCCGGCGACACCTACATGCGGGTGACCGACGGCTCGGTCTCCGCCGCCTTCCAGCAGGTACGACTGGGCATGGGGGAAGGCCTGGGCGGGCTGGTCGCCGAGACGGCCCGCCCGTACACCACCGGCGACTACCGCGACGACCCGCGCTTCAAGCACACCGCCACCATCGACAGCGCCGTCGCCGAAGAGGGACTACGGGCCATCCTCGGTGTCCCGCTGCGCCTGGGCACCCGGGTGATCGGCGTCCTCTACGCGGCCGACCGGACGGCCCGTGCCTTCACTCCGGACGAGGTCGCCCTGCTCGCCTCCCTCGCCGACCACGCCGCCATCGCCATCGACAGCGCCCGGCTCCTGGAGGAAACGCGTACCGCGCTGGTCGACCTCAACGCGGCCTCCCAGACGATCGAGGCCCACAACCAGGCCATGAGGCGGGCCGAGGACGCCCACGACCGGCTGACCGACCTGGTACTGCGCGGAGCGGGCATCACCGAAGTGGCCACCGCCATCGGCACCGTCCTGCAGGGCGGCATGCTCATCCACGACGCGGACGGAACCGAACTCGCCCGGGCGGGCGCGGACCCGCAACCCCCGCCGCCCCAGGCCGTGGCGACCTCCCGGGCGGGTGGCCGCGCCGTTCCCGTCCAGGGCACCTGGGTGTGCGCGGTCCTCGCCGGACCCGAACTCCTCGGCAGCATCGCCCTCACCGGCCGCCCCGACCTCAGCGACGCGGACCGACGGCTCTTCGAACGGGCCAGCGTCGTCACCGCCCTGCTCCTGCTCCTGCGCCGTTCGGTCGCCGAAACCGAGGACCGCGTACGCGGCGAACTGCTGGGCGACCTGCTGGGCCGCGCCGCCGACCCCGCCGGGCTGTCGGCCCGCGCCCGCCGGCTCGGCGTGGACCTCGGCCGACCGCACGCGGTGTTCGTCCTCCACGCGGACGCCGTCCCCCGCCCGCGGCTGCTGGCCGCTGCCGCCCGTACCGCGCAGGCGCGCAAGGGGCTGGCCGGCCAGCACCAGGACGACGTGGTCCTCATCTGCCCCTCGGAGGACCCCAGTACGAGCGCGGCCGCGCTCGCCGCCGAGCTGCGCCAGGCCGTGGCCGTCCCGGTCACCGTGGGGGCGGCGGGCCGCCCGGTGACCGGCCCGCCCGACTTCGCCGATGCGCACGCGGAAGCGCGCCACTGCCTGGCCGCCCTGCACGCCCTCGGCCACCGGGGGACCGGGGCCGCCCTGGCCGACCTGGGCTTCGTCGGCCTGCTGCTCGGCGACCGGACGGACCTGGGCGGCTACGTACACCAGACCCTGGGCCCGCTGCTCGACTACGACGCGAAGCGCGGCACCGACCTCACCCGCACCCTGCGCACCTATTTCGCGCTCGGCATGAGCCAGGCCAAGACCAGCGTGGAACTCCACGTCCACATCAACACGGTGGTCCAGCGCCTTGACCGCATAGGCCGCCTGCTCGGACGGGACTGGCAGCGCCCGGAGCGGGCCCTGGAACTCCAACTGGCCCTGCGCATCGACCAGGTGTCGGCGGCCCGCACCGGCTAGCCTCCGCCTTCGGGCAAGATCGCCACAGCCGCCGCCTGAGACGTGGCTGATACCGATTCGGTTGCGACCGTCCGCCGGCTCGTACCCGACTGGTTCCCGCAGCAGTTGCAGAGGCATGGAAGCCATCCACGAGACGTATGCGGTGCTCGACGGCGCCTACTGGCTCGACGACACCGGCACGGACACCGGCACCGACGGTGACCTCGCCCACTGCGCCCGCTGCGCGCGTCCACTCGGCGCCGGCGCCCCCGACACCGTGCCGGAGCACGGGCGGGAGGGGCTGCTGGAGCGGCTCCAGTCCGCTCTCACCTGCGCCTACGCCGGCAAGTTGCGAGCCGTCATGCTCACCTGCTCGGTCGGCACCGTCATCGCGGGAGCGGAGGCGGCGTTCCGCCGCTGAGCGGTGAACACCGTTCGTCTCCGGGGGACATGAGGCCGTCGAGGGGTCCGCCGGCTTTGATCGAATTCAGCGCTGCGGCCTAGCATGTGCACGCCAGAGCCCTTTCTGGTGCCCGTCGTCGACGAAAGCAGCACATGCGCATCAAGCGGACCCTCGCCGTGACCGCCCTCTTCGCTTCCCTCCCCGCACTCACCGCCTGCGAGGATGCCAAGCCCGCCGCCGCGGACGCGGTACCGACAGCAATCGCCGGCGCCCCGGAAGCAGCGCCGACGTCCCTGGCCGAAGCGCAGAAGTACGTCCAGCGGTACGCGTCGTGCGAGAACATGGGCACGCAGGCGGACGACAGCCGACTGCCGCTGACCGACCTCACGACGGTCGGGAAATGGTCCGTGACCGAGCGGGGAGTGTGCAGCGACCGCGTCGAGCACGGCGAGATCATCTTCTACATGGCCTCGGACATGAAGGAGTTCCAGGCGGGCTACAAGCAGCGCGTCATGGAGCAGATCGCGGCCGGCAAGGCGACGTACGGCCTGAACAGCCGGGTGTTCGTCGGCAAGAACTACGCCGTCACCCCGACCGGGACCAAGACGGCCCTCGCCCTCGCCCGGTCGGACCTGCGCATCCTCACCTGCAACCCGACCTTCGGCGTGCCCAAGGGGTACAAGAAGGAGAAGGCACTGGTCGACGGCTGCGTGCTCAGCGACTTCGTCGGGAGTGCGGACGGCAGCGGCAGCCCGAACTTCGAGACCCCGCAGGAGGACCCGGCGGCCGCGGGGTCCGAGAAGCCGGGCCAGCCGGCGCAGGGCAGCCTCGGCCTGCCCCGGGCCGGCAGCCTCGACGAGCTGAAGAAACTGGTCCACCCGCACACCGTCGACTGCACGAACATGTCCACCGCTCCCGATGCCGTCGCCGTCAAGTCGATCGACTACCTTCCGGTCGTGGACGGTGACCCGCTCGGATGGGGCGTCAAGGAACGCGCCGTGTGCGGTGAGGCGGCGGGGGAGCGGCGCGCCCACAACCTGAACTGGCTTGATGTCGTCCGTGACATGAAGACCCTGCAGCTCAAGGCGAAGGCCGCCCAGCAGGCCGATCTGAAGGACGACGGCCGTCTCAAGGCGACCGCCAGCAGGCTCCTGGTCGGCGAGAACATCGCCGTGGAGACCAACAGCCGGGCAATCCGGCACGGCCTCTACCAGTTGCAGTTCCTCTACTTGAACTGTGAGCCCGGCTTCAGTGCCCCGGCCGGCTACCGGCTGGAGAAGTCCCAGGTCGAGGGCTGCGTCCTCACGAACTACGAGCACTGACCGCGAGGCCGGACCGGTTCGCCGGGCCGGTTCGCCGGGCCGGCAGGGCCGGAGGTCAGTCGCGGGCCCGGTAGAGCTCCCGGGCGCGGGCCGTGTCCACGGGCCCGTCGAGGCTCAGGAAGTGCTCCACCTGCCATGCCTGCGCGGCGTCGGCCTGGCGGTTGGCAGTGGTCACCCAGGGCGGGTAGACACGGAAGGCCCGCTTACCGCCGGAGCCGTCCGTGGAGACGACGCCCCGTCGGCGGAGCACCTCCGACGGGAAGACGAACTGGCCGGAATGATCCTGGTCGCGGGTGGCGATGACGAAGAGGTCGATGGGATCCGCCGCGTCGAAGGGCTGGATCGGGCCGCCCGGGGACCTCTTCCACACGGTGACGAACTGGCCGACCTTGGTCGGTGTCGTCCTGGCCGCGCGGAACCGTACGGAGCGGCCGTCAAGGGTGAACTCGCAGGCGGCGTACGCGGCGCTCTCGGGTTCGGGGACCGGCGGCGAGCAGCTGAACCCGCACGGGTCGTAGACGAGCGCCTTCGCCGCAAGGAAATCGCTGTGGGCCGGAGTGTGCGTCGTCGTCATCCGGCCCACTCTGCCATGATCCCGATCGACCGGCCGACCCGCCGACCAGGAACGAGGCCGCCGGGACGCCGGGGTCGCCTACTCGAAGCGCGAGGTGTCGCCCGCCCCCGGGCGCACGATCTCGGCCTCGCCGCTGGAGAAGTCGATGACGGTGGTGGGCTTGGTCCCGCAGTCACCCGAGTCGAGCACGGCGTCCACCAGGTGCTCGAGCCGTTCCTTGATCTCCCAGCCCTGCGTCATGGGCTCGTCCTCGTCGGGCAGCAGCAGGGTGCTGGAGAGCAGGGGCTCACCGAGTTCGGCGAGCAGGGCCTGAGTGACGACGTGGTCGGGAATCCGGACTCCGACCGTCTTCTTCTTCGGGTGGAGCAGCTGGCGGGGTACCTCGCCAGTCGCGCGGAGGATGAAGGTGTACGGGCCCGGTGTCGCCGCCTTGATCGCGCGGAACACGTCGTTGTCGAGGTACACGAACTGGCCCAGCTGCGCGAAGTTCTGGCACACGAGGGTGAAGTGGTGCCGGTCGTCGAGATTCCGGATCGACCGGATCCGGGCCATGCCGTCGCGGTTGCCCACCTGGCAGCCCAGCGCGAAGCACGAGTCCGTGGGGTAGGCGACGAGTGCGCCGGAGCGGATGCTGTCCGCGACATTGCCGATGGTGCGCGGCTGGGGATTTTCGGGGTGCACGTCGAAGTACTTCGCCATCCACCGAGCGTACAGGGAGCCGACGGCGGCCCCGAGCCGCGGCCCGGCCCTGCGAGAACGCCGGGGGCCGGGCCCGGACCGACGGCCCTGGCCGTCAGTCCGGCAGCGGGTGGGCCTGGACCCCGTGGGCGGGTACTTGCTGACTGCTCGACGGGAGCATGCGGACTTCGCCCTGGTCGCTGATCTCCGCCTGGACGATGCCGGTCTCGTCGGAGTAGACGGGATGCCCGCCGGGGCCACTGCGGTCCGTACGGGTCACGACCACCACGTCCTGGCCGTCCGCGTCGCCATCGGGGATCACCAGCTGGTACCTCTCCGCGTGCATTTCGCTCCCTTCGGCAGGCCGCCCCACAGCTTCATCATGAGGGCCGGACGCCGAGACCGCATCGCCGTGCGATCACAGGGAGTGAGCAGGCCCCCGGCAGGCCGCCGGCAGCTCCCGCCAGCAGGCCGGCCGCCGGGGGAGCCCGCGTGGGTGTCCGCGGCCCTACGGGCGCACGTACGGCCGCGTCATGATCTCCATGTTGTGGCCGTCCGGGTCGGCGAAGTACGCGCCACGACCGCCGAACAGGTGGTTGGTCCGTCCGGGTTCGGTGTGGCTCGGATCGGCGTAGTAGGTGACGCCGACCGCCTCCAGCCTGGCGATCATGGAGTCGAACTGCGCGTCGGGCACGAGGAACGCGTAGTGCTGCGACTGGATCGGCTCGTCGCGCATCTCGTAGTAGTCGATCGTCACGCCGTTTCCGAGGTCGACGGGCAGGAACGGCCCGAAGGGGCGGCCGACCTCCAGCCCCAGGATCGCGGCGATGAACTCGGCCGACAGGTGCCGGTCGGCGGCGTACACGGCGACGTGGTTCAGCTGGACGGCGGTCACCGCCGTGGGCTCGAATTGGTGCGAGTACTGCTGGTCGTACGACATCGGTGAGGTTTCTCCGGGTCTTTGGAATCCGTCTGGAACGGGGCGCCCCACGCGGGGCGCGGGAAGCGAAGACGTGGAGAAGTGGCGGGGCTCGTGCCCGCCTCGCGCTCACGCGGAGGCCGGGAGTCCCACTCGTGTATGGCCCATGGCCGACCCGGCAGTCACGTGAGCGACCGTAATACGTCTCACGGGGCCGGAGCAAGATCTTTTCCGGGCGCGGCCCCAGGGGCCGTGGGTCAGGAGAAGAGCCAGCGCGTCTGGCTGTAGCCGCCCTTGCCGAAGCCGAAAGCCGTGCGCGGGGGAACCGAGAAGACCAGGGCCTCGCCCGCTTCGGGAATGACGAACACGCCGTCACCCACCTCGAAATGCCATTCGGCGCCGTACTTCGCCTCCCAGGCGGCGGCGAGCTCGCGCAGCCGGCCGGAGTCGGTCACGCGGGCCGCCTCGCCTTCGACGACCAGGTCGAAGCCCTCGTGGAGGGCGTTGCATCCGGTGGTCAGGACGACGTGCGCGTTGCCCCGGAGGTTCTTGGCCTTGCGTTCCTCCGGGCCCGTGCAGAAGTGCAGCGCGCCGTCCGCCCAGACGCCGATCAGCGGGGTGACGTGCGGCCGCGCGTCCGGGCGTACGGTCGTCAGCCAGTACAGCTCCGCCTCGGACAGCCGGGTGACGGCCTGCGACCACGGCACGGCCTTCGCCCGCTCGTCGCTGTAGCGCTCGTCCAGTTCGGTGCGGGGTTCTTCGTCGGGCATGGGGTCTCCTCCTGACGCAGTCGGCCTCCAGCCTGTGCCCTGGTGGCCCGGCCGTCCACCGCGGGAGCGGGCGCGGGCCCGGTGCGTCACCGACCCGTGGCGGGTGGTACCGCACGGCCCTTGAGCTTGGCCCATACGGTTTCCAGCGCCTGGATGTCCGCGTCGTCCAGCCGGTCGTCGAAGACCTCCCGCAGGGCCTCGCGCCGGGTGGCGTCGGCCCGGGCGAAGGTTTCGCGGCCGTCGGCGGTGAGCGCGACGCACACGGAACGGGCGTCGGTGGGGGAGGGGAGCCGCTCCACCAGGCCGCGGGCCTGGAGCTGGTCGATCACGCGCGAGACCTGGCTGCGGCTGAGCAGGGTCTTGGCCCCCAGGTCGGAGGCGGCGACCGGCTCGCTCTGACCGTTCAGCCAGAGCATCACCTCGAACCAGGACAGCGGCAGGCCGTGGGCCCGTGACAGGGCCTGGTCGATCCGGGCGGAGAGCGTGGTGCCCGCCCAGATCAGACCGTAGAAGGCATGATCGCGGGAGGTGAGGTCACCCATGGTGAGGTCGGTACGGGCCATGGGTGAAGGGTACCCGTTTGCGTGTGCGCGCACATATCTCTATGGTGTGTGTGCACGCACATAAATTCTCGCCCTGCTGTCTGGAGACCCTCATGAGCACGACCCCCAAGACCGTCCTGATCACCGGCACGTCCTCCGGGATCGGCCTCGCCGCCGCGGTCGCGGCCGCGCAGGCCGGCTGGCAGGTCATCGCGACCATGCGAGACACCGGCAAGGCCGACCCGCTCCGCCGCGCGGCCGCCGAGGCGGGCGTCGCCGACCGCGTCGCGGTCAAGCGCCTGGACGTGGTCGACGCCGGCTCCGTCACCGACTGCCTGGAGGAGGTGCTCTCCGAGTACGGCCGTCTCGACGCGGTGGTCAACAACGCGGGTGCCGGCCGGGTCGGCACGATCGAGCAGGGCACGATGGACGACGTCCGCGCGACCATGGAGGTGAACTTCTTCGGCGTCGTGGAGGTCACCCGCGCCGCCATGCCGCACCTGCGCGCCTCGAAGGGCCGCGTGATCACCGTCACCAGCGTCGGCGGTGTGATCGGCCAGCCGTTCAACGAGGCCTACTGCGCGGCCAAGTTCGCGGTCGAGGGCTTCATGGAGTCGCTCGCCCCGGTCGCCGCGACCGTCGGCGTCGACGTCACCGTGATCGAACCCGGCGCGGTGGCCAGCGAGTTCGTCGCCAGCGTGGGTGTGGACGTACCGGCGATGCTCGCCGCCGCCGGCCCGTACGCCCCGGCCCTCGGCTCGTACATCGACCGCACCATGAAGACCTTCACCCAGGCCCAGACTTCCGCCGAGGCGGCCGCCCCGATCATCGAAGCGCTGACCGCCGAGAAGCCCGCCTTCCGCGTGCAGACCTCCGACTGGGCCCGCGAGTTCGTCTCCGCCAAGCTCGCCGACCTGGACGGCTCGGCCGTCCAGACCCAGACGGGTGCCTGGGTCAGCTGACTCAGGGAGACAGGGCGACGCCCAGGGAGTCCGCGGCCAGCACCTTGGGAGCGCCTTCCTCGTAGAAGACGTCGAGTTCCTCGATCCGGAACCCCGCGCCGGTCAGCATGTCGACGACCGGGCGGGTGAGGTGACATCCCCCGAAGACGTGCTTGTACACCGGTTCGATCCGTCGCTGCCAGCTGCGTACGTTCTCGTCCTGTGCCGGGGCGAGCCCGTGTTCGAGGAAATGCAGGGTTCCGCCCGGCTTGAGGACGCGCCGCAGCTCACGCAGGGCCGCGTCGGCGTCGGGGATGGTGCACAGCGTCCAGGTGGACAGGGCGGTGTCGAAGCTGTCGTCCTCGAAGGGCAGGGACTGGCCGTCCAGTCCGGCCCGCCGCACCAGTACCCGCGCAGCCCCGACGCGGCGGGCGGCGAGCTTCCACCCGACGTCGGACGGCTCGACCGCGGACACGCGGGTCACGGCCTGCGGGTAGAAGGGGACGTTGTGGCCCGAACCGAAGCCGATCTCCACGACGTCACCCGTCAGGCCCACGCAGACCCGGCGCCTCAGCGGCCGGGCCATCTTGAGCCCGCAGACGGCGTCGATGAACCGCGGCAGGACCTGGTCGGCGTAGAACCCCATGGCTGCCTCCGTGTCTCCATCCCAGCATGGCACCGGAGCGGGGCACCGGCCCTGCAGGCGCCCCGGGCGGGGTTCCGTAGGGTGGCGGCTCAGACCGTTCGGGAGGGGTGACGTGTGACGCGTACAGGTACAGGTCCGGCTGCGGATCCGGCAGCGGGCCGCTCGGCCGTGAAGAGGGTGGCACTGGCCACCGACGAGGTCGGCAGGGAGATGGACGCGGAGCTGCCGGTGCTCGTGGCGGCGCTGCGCGCGCGGGGGATCGACGCGGTGGCGGTCGGCTGGGACGACCCCGGATTCGACTGGGCCGCGCAGGACGCCGTGGTCATCCGGTCCACCTGGGAGTACACGGACCGGCTGGCGCAGTTCCTGGCGTGGGCCGACCGCGTCGGCGCGGTGACCTCGTTGCACAGCCCCGCCGAGGTGGTGCGCTGGAACAGTGACAAGACGTACCTCGCGGAGCTCGCGGCCGCCGGGGTCCCGACGGTGCCGACCCGTTTCATCGCACCCGGCGAAGCCGTCCGGCTGCCGGAGGACGGCGAGATCGTCGTGAAGCCGTCGGTGTCGGCCGGCGCCCGGAACAGCGCCCGGTACACGGTCGCGCAGCGGGACGCGGCCGAGGCACACGTACGGCTGCTGCACGAGGGCGGGGAGACGGCGATGGTCCAGCCGTACATGGAGCGGATCGTCGACGGCGAACGGGCGCTGGTCTTCCTCGGAGGCCGGTTCAGCCACGCGATGCGCAAGGGACCGGTACTCACGGACACCGGCCGCGTCGACAACGCGCGCGTACCCCACCCCGGCGTGGCCGGGCACACCCCCGACACGGCCGAACTGGCAGTCGCCGCCGCGGCGCTCGCCACGGTGGCCGTCCCGGCGGGCGGCCCGCTGTTGTACGCGCGGGTCGACCTCGCACTGGCCGGTGACGGGTCCCCGGTGGTGATGGAGCTGGAGCTGATCGAGCCCAATCTCTTCCTGACGGAGGCCGAGGGCGGCGTCGAGCGCTTCGTGGAGGCCGTCGCCCGGCTGTGAACGCGGGCGACGGTCCGGGGTGCGGCTCCGGGAACCGGAGGATGTGAGTACGGTCTGTTCATGCACATCATCGGGCCGACGCAGCAGCGGGGGCATGTACTTCTCGTCGCGGGGGACGTCGCCGTGCGTCGCCGCAGTGTTCAGGTGGCGCCCAGTGCGAACTTGGCGGCGCTCGGGGTGGTGCCCGTCTCCGCTCTCCTGAACAGCGGGATCCCCAGCGACACGACGTATCTGGACGGGGTCCGGGACCCGAACACAGCGCTGACGAGACTGCGTACGGCCGCCGCCACACAGGGACCGCTGCTGGTCTATCTGTCGGGCCGGCTCACGGTCGACCGCCGAAGCCGCCGGCTCCACCTCGCCCTTGCGGGGACGACGGCCGCCTCGGTCCGCTACACGGCGCTGCCCTGGGACTGGCTGGGCGCGGAGCTGGGCGGCCGGCCTCCCGGGCTGACCACCGTGCTGCTCGACCTCGCGGCGGACAAGGATGCGTGGCCGCTGTTGCAGGAGTACGGGAGTCTGCCCGCCGCCCCCTCCACCGAGGTGTACGGAGTGGTCTCACCGCCCGGCTTCGCCGGCGGCGGGAACGTCGTCAGCAGCTATACGCGGCACTGGATCGACCAGCTCCGCTGCAGCCCCTCCCGGCCGGCCAACCTCCAGTTGCACGTCCTCGCGGTGGGCGCCGCCGCGCTGCCGCCGGGGGCCCTCGTCCTGCCCACCGCGCGCGAGCTCGGAGTGCCGGCCCAGGACCCGGTTCCGGCGCGGCATCCGGGTCCGGCCCCGGACCGCACCGCTGACGGTGCGCCCCACCACACCGTTCCGGTCGGGCAGCAGGAAGCAGTACCCGGTCCGCCGTCGGCCGCGCCGCCGCCCGAGGCCGTCCAGGACCCGCGGCCGCACATCCACGCCCTGGCCACATCGGGCCGCCACGCGGAAGCCGCCACACTCGCGCAGGCGTGGGAGCAGCACGCCTCGCGGGCGTACGGGTTCACCTCGCCCGAGTCGGTCCAGTGGGTGGAGATCCGCGCCGATCTCGCCCGTATGGCGGGTGACTTCCGGCTGGCGACCCGGCTGTGGACCGGCGTCGGCCGGACCCGGTTGGCCTACCAGCCCCCGGACGCGGCCGAAGTCCACGCGGCGGCCGCCGGCGCCCTGTACTGCTGGACGCAGCTGAAGGACGGGGCGGAGGTCCGCGAAGCCGGCACCGAACTGATGGACCTGCTGCGCTCGCTGCCGTCGGTCGACCCCAAGTACCTGCACATGGCGCAGCAGCGGCTGGAACTCCTGCACCGCGCACCGAGCGACCGCTGACGGCGGGTCAGGAGCTGCCGGGAGGGGTCATGGCCTGGCCGCCGATGCCGGGGGCGCCGCCGAGCTGCCCCTGCCACCAGGTCTGCATGTCGCGCGGATGCATGGCCGCCCAGGCCGGGGTCCGTTCGACCTGGGCGCGGCCGAGCCGGCGGGCCAGCGCGACCAGTTCCCGTCCGGCCGCACCGCGGGCGTCCTGATAGCCGCGCAGAAGTTCCTCGAAGGAGTCGCAGCGGCGCCAGATACCGGCGACGGCGGTGGCGTCCTGCAGGGCCTTGGCGGCGCCGCTCGTGTTGTGCGGGCGTACGACGCTGGCCGCGTCCCCTACGAGCAGCAGCCGGCCCGCGGTGGTACGCGCGGTCTCCAGGTCGTAGATGGGCTGGACGAAGGTGTCCGCCGGGTCCGTCAGCGCGAGCGCGCGCCCCCAGTACGGCGGGAACTCCCGGTCGAGCAACGCATGGAGCTGCCCGGCCAGTCCGGGGGTCAGGGCGCCCGGCGGGAAGCTCGTGGGGTCGTCGAAGCGCAGCTGTCCGTCCGGCGGCGGCGGGGCGTAGAGCACCCAGTTCACGCGTGGCCCGTCCGGCCCGGGGATGCGGTAGATGACGCACGTACCGCCGGGGAAGCAGACGGTGGTGACCGCGTCCGGCGCCGAGTCCGCACCGCCGCCGGTCTCCGCCAGCCGCGCGGCGTCGAAGTTCCCCCGCCAGCACACGTACCCGGCGTAGTGCGGCCGGGATTCGGGACAGACCGCCTCGCGGACCACGGAGCGGTACCCGTCCGCGCCGACGACGAGGTCGTACGACTCGACGCGGCCGCCCGCGAGCCGCACCTCGGCATGACCGGTCCCGGTCCCGGTCACGCCCGTGACCGTCTCGCCCTGCCGGTAGACCACCGCATCCGGCACCGAGTCCCGCAACCCGCGCCAGAGCAGGCCCCAGTGGTAGGAGTGGAACGGGAACGGCTGCTCCCAGATCACCCGCCCACCCGCCTGCGCGGGGTCCCGGACCACCCAGCGCCGCCGCTCCAGCCGGTGCGCCGCGATCCCCTCGGGCAGCGCCCCGCTCGCGCCGAGCTCACCGGCCCGCTCGTTGTTGATGCACAGCCCCACGCCCCGGTCCGCGAGCCGCCCGCGCGTGCGCTCCAGGACCACGACCTCACCGGCGCCTGCCCGCGCCGCCGCCGTGGCCAGTGCGCAGCCCGCGATGCTTCCACCGACCACGGCGACCGTTCCACCCAGCATGACCGCCTCCTGCTACCCGTGATCCGCTGCTCAGGGGCCCCACACGCTACTGAATCCGGGGCGGCGCCGGAGCCCAAACCGGCGCGGGGTGGCGGGCGTCTCATTCCTGGGGGTGGAGTTCAAGCCAGGCACCGGAGCCGTCCTCGTGACCGAGTCGGCTTCGTGGTCAGGCCCGCCCGAACCAGTCCTGGTCGTCGGCCCATTTCCACCCGGCCGGGCCCGTCGGCCTGGGTACCGTACGGCCGGCGCGCCGCCATTCGCGTACCAGCCGGTCGTAGATCGGTGATCCGGACTCGGCCGGGGCCGGCCCGGGCGGTCGGGGGATCCTGGCTCTGTCCTTCGCGGCGAACGTCGACTCGTGCATACGTGGCTCAACGATTCTGCTGCCCTGAGTGTGGCGGTGCGTGACCGTTTCGTCACCTGCCGGGGGTTATGGTCGGCGTTCTGTGAGGAAGTGAGCGCTGATGAGCGAGGGTCCTGGGCCGGTGTCGTCGACGCCCCCTCCGGCCGAAGTGGTTCGCCGCGGGTGGAGCCGGTGCGTGCTCGCCGGTGCGGTGTTCGCCGTGTGCATGGCCGGCACCACGCTGCCGACCCCGCTCTACGGGCTCTACCAGGAGAAGTTCGGGTTCTCCGAGCTGACGGTGACCGTCGTGTACGCCGTGTACGCCTTCGGGGTCATCGGCGTACTCCTGCTGGCGGGCAACGCCTCGGACGCCGTGGGCAGGCGGCCGGTGCTGCTGGCCGGGCTGGGATGCGCGGCGGCGAGCGCCGCCTGCTTCCTGTGTGCCACCGGGCTGGGCTGGCTGTACGCGGGGCGGCTGCTGTCGGGACTCTCCGCCGGCCTGTTCACCGGGGCCGCCACGGCTTACGTGATGGAGCTGGCGCCGTCCGGCGGCGCCGCCCGGGCCACGTTCGTGGCGACCGCCGCCAACATGGGCGGGCTGGGCTGTGGTCCGCTGATCGCCGGGGTGCTCGCCCAGTACGCGCCCTGGCCGCTGTACCTGCCCTTCGCCCTGCACCTCGCACTGGTGGCGGGGTCGGCCGCCGTTCTGCTGCGGCTTCCGGAGACCGTACGGGAGCGGCGGCCGGTGAGCACCGTACGGCCCCAGCGGCCCGGGCTGCCCGCTCAGGTGCGGGCGGTGTTCGTACCCGCGGCGATCGCCTCGTTCGTGGGCTTCGCGCTGTTCGGGGTGTTCACGTCGGTCAGCCCGGCGTTCCTCTCGCAGTCCCTGGGCGTCGACAACCACGCCGTGACCGGGCTGGTCGTCGCGCTGGCCTTCTTCGCGTCGACCGCCGGGCAGCTGATGGTCGGCCGGGTCGGCGTGGGGCGGTCGCTACCGCTCGGCTGCGCCGGGCTCTTCGCCGGGCTGGCGCTGCTCGCGGGCGCGCTGCGGTGGGACCTGCTGGCCCTGGTGGTGCTGAGCGCGGTCGTCGGGGGGGCCGGGCAGGGGTTGGCGTTTCGCGGGGCGCTGTCCGCGGTGGCCGGGGCGTCCCCGGCGGACCAGCGTGCCGCGGTGATCTCGACGCTGTTCGTGGTGGCGTACGCGGGCATCTCGGTGCCGGTGATCGGCGTGGGGGTACTGGTGGGTCCGATGGGCCTGGAGGGAGCGGGGCTGGTGTTCATCGCCTGCATGGCCGTACTGGTCTCGACCGCCGGTGTCTACCTGCTCCGGCGGCCGGCACCCGCCGGAGCCGGGGCCGGGTAGTCCTCAGGTGACCGGCTCGATGAGGAAGCGCTGCCCCTCCGCGTCCCGCGCCGTACACGGCGACTGCTGGACCGGTGTGCGCAGCCGCACGGCGTCCTGTGCCACGGTCAGGCACATGCCGGTGTGCGTCGGCAGGATCCGGAACTGCCGGCCCGCGGCCTCGGGCACCGCCTCGATGCGGAACTCGATCCAGTCGTGCGGGGTGCAGTAGTCGTCCCCGGCCCGCGCACCGGCTTCCTTGGACGCGTTGACGATTCCCATGCAGCCGATGCCCGCGACCGGGTGATCGGTCTGGATGCGGTACGTGCCGGAGGCTCCCGGTACCAGGGACATCGGCGGGAACGCCGCCGCGCACATATCGAGGTACAGGGAGCCGTCCCCGTCGGCGAGTTCGGACAGGCACAGCCCCGAGCGGCTCGCCCGGATCCGTACCGGTCCTGCCGCGACCGCCGCGTCCGTGACACCCGGGGTTCCCGGGGCGCGCCCGGGGCCGTCCCTCCGGGTCCCGGCCGCATCCGCACCGGCCTGCCCTCGTACCAGCGCGCCGGTGAGCAGCAGGGCGGCCGCCACGAGCAGCAGAACCGCGGCGCCCCAGACCAGGCGCAGGTGGCGGCGCCACCATCCCGGCAGGGGGCCCGGCCGGTCGGTCGCAGGGGGCGTGTCCTCCAACGCGCGGTACGCGGCGAGCCATTCGCCGACCGCCTCGTCCCGGTCGGCCAGACACACCCGGAGCAACGCGACCACCACGTCCTCCCGCGGCGCCGTGTCGCGTGCCAGCACACCGGCCACCGTGCTCCGTGACAGCTGCAGCCCGAGCCGTGCCGCCTCCGCCTCCAACTGCCGCAGGCTCAGGCCGCTGTGCTCCTTCAGCGCGCGCAGCGCGGCGACGTACCCGGCCGCCGTGACCGGGTCGGCCGGCGGCCGTGGTGGTTGGTGCTCCGGGGTAATGATGTCCACGCGTCCCTCCCGACCGGCTCCGGCGACGTCGTGGGTAACTCTTGCCGGACCGCCCCACGGCCTCCAAGACCAGATCGCGCCGATGTCCGGGACGGTCGTCCGACCAGGCCGGACAGCGTCCCGCCGTCCGGGACGCAGGGGGAACGCCGGGACGGCCTTGCCGCGGCCTCGGCGCCTGGCGAGAGTTGCCGCCGTCCGAGGCGACCCGGCCTCGACGGCAGAGCGGAGACACAGATGAAGAAGATCCTCGCCGTGACCGCGGCGACAGCCGGACTGGCCCTGTCCGGGCTCGTGCTCCCTGTGGTGGCCACCGCGGCCCCCACAGGTGCCGGCAGTGGCTCGCAGGCCGCCGCCTGCTCCAAGTGGATCGACTACACCGATCGCGGCCGAGCCCATGCCAGCTGTTCCGGAGTGGACGTCAAGGTCTACGTGAAGTGCGCGAACGGCCGTACGTACGGCAGCGCGGCCTGGCGTTGGGGCTACAACAAGGCCGAGTGCCCCAGGGGCATCGGAGCGACCAGCATGTCCGTCCAGACCCGCTGACCCCGGGCACCCGGTGACCCGGAAGGGACGGCACGGGGCGTCCCTTCCGGATCCGGCGGTGTCGCGCACGCGCACGTACATGTGCACGTACACCTACACGTACGGGGGCGCGGGACCGGTGCCGGAGCGGGCCGGCCGGACACCGGGAGGCGGCCGTTCCTCATTTCTGGGCGTGCTCGCCCAGGTAGAAGAGCAGCCAGATGAACGCGGCGAACACGTGGGTTCCACAGATGTAGAAGAAGGCGCGCAGTGCGACGCCCTTCGCCTTCCAGTTCTCGTGCTCCGCCGTCGCGTCCTTCTCGGGCCGGCCGTCCGTCATGACTGCTGCTCCCTCCATAACTCATGAATTGCAGAATTCTGCAAGTCTAGCGGGATGCGGGTGCGGGTTCGGCGGCAGCCTCGTCCAGCTCCTCGTCGGAATCAGACGGTCGTCCACATGAGCCAGGCGCCGTCGCGGCAGTCCTGCTGGACCATCGGTTCGTCGTCCTTGCCGCCCGCTCGTGACGCGATGCACTTGCCGCTGTTGACGTTGATCAGCTGCCAGGCCCGGGAGGTGCCACGGTAGGACAGCTTCCAGAACTGGTCGCGGTAGAGCCCCGCTCGGTCGCCGCACAAGAAGTGGGTGACGCGGGCGTCGTCGGCGGTTTTGCCCGAGTCGACGGACAGGCACAGGCCGCTGTACCGGTTGCGGACCGAGTAGACCGGGCCGTCCGGGCCGCTCGACTCCCGGGTGAGGTACCACTGCTGCTCCGCGATCATGTCGCAGCCGGCCTGGACCAGGCCGTCCGAGGCGGTGGTGCTTCCGAGCGGAATGGCCAGACACCCGTTGGTGCTGACGTTCGCCATCCGGAACAGGCCGTTCGGCGCTTCCGCAGGGTCCGTGGCCGTGGGGGCGGGTGCCGAGCCGGAGGTGGACGGCGTCGTCGGCCCGCCGCCGGAACCCGTCACCCGGGTGTCCGCGGAGGGGGCCGGGGAGGGGGACGGGGAGGGGGACGGCGAGGTCGGGCCCGCGGGGGAGGGGCCGGACTTCGTGGGGCCCGGAGAGTCGGTGGGCGTGGCGGTGTTGGAAAACGACTCCCGTGACCGGCGGGGGCGACCGGGGGCGGTGAGGACCCGGCGGGCGCGCTCGTGATGTGGTCATCGGCTCTTCGAAATATGATGAACGTGGATTTTTGTGCCAGGCCCTGATGTGGGCGTACCCCGGAGCGGTCCATGACCTCCCATAAGTCCACGCGGTCGGTGACCGCGGACGACTTGCTGACCAGACTCGGGCGGCTCACGGCCCAGGCGCGGGCAGGGGCCGAGTTCCACCAGGCTCGGGTGGAGCTGGCCGAAGCGCTGCAGCGGGAGATCCTTCCGGCGGCGCTCCCCGGCGCGCCGGGGCTGCGCACGGCGGCCCGGTACGCGCCCGCCCGGCACGGCCTGAGCATAGGCGGCGACTGGTACGACGGCTTCGAGCTGCCCGGCGGCGCTCTGGGGTTCTCCATAGGTGACGTGGAAGGCCACGACGTCGAGGCGGCCGCCTTCATGGGGCAGGTACGCATCGCCGTGCGTGCGGTGGCCGCTGCCGCCGCCGACCCGGGTGAGGTGCTCAGCCGGGCCAATGATCTGCTCCTCTCCGTGGACCGCGATCTCTTCGCCACCTGCACATTCCTGCGCTTCGACCCCGCCACCCGGGAGATCCAGAGTGCCCGCGCCGGCCACGTGCCCGGGATCTGGGCCACGGTCGACGGCGAGTACGGCATCGTGGAGGACGAGGGCGGCCTGCCGCTGGGCATGCTGCCCGGCTCGGAGTACGCCGTGACCCGGCGCAGGCTGGAGACGGAAGGTTCGTTCGTCCTGGTCACCGACGGAGTGGTCGAGGGGCCGTCGTTCCCGATCGAAGCGGGTCTGGAGCGGGTGGCAGAAGCGGTCAGGGCGGGGGCCGGCGCGGATCCGGGCGAGCTCGCCACCGAGGTGATGAAGGTCGCCGATTCCACCGGCCACCAGGACGACGCGGCGGTGCTCGTGCTGCGCCATGAGGCCGTTCGGACCCGGACCGGATGACGCGGGCGGCGCCGTAGCGCGTGTCACGCTCCGCCGACGGGCCCGTGCTGTTGTCTGATGAAGTGATGCGCACCGAGGCCTTCCGACGTCTGTGCCTGGCGGTGCTCCGGATCCTTGCCGTCGCCGCCGCCTACTTCGCGGGCGGACGCGTCGGTCTGCTGCAGGAGGTGGTGGTCGAGGGCGCGACCGTCACGCCCCTGTGGCCGCCCACGGGAATCGCCCTCGCCTGCCTGCTCTGGATGGGAATCCGCGTCTGGCCGGGCATCGCACTCGGGGCCTGCCTCGTCATCCAGTCGATCAGCCCGATCGACCTCGTCGGCCTCGCGATCGCGGCGGGCAACACCCTCGCCCCCATTTGCGCCTGGCTGATGCTCCGACGGGTCGGCTTCCACGTCGCGCTCGACCGGTTCCGCGACGGTGTGGCCCTGGTCTTCCTGGGCGGCCTGATTCCGATGCTGATCAGCGCCACCGTCGGAGCCTGGGCGCTGGTCCTCGCCGACAGCCTGCCGCAGGGCGGATTCTGGACCGTGTGGTGGACGTGGTGGGCGGGCGACGCCATGGGCGTGCTCGTGATCACGCCGCTGCTCCTGGTCCTGCGCGAGGCGAGCCTGCCCATGGGCGCGTACCGGTGGGCCGAAGCGGCCGCCCTGCTGGTCTCGGCCCTCGCCGTCACCTACCTGGCGACCAGGAGCCACCTGGCGCTGCTCTTCCTCGTCTTCCCGCTCCTCATCTGGGCCGCCCTGCGCTTCCAGCTGGAGGGGAGCGCGCCCTGCATGCTGATCGTGTCCGTGATGGCGAACGCGGCGGCGATCGACCAGCGCGGTCCCTTCGCCCACCACACGCTGGTCGAAGCCATGGCCAACCTCCAGGCACTGAACGGCAGCGCGGCACTGACCTCGTTGCTGCTGTCGGCGCTCGTCACCGAGCAGAACGCCATCCGCCTCGGGATCGAACGGGCGTGCCAGGAGCTGACGGAAGTGGTGGCACGGCTGGCGCCGGGGAGGGCGACCCCCCGCTGGCCGCCGGAGGAAGAGGACGGTCCGCGCGGGGGCGGCGGCGGATAGCTTCATCCGGCCCGCCGCCGCCCTCGGCGGTGTCGTGACGTGGTGCGGTGTGACGTGGCGCGGTGCGACGTGGTGCGGGGTCAGCGGAACAGCTGGCCGCGGACCGCGCCGTCGGGGAACTCCGAGGTGTGGATGTTGGAGTAGTAGTCGCGGGGGTTCTCCTGCAGTCCGCGGACGTCCTCGGCCTTCTGCCCGGCCAGCCGGCCCGAAACGGCGAAGATGCCGTCGGGCACCGGCCTGTCGAGCAGGTTGAAGACGACGTCGCCGTTCTTGCCGAACGGTCCGCGGTGGATGTGCCCCAGCGTCGGGCTCTTGATGTCGACCCACGCGAGCGAGTAGTCGACGTCCGTACCCGACGGCTGGAGGAAGGTGGCGGCGAAGCCGTCGGGGTCACCCACCTTGGAGGTGTCGGTCTTCGGAATCTCCTGGGCGCCGTTGGACAGGGCGCGGAGCTTGCCGCCCTTGAGTATCGAGAACGGGTTGACGGGGCGGCCCAGCGGCTCCAGCTGGCCGCGCACCGCACCGCCGGGGAATTCGGCACTGTGCAGGTTGACGTAGAAACCGGCGGGGGCGGTCCGCAGGCGCTCCGCGAGCGCCGCGTCGCTGACGGCCACCTGGCCGGCGGCGGAGTGGACGCTGGAGGGCATGGCGCTGCCGAACAGCGGCACCTTCACCGCGCCGTTCTGCCCCGCGGCCCCCTCGTGGATGTGCCCGAGGCTGGGCACGAGTCCCTTCCACGTCAGCGAGAACGTCACCCGGTCGCCCTTGACCTGCACCAGCGCGACCGACTCGCCGTCCGGGTCGTGGGGGGGGGGGCCCCCCCCCCCCCCGGCCACCCGGCCGCCCCCGCGGCGCGGGCGGTGGGGGAGGGCGGGGGCCGCCGACCGGGGGGGGGGAGCGGGGGGCGGCCCCCCCCGCCACCGG
>NZ_JBIAHP010000012.1:137764-303519 GCF_042870715.1 Streptomyces sp. NPDC006463 | reverse complement strand
CCTCAAGGGCGCTCCTTCGTCGCGTCGCTGCGCGATGGCCTTCGGCCACCCTTGACCGACCGGCCCGACCCGGAAAGTTCGAGGACAGACGGGAAGCCTCCAAAAGAACGGTCACCGGTGTTCGTGTCCAGGGCCGGGTCCGTCAGGGATGCGGGTGCCCGCTTCCCGGAGGGGCCGGCCAGGCCGCATCACCGAGCCCGGCCAGGGTCGGGGGCGCGGCCACAGGCCTATCCGCACCGGGCAGCGCCCAGAAGCCCCTCGGGGTCGGGGGGCGCCCCCAATCGCTACGCGCTCCTCATGTCTCGGCGTCCGGCGCCCGTCCGGGGCTGGGAATAGGCCGCCACCGATCGCTGCGTGGCTGGGGTGGGCGTGCGGCGACCGGCCCGGCATGTGGCTGGGCATGGGCCGCCTCGGAGTGTGCGTGTGGGCGCGCTTGTCGGGCGTCTGCGGGCCGCCGGAAGCGCCCCATCGGCGCGAGATCGGGGGCGCTGGCGGGCGTCTGCGGGCGGTCGTGGGCGCGGAATCCGGTCTGGTGGGTGGGAATCCGGTCTGTTGGAGTGCGGTGCCGGATTTTTCGGGCTCTCACTCCGGGAAGTGATCCACTATCCCCCAACTCACCGCCAAATGGGGGCAAACCGCCGCAGTCGCATGCTCGGGGAGGCGTGTGGGGATCGTGGGCGGCTTATGTCTGGCCCCGGACGGCCGTCGGACGCTGAGAGGTGAGGAGCGCGTAGCGATCTGACGCGCATGCCCGCCTGGCGGACTCTGATGGGCTTCTGGGCGCTGCCCGGTGCGGGCTGGCCCAGGGAAACCGGGCCCCTGCGTCACTGATGCCCCTCCGTGCCCTCTCGTCCCCCGTGACCGTTCTTTTGGGGGGTTCCCGTCTGTCCTCGAAGTTTCCGGGTCGGGCCGGTCGGTCAAGGGTGGCCGAAGGCCATCGCGCAGCGACGCGACCGGAGGGAGCGCCCTTGAGGGACCGGCCCGGCCCGGAAGACGATGGGACGGACGGGAAACCCACAGCCCTACTCCGATGCCGAGTGAGGGGATCCCGCCCCCCGAAGCCACCGACCCCCGCTCCTGGTTCCGCCCCGCTGAGGTCCCGACCCCCGTCCCTGATGCCGACCCCCGTCCCTGATGCCGACCAGCGCGCCGACCAGCGCGCCGACCAGCGCGCCGACCAGCGCGCCGACCAGCGCGCCGACCAGCGCGCCGACAGCCGACAGCCGACCGGCTTCGGCTCCCGCCCCCTCCGAAGCCCAGCCCCGCCTCGCCCCTTGCGTAGTTAGTGATTGAGTACTAACTTAGCCGCATGGCAAGGATGAGCGCAGAGGAGCGGCGCGAGAGCGTCATTCGGGCGGCGATGCACGAGTTCGCACGCGGGGGCTACTACGGGACCTCCACCGAGGCGATCGCCAAGCGGGTGGGTGTCTCGCAGCCGTATCTCTTCCGGCTCTTCCCGAACAAGCTCGCCATCTTCCTCGCCGCCGCCGAGCGGTGCATGCGGGATACCCGGGAGGTGTTCGCCGAGGCGGGCGAAGGGCTGTGCGGCGAGGAGGCCACGCGGGCCATGGCGAACGCCTACACCCGGCTCATCGCCGAGGATCCCGACAAGCTCCAGATGCAGCTCCAGATGTATGTCACTGTCGCCGCCGCCGAAGCGGCCGGGGATCACGAGCTCGGCGAGCTCGTCCGGAACGGCTGGATGGAGCTGTGGGACACGGTCCACGTGCCGTTCGGCGGCGACGTGAAGGAGACCACGACCTTCATGGCGTACGGGATGTTGATCAACACTCTTGCCGCCATGGGCTTCCCGCCCGGGCACAGGGTCTGGGAGGGGTTGTACCCCGAGGCCCACAGCAAGGGCCGCCTGGAGAAGTGAGGGCGCGCCCGCCTGTCTGGCGGGCCACTCATGCGCGCGAAAGTTAGTCAGCAATAACTAACAACCCTCAGGGGGAATCGTGAAGACGCAAGACCCGCAAGACCTGCAAGGCCCGGACACCAAGCTCCGCGCGCCCGCCGTCTGGGCGCTGATCCTCACCGGCGTCGCCAGCTTCATGGCCGCCCTGGACAACCTCGTCGTCACCACCGCCCTCCCCGCCATCCGCGAGGACCTCGGCGGCAAGCTGGAGGACCTGGAGTGGACGGTGAACGCGTACACGCTCACCTTCGCCGTCCTCCTCATGTTCGGGGCCGCACTCGGTGACCGTTTCGGCCGCCGACGGCTCTTCACCCTGGGTCTCGCGATCTTCACCGGCGCCTCCGCCGCGGCCGCGCTCTCGCCCGGCATCGACGCGCTCATCGCCGCCCGCGCCGTCCAGGGCGTCGGAGCCGCGATCATGATGCCGCTCACCCTGACCCTGCTCACCGCCGCCGTACCGGCGGCCCGCCGCGGCATGGCTCTCGGCATCTACGGCGCCGTCACGGGCCTCGCCGTCGCGAGCGGCCCCCTCATCGGCGGCAGCCTGACCGAGCACATCTCCTGGCAGTGGATCTTCTGGCTCAACGTTCCGATAGGCCTGGTGCTGATCCCGCTCGCCCGTCTGCGGCTCGCCGAGTCCGCCGCGCCCGGTGCCCGCCTCGACGTCCCGGGCACCCTGCTCATCAGCGGCGGCCTCTTCGGCATCGTCTACGCCCTGGTCAACGCAAACTCCGAGGGCTGGACCAGTGCCCCCGTGCTCACCGGCCTGATCGTCGGAGCCGCGCTCGTCGGCGGGTTCATCCACCACGGCTTCAACAACGCGAACCCCATGCTCCCCATGCGGCTCTTCCGGAACCGCGGCTTCCTCGGGATCAACCTGGCCAGCCTGCTGATGTTCCTGGGCATGTTCGGCTCGATCTTCCTGCTCAGCCAGTTCCTCCAAGGCGTCGCCGGCTACTCGCCCACCCAGGCGGGCCTGCGCATGCTCCCCTGGACGGGTATGCCGATGATCGTCGCCCCCTTCGCGGGCATCCTCTCCGACCGCATCGGCGGCCGCCCCGTCGTCGCCGCCGGGCTGGCGTTCCAGGCCCTCGGCCTCGGCTGGTTCGCGGCGATCCTGACCGCGGACGTCTCGTACGCCGCCCAGCTGCCGCCGCTGATCCTCAGCGGGATCGGCATGGCCCTCTACTTCGCCCCCGCCGCCAACGTCCTGATGTCCACCGTCGCCCCGGCCGACCAGGGCAAGGCCTCCGGCACCAACAACGCCCTGCGCGAGGTCGGCGGCGCCCTCGGTGTCGCAGTCCTGGCCTCGGTCTTCTCCGCCCAGGGCGGCTACGAGTCCCCGCAGGCCTTCACGGACGGCACGATCCCCGCCCTGTGGATCGGCGCAGGCGCGGTCGCCCTGGCCGCCGCCCTCGCCCTGCTCCTGCCGGGCAAGGCCAAGCCCTCCCGGACTGTCGCCGCCCCGGCCGCGCTCCCGGACAAGGTCCCTGCCGCCAGCTGAGCCAGCTCGTAAACGTACTGCCTGAAAGGTAGTTTCAGCCCTTACGGTTCGTGCGACCCAACAAAGGAGTGACGCCATGCCCGACATCCCTTGGTCCACCCCCACCCAGGCCGCCCCCGACGCCGATGTCTACGTCATGGCCTCCCGCTTCCAGACCTCCACACTCACCGGCGCCCTCAGGTTCTTCCTCAAGGCCCCGGGCATCATCGGCCAGATCCGCAAGGCCCCCGGGGCCCACGGCGTCGCCCTGCGGGCTCGCGTCTTCGGCCGGACCTTCCTGACCCTCTCCGCCTGGGAGGACCGGGACGCGCTCTACCGGTTCGCCCGCAGCGAGCCGCACCGCTCCAGCTCCCGGGCGGCCGCCGCCTTCATGAAGGAATCGGCCTTCACCTTCTGGACCGTGAAGGCAGCCGAGCTCCCCATCAGCTGGGTCGAGGCGGAGCGCCGCCTGGCCGAGCAGAAGACGGCCTACTGAGTCACGGTCCGTGGCCCCGCAGGGATGCGAGGGGTACGGACCGTACTCTTGTCCACGTGCAGGAACTCCATGACGCCCCCCTCGCCCCGCTGACCACCTTCCGCCTCGGTGGCCCCGCCGCACGTCTGGTCACCGCGACCACCGACGCCGAGGTGGTCGCCGCCGTCCGGGCCGCGGACGAGAGCGGCACCCCGCTCCTCGTCATCGGCGGCGGCAGCAACCTGGTCATCGGTGACCAGGGCTTCGAGGGCACCGCCCTGCGCATCGCGACCACCGGCTTCCACCTCGACGGCACGCACCTGGAGCTCGCCGCAGGCGAGAACTGGAGCGACGCCGTCGCCCGCACCGTCGAAGCCGGCCTCGCCGGTATCGAGTGCCTCGCCGGAATCCCCGGCTCCGCCGGCGCGACGCCCATCCAGAACGTGGGGGCGTACGGCCAGGAGGTCTGCGACACCATCACCGAGGTCGTCGCCTACGACCGTACCCGGGGCGAGACGGTCACGCTGAGCGCCGCCGAATGCGCGTTCACGTACCGCAACAGCCTCTTCAAGCACGAGCCCGAGCGGTACGTCGTCCTGCGCGTGCGCTTCGCCCTGGAGGACGCCGACGGGCTGTCCGCGCCGATCAAGTACCCCGAGACCGCCCGCGCCCTCGGCGTCGAGGCCGGCGACCGGGTCCCGGCCGCCGAAGCCCGCGCGACCGTGCTGCGCCTGCGGGCGGGGAAGGGCATGGTCCTCGACCCCGCCGACCACGACACCTGGTCGGCCGGCTCCTTCTTCCACAACCCGATCCTGACCGCCGAGGCCTACGCCGCCTTCCTCGCCCGCGTCCAGGACCGCCTCGGCCCCGACACCGCCCCGCCCGCCTACCCCGCGGGCGACGGCCGTACGAAGACCAGCGCCGCCTGGCTGATCGACAAGGCCGGATTCACCAAGGGCTACGGCACCGGCCCCGCGCGCATCTCCACCAAGCACACGCTCGCCCTCACCAACCGGGGCGAGGCCACCACCGAGGACCTCCTCGCCCTGGCCCGCGAGGTCGTCGCGGGCGTCCACGCGGCCTTCGGCGTCACCCTGGTCAACGAACCGGTGACGGTCGGCGTCAGCATCTGAGGAGCCCCGGCCGCCCATGCTCTGTCGCCTGCACGGGGCCGGTACGGACCCCACCCGCCTCGTGGGGCGCACGCTCAGCCGAGTCGTCGCGTCCTGGCACATCAGCGAAGGCGAGCGCTCCGAGGCTCCCCTCGACGTCTGGCTCATCGACAGCGTCGGGGACTGCATCCGCATCACCACCGGGTCCGACCAGTGCCTCATCGTCGAATCCGCCGCCCCGCACGAGCCGTACGACATGGGGGAGTGGGGCCGCATCGAGGTCGGCGAGGACCTGGGCGACCACCCCTTCCTGCGCCACCTCGGCGAGACGGTCTCCTCGGTCGCCGAATTCGCCCTGCCCGAGCAGGGGCGCACGCACCTGGAGATCGGCTTCCCGGACGGCCACCGGGTGCGCGCCGACTGCTACGAGGGCGACCTGCGGCTCACGCGCTGACGCTCACCCGGTGAGCCAGTGGTCGATCCCGGCCAGCAGCTTGGCCTGTACGTCCTCGGGCGCGGCCGAACCGCGCACCGACTGGCGGGCCAGCTCGGCGAGCTCGGCGTCCGTGAAGCCGTGGTGGCGGCGGGCGATCTCGTACTGCGCCGCGAGCCGGGACCCGAACAGCAGTGGGTCGTCCGCGCCGAGCGCCATCGGCACCCCTGCCTCGAACAAGGTGCGCAGCGGGACGTCCTCGTGCCGCTCGTAGACCCCGAGGGCCACGTTCGACGCGGGGCAGACCTCGCAGGTGACCTGCCGGTCGGCGAGCCGCTTGAGCAGCCGCGAGTCCTCCGCGGCCCGGACGCCGTGCCCGATGCGGGAGGCGTGCAGATCGTCGAGGCAGTCGCGGACGGAGGCCGGGCCGGTGAGTTCGCCGCCGTGCGGGGCGGCGAGCAGGCCGCCCTCGCGGGCGATGGCGAAGGCCCGGTCGAAGTCGCGGGCCATGCCCCGGCGCTCGTCGTTGGACAGGCCGAAGCCGACGACGCCGCGGTCGGCGTAGCGGACGGCGAGGCGGGCGAGGGTGCGGGCGTCGAGGGGATGCTTCATGCGGTTGGCGGCGATGAGGACCCGCATCCCGAGGCCGGTCTCGCGGGACGCGCTGTCCACGGCGTCGAGGATGATCTCGACCGCCGGGATCATGCCGCCGAGGAGGGGGGCGTAGGAGGTGGGATCCACCTGGATCTCCAGCCAGCCGCTGCCGTCCCGTACGTCCTCCTCCGCGGCCTCGCGGACCAGGCGCTGGATGTCGTCGGGCTCGCGGAGGCAGGAGCGGGCGGCGTCGTAGAGCCGCTGGAAGCGGAACCAGCCGCGCTCGTCGGTGGCGCGGAGCCGTGGGGGTTCGCCGGCGGTCAGGGCCTCCGGGAGGCGGACGCCGTACTTGTCGGCGAGCTCCAGCAGGGTCGATGGTCGCATCGAGCCGGTGAAGTGCAGGTGGAGGTGGGCTTTCGGCAGAAGCGTGAGATCGCGTGCGTGCTCCATCTGGTGATCCTGCCGTACCGCTGCGCCGGGCGGGAGGGGGTTTTACCTATTGGGGGCTTGCCCGAACGTGCGAGCGGGGGTGGTGGGGGGCGGAGAACGCCGGAGCGGGGGGGGCCCCCCCGGGGGGGGCCCCCCCCCCGGCGGGGGGGGCGCCCCCCCGGGGGGGGGCCCTGGGCGCCCCCCCGATCATGTGGATACCGGGGAAACGCCGGCCCCCGGGGGCGGGGGGGGGGGGGGTTTTGGGGGGGGGGGGGGGGCCCCTGGGGGGGGGGGGGGGGGGGGGGGGGGGGGGCCCCCCCCGGGGGGGCCCCCCCCCGGGGGGCCCCCCCCGCTCCGGATCCGGCTGCGGAACCGCCTCGGGCCTAGGCCTTGGCCTCCGCCAGGAGCTTCTGGATCCGGGAGACGCCCTCCACCAGGTCCTCGTCGCCCAGGGCGTAGGACAGGCGCAGGTAGCCCGGGGTGCCGAAGGCCTCGCCGGGAACGACCGCGACCTCGACCTCGTCCAGGATCAGGGCGGCGAGCTCGACCGAGGTCTGCGGGCGCTTGCCGCGGATCTCCTTGCCGAGGAGCTCCTTGACCGAGGGGTACGCGTAGAACGCGCCCTCGGGGACCGGGCAGAGGACGCCCTCGATGTCGTTCAGCATCTTGACCATCGTCTGGCGGCGGCGGTCGAAGGCCTTGCGCATCTCCGCGACGGCGTCCAGGTTGCCCGAGACGGCGGCCAGCGCGGCGATCTGGGCCACGTTGGAGACGTTGGAGGTGGCGTGCGACTGCAGGTTCGTCGCCGCCTTGATGACGTCCAGCGGGGCGATGACCCAGCCCACGCGCCAGCCCGTCATCGCGTACGTCTTGGCGACACCGTTGACGATGATGCACTTGTCGGCGAGCTCGGGCACCAGGACCGGCAGCGAGGTGAACTTCGCCTCGCCGTAGACCAGGTGCTCGTAGATCTCGTCCGTCAGGACCCACAGGCCGTGCTCCGCCGCCCACTGGCCGATGGCCTTCGCGTCGTCCTCGCTGTAGACCGCGCCGGTCGGGTTCGAGGGGGAGACGAAGAGGACGACCTTGGTGCGCTCGGTGCGCGCGGCCTCCAACTGCTCGACGGAGACCCGGTAACCGGTGGTCTCGTCGGCGACGACCTCGACCGGGACACCGCCGGCGAGACGGATGGACTCCGGGTAGGTGGTCCAGTACGGAGCCGGGACGATGACCTCGTCACCCGGGTCCAGGATCGCGGCGAAGGCGTTGTAGATCGCCTGCTTGCCGCCGTTGGTCACCAGGATCTGCGCCGGGTCGACCTCGTAGCCGGAGTCGCGCAGGGTCTTCGCGGCGATCGCGGCCTTGAGCTCGGGCAGACCACCGGCCGGCGTGTAGCGGTGGTACTTGGGGTTGCGGCAGGCCTCGACCGCCGCCTCGACGATGTAGTCCGGGGTCGGGAAGTCGGGCTCGCCCGCGCCGAAGCCGATCACCGGGCGCCCGGCGGCCTTGAGGGCCTTGGCCTTGGCGTCGACGGCGAGGGTGGCGGACTCGGAGATGGCGCCGATACGGGCGGACACCCGGCGCTCGGAGGAAGGCGTTGCAGAGGTCATGTCGGCAATCGTCCCAGACGGCAAAGAGACGCCGCACAACGTTTCAGTTACCGGACCGGTTGATGCCCCGTCGGGTTCTGTTCGACGTCAGGGCCCGGTTCACGTACACTCACCTGTCGTTGGACCTCGCCAGCCGCCCAGAGCGTGAGCACTCCGTGCACTCGCTCGGATGCGGTAGGTTGGGGGACGCAAAGGGTCGTAGCTCAATTGGTAGAGCACTGGTCTCCAAAACCAGCGGTTGGGGGTTCGAGTCCCTCCGGCCCTGCTCCACACTCCTTCTCGGATGTGTGTGCGCAGGTACGTACTTCGATGCAACGCCGTGCGGCGCAACCGGGCGCGGTACGGCCACGACCCGGATTCAGGTGAGAGACGTGACGGACGCCCTGGGCTCCATCGACATGCCTGACGCCGAGGACGAGACTCGCGAGAAGAAGGCCCGAAAGGGCGGCAAGCGCGGCAAGAAGGGCCCTCTGGGCCGTCTCGCGCTGTTCTACCGCCAGATCGTCGCGGAACTCCGCAAGGTTGTCTGGCCTACTCGCAACCAGCTCACGACGTACACCACCGTGGTGATTGTCTTCGTCGTCATCATGATCGGTCTGGTGACCGTGATTGACTTTGGGTTTGAGAAAGCCATCAAGTTCGTCTTCGGCTGATCCCCGCGGGGGGCGGCGCCTTGATGGGTGCCGCCCGTTTTCGCATGTTCCACCACCTTTTGTATCCAGGAAGAAGCAGCCACCGTGTCTGACCCGAACCTGAACGCGAGCCACGACTCCGTCGAGTCCGTCGAGGACGAGCTCGACATCGTCGAGGCGGCAGACGCTGTGGACCCCGACGAGGCCGAGCACGCCGACGCCAAGGCGGGTGTCGCCGCCGAAGAGGCCGCGCTGCACGTCGAGGACGAGGTCGAGGCCGAAGCCGAGATCGAGGACGACGCCGAGGTCGAGCCGGTTGCCGACGACGCCGAGGAAGAGGGCGACGTCGAGGCCGAGGTCGAGGCCGCAGCCGACGAGGAGGCCGAGGAGGCCGCCGAGGTCGAGCCCGCCGAGCCCGTCGACCCCATCCAGGCCCTGCGCGACGAACTGCGCCTCCTGCCCGGCGAGTGGTACGTGATCCACACCTACGCCGGCTACGAGAAGCGCGTGAAGGCCAACCTGGAGCAGCGCGCCGTCTCGCTGAACGTCGAGGAGTTCATCTACCAGGCCGAGGTGCCCGAGGAAGAGATCGTCCAGATCAAGAACGGCGAGCGCAAGAACGTCCGGCAGAACAAGCTGCCCGGTTACGTTCTCGTCCGCATGGATCTGACGAACGAGTCCTGGGGCGTCGTCCGCAACACGCCTGGCGTCACCGGCTTCGTCGGCAACGCGTACGACCCGTACCCGCTGACCCTGGACGAGATCGTCAAGATGCTCGCCCCGGAGGCGCAGGAGAAGGCCGCCAAGGCCGCCGCGGAAGAGGCCGGTCTGCCCGCGCCCGCCGTCAAGCGCACCATCGAGGTCCTGGACTTCGAGGTCGGCGACTCGGTCACCGTCACCGACGGCCCGTTCGCGACGCTGCAGGCGACCATCAACGAGATCAACCCGGACTCGAAGAAGGTCAAGGGTCTCGTCGAGATCTTCGGCCGCGAGACCCCGGTCGAGCTCAGCTTCGACCAGATCCAGAAGAACTGATCCACCTCTTCTGAGACACAGCTTCCGGACAGGTCAGACCGCCCCCTGAAGGGCGGTCTGACCTGCTCGGTTTTTAGCCCCGCAGCGATACCCGTTATCGTGGTGCGGTATGCCTCCATCCGGATGACCGGATTGGCGGCGAAAACTCTCACTAGGACCCGGAGAGAGCAATGCCTCCCAAGAAGAAGAAGGTCACGGGGCTTATCAAGCTCCAGATCAAGGCCGGTGCGGCCAACCCGGCTCCGCCGGTCGGCCCCGCGCTCGGTCAGCACGGCGTCAACATCATGGAGTTCTGCAAGGCCTACAACGCCGCGACCGAGTCGCAGCGTGGCATGGTCGTGCCGGTGGAGATCACGGTCTACGAGGACCGCACCTTCACCTTCATCACCAAGACCCCGCCGGCCGCGCGCCTCATCCTGAAGCACGCCGGTGTGGAGAAGGGCTCTGGCGAGCCCCACAAGACCAAGGTCGCCAAGCTCACGGCTGCCCAGGTCAAGGAGATCGCCGAGCTGAAGATGCCCGACCTGAACGCCAACGACATCGACGCCGCCGTGAAGATCATTTCCGGCACCGCGCGCTCGATGGGCATCACCGTCGAAGGCTGATCCAGCCCCCTCCAGCACCACCAGTGGTAGGACCAGCGCTGGTCCGCACCACGACTCCACACCTGAAGAAACAACACAGGAGCAGAAGTGAAGCGCAGCAAGACTCTCCGCGCTGCGGACGCCAAGGTCGACCGGGAGAAGCTGTACGCCCCGCTCGAGGCCGTCCGTCTCGCCAAGGAGACCTCCACGACCAAGTTCGACGGCACCGTCGAGGTCGCCTTCCGCCTGGGTGTCGACCCGCGCAAGGCCGACCAGATGGTCCGCGGCACCGTGAACCTCCCGCACGGCACCGGCAAGACCGCCCGGGTCCTGGTCTTCGCGACCGGTGACCGTGCTGCGGCCGCGGAAGCCGCCGGCGCCGACATTGTCGGCGACGACGAGCTGATCAACGAGATCGCCAAGGGCAACCGCCTCAACGAGTTCGACGCCGTTGTGGCCACCCCGGACCTCATGGGCAAGGTCGGCCGCCTCGGCCGCGTGCTCGGTCCCCGTGGCCTCATGCCGAACCCGAAGACCGGCACCGTCACGATGGACGTCGCGAAGGCTGTCACCGAGATCAAGGGTGGCAAGATCGAGTTCCGCGTCGACAAGCACTCGAACCTGCACTTCATCATCGGCAAGGTCTCCTTCTCCGATGAGCAGCTGGTCGAGAACTACGGCGCGGCCCTGGACGAGATCCTCCGTCTGAAGCCGTCCGCCGCGAAGGGCCGCTACATCAAGAAGGCCGCCCTGAGCACCACGATGGGTCCCGGCATCCAGCTGGACTCCAACCGCACCCGGAACCTCCTCGTCGAGGAAGACCCGGCTGCTGTCTGAGCCTCACGGCTCTGATCGTCTGAACGGGCCTCTCGCCACCCTTCACGGGGTGGCGGGGGGCCCGTTTCCGTGTTTAGCGCCACATATCCCGTCACCGGGGGCTAATGGCCGCGCGTCCCGTCGGCGGGGGAACGTAATGTCGGCCTGAAGGAACGATCATTCAAGGGGTGGGGACCTCCGTGTCTGTTTACCGGAAGAAGACCGTCGGCGCCGCTCTGGCCGCCGTACTGCTCGTGGGCGGCGCCACGGCGTGTGAGAACGGCAAGAAGGCCGACTCGGGCAAGGCCGCCGCCGGCGCGTCCGCCCAGCCGAGCGCGCCGGTGGCGGGCGGTTCGGCCACCGAGGCGCTCTCCGCGGCCTACAAGAAGACCTCGGCCGCCAAGTCGGCCAAGGTCCGCATGACGATGTCGATGCCCGAGTCGCTGAGCGGCGGCGCCGGCACCGTGGAGATGACGGGCGTCCAGGGCTGGGACCCGAACGTCATGGACATCACCGTGAAGGGGGCGCTCACCCCGGGCTCCGGCGCCGAGTCCATGCGCATGATCATGTCGAACGACGTCATGTTCATGGAGATGCCGGCCGACTCCCCGATGTCCGCGGGGCTGGACGGCAAGCGCTGGATGAAGCTGGACATCAAGGCCGCCGCGGAGGCCTCCGGGGACGCGGACGCGCTGAAGAAGCTCGGCGGCGTCGGCGGCATGGACCAGAGCCAGGACCCGGCCAAGCAGCTCGGCCTGCTGCTCAGCTCGCCGAACGTGAAGCGCCTCGGCGCCGAGAAGGCCGACGGCACGGACACCGAGCACTACAAGGGAACCCTGACCCTCGCCGAGATGCTCGCGGCCAACGAGTCCGCCAAGGCGCTGCCCGAGGCCGACCGGGCGAAGCTCGTCGAAGCCATGAAGAAGTCCGGCATCGTCGACTACGACATGGACGTCTGGGTCAACAAGGACGGCTACCCGGTCCACATGAAGGTCGCCATCCGCATGCCCCAGGGGACCATGAACATGGACGCCCACTACTCGGACTACGGCTCCGCGGCCACTGTCCAGGCCCCGCCGGAGAACGAGACCCTCGACCTCTTCGCCATGCTCAAGCAGCTGGGCGAGGCCGGCGCCGGCGCCTGACCAGCCCGCGCGCACCCGGTCGCAGTAAAGATCCACTCATGGGGGAGAACCAGATGAACAAGGCTGTCCGGACCCGGGCCGGTATCGCGATGGCGGGTACCGCACTGCTCGTGGGCGGCCTCACGGCCTGCGGCGGCGACAAGGCCGCCGCGGGCAACGGTACGGCCGACGGCGGCAAGACCGCGCAGGCCAAGGCTCAGACCCCGGTGGACGCGGTGAAGGCCTCGTACGTGAAGACGGCGGCGGCCAGGTACGCCAAGGCCGAGATCTCCACCGTCGGGAAGGACGGCAGGACCAGCGGCCAGTCCGGCACGAAGGGCTGGTACCCGTCCGGCCACGACGTGTCGCTGAAGGACGAGAAGCACCCCGGCGCGCGGTCGGTCATGATCGGCGACACCGTCTACACCAAGATGGACAAGCCCATCGACGGCAAGCCCTGGATGAGGCTGGAGCTGTCCAAGGACGGGAAGCCGGGCGTCCGGCTGAACGAGGACCCGGCCGAGTACCTCGCGATGCTGCTGGGCCAGGAGAAGCTCACGCTGGTCGGGGCCGAGCAGACCGACGGCGTCGACGCCCAGCACTACAAGGGCAGCTTCACCAACGCCGACCTGCTCAAGGCGGACGAGTCCACCAAGGTCATGGAGGAGAAGAACCGCCAGTACCTCCACGACTCCGTGAAGCACCTCACCGCCTTCGAGGTGGACCTGTGGATCGGCAAGGACGGCTATCCGCTCCGCGTCGACTCGGTGAGCACGGACGGTGACGGAACGTCCAGGACCACGGCGAAGTTCTCCGACTACGGAGCGGTCACGCCGGTCGCGGCACCCCCCGCCGACCAGGTCATCTCCTTCGACGACGTGCTGAAGGGCAGCGGCTCCTGAGGCGATTTGCCTCGACTGGACGCCTTCACGTAGTCTTCCCCAGAAGCCAAAGACCGCTGGTCGTTGCCGTGCCCGCAAGGGTTCGGTGGCCGAAGGATCCGTTGAGTGCGGACGACCCGCGTAGGTGACTGTGGAAGGTTCCCGGAATTCGTTCCGGTTGAGCCACGCCCTGGCGCCTGCGCCGGGGCGTTTCGTTTTTCAGCCCCTTCTGAGCGGTCCTCATCACCCGGAAGGAGGCGAACGCACCATGCCGACGCCCAACAAGGCTGCATCGGTAGCCGAGCTCAAGGACGCGTTCCAGAGCTCGAACGCCGCCGTGCTGACCGAGTACCGGGGTCTCACCGTCGCGCAGCTCAAGACGCTGCGTCGCTCCCTCGGTGAGAACGCCCAGTACGCCGTGGTGAAGAACACGCTGACCAAGATTGCGGCCAACCAGGCCGGGATCACCGCGCTGGACGAGCACTTCGCTGGTCCGACCGCGGTCGCCTTCATCACCGGTGACCCGGTGGAGTCGGCGAAGAGCCTGCGTGACTTCGCCAAGGAGAACCCCAACCTCATCATCAAGGCGGGTGTCCTTGATGGTAAGGCGCTCACCGCCGATGAGATCAAGAAGCTTGCGGACCTCGAGTCCCGCGAGGTTCTGCTCAGCAAGCTGGCCGGCGCGTTCAAGGGCAAGCAGTCCCAGGCTGCCTCGCTCTTCCAGGCGCTGCCGTCGAAGTTCGTCCGCACCGCGGAAGCGCTTCGCGTCAAGCTCGCCGAGCAGGGCGGTGCCGAGTAATTCGGCTCGCGCACTGATCCACGCCGCCTAGTGCGTGGGTCGTAGCGGGCCGTTACGCCCGCCTCTATATACATCCGGCACCTGCCGAATTAGTGGAAGGATCGCCCATCATGGCGAAGCTCTCTCAGGACGACCTCCTCGCCCAGTTCGAGGAGATGACCCTCATCGAGCTCTCCGAGTTCGTGAAGGCCTTCGAGGAGAAGTTCGACGTCACCGCCGCCGCGGCCGTCGCCGTTGCCGGCCCGGCCGTGGGTGGCCCCGCCGCCGAGGCCGAGGAGGAGAAGGACGAGTTCGACGTCATCCTCACCGGTGCCGGCGACAAGAAGATCCAGGTCATCAAGGTCGTGCGCGAGCTGACCTCCCTGGGCCTCAAGGAGGCCAAGGACCTCGTGGACGGCGCCCCGAAGCCGGTCCTCGAGAAGGTTGCCAAGGACGCCGCTGAGAAGGCCGCCGAGGCCCTCAAGGGCGCCGGTGCGGCCGTCGAGGTCAAGTAACACCTCTGAGGCCTCCTGAGGCCTCAACCAAGGGCGATCACCCGTAAGGGTGGTCGCCCTTTGGCGTCCCCGTGATGCCTGACTTGCCCTGGTCACGTTGGGGAGTAGGGTGATCTTCGTTGCCTCGAAGCAGGGTCCGGAGATGATCCGCTCGGAGCAGGGGGCCTTGACGAACGGGACGTGGCGCGCAATTCTCAGTCCCGTCGCAAGCTCGACCACCTCGATCCGAGATCCGAGGCATGGATCGACTACGAAGAGGGCAGTACTGATACGCGCTCTGTGTACGAGGGCCGCAGCGTTGGATGTTGGTTTCGACAACATGGGGAAGGCCTGTTGCCGGTTTCCGGAAACCTGGTCTGGACATCAGTGAGCCAAGTGGCTACACTGACCCTTTGCGCTGCCTGTTAGCTGTCCCCTGCCCGTCGCCAGGGACATGCCCACGCTTGAGCACACTTGATTGATCCGCCCTGACCTGGACTTTCGACCAGATCGGGGGCGCCTGTCTTCTGTGTCGGCTGGGACCGGTACGCGCGTAGTGAGTCCGAGCCCTCGGAAGGACCCCCTCTTGGCCGCCTCGCGCAACGCCTCGACCAATACGAACACCGGTGCCAGCACTGCCCCGCTGCGCATCTCCTTTGCAAAGATCAAGGAGCCGCTCGAGGTTCCGAACCTCCTGGCGCTGCAGACCGAGAGCTTTGACTGGCTTCTCGGCAATGCTGCCTGGAAGTCTCGCGTCGAGTCGGCGCTTGAGAGTGGACAGGACGTCCCCACCAAGTCCGGTCTGGAAGAGATCTTCGAGGAGATCTCGCCGATCGAGGACTTCTCCGGGTCGATGTCGCTGACCTTCCGCGACCACCGTTTCGAGCCGGCGAAGAACTCCGTCGACGAGTGCAAGGAGCGCGACTTCACGTACGCGGCTCCGCTGTTCGTCACTGCCGAGTTCACGAACAACGAGACCGGAGAGATCAAGTCTCAGACGGTCTTCATGGGCGACTTCCCGCTCATGACCAACAAGGGCACCTTCGTCATCAACGGCACCGAGCGTGTCGTCGTGTCGCAGCTTGTCCGTTCCCCCGGTGTCTACTTCGACTCCTCCATCGACAAGACGTCCGACAAGGACATCTTCTCCGCCAAGATCATCCCGTCCCGGGGTGCCTGGCTGGAGATGGAGATCGACAAGCGCGACATGGTCGGTGTCCGCATCGACCGCAAGCGCAAGCAGTCCGTCACCGTCCTCCTGAAGGCTCTCGGCTGGACCACCGAGCAGATCCTCGAGGAGTTCGGCGAGTACGAGTCCATGCGCGCCACCCTGGAGAAGGACCACACCCAGGGCCAGGACGACGCGCTGCTCGACATCTACCGCAAGCTGCGCCCGGGCGAGCCGCCGACCCGTGAGGCCGCTCAGACGCTGCTCGAGAACCTCTACTTCAACCCGAAGCGCTACGACCTCGCGAAGGTCGGCCGCTACAAGGTGAACAAGAAGCTCGGCGCCGACGAGCCGCTCGACGCCGGTGTGCTCACCACCGACGACGTCATCGCGACGATCAAGTACCTGGTCAAGCTGCACGCCGGCGAGACCGAGACGATCGGCGAGTCCGGCCGTTCGATCGTGGTCGAGACCGACGACATCGACCACTTCGGCAACCGTCGTCTGCGCAACGTCGGCGAGCTCATCCAGAACCAGGTCCGCACGGGTCTGGCTCGTATGGAGCGCGTCGTGCGCGAGCGCATGACCACCCAGGACGTCGAGGCGATCACGCCGCAGACCCTGATCAACATCCGGCCGGTCGTCGCCTCCATCAAGGAGTTCTTCGGCACCAGCCAGCTGTCGCAGTTCATGGACCAGAACAACCCGCTGTCGGGTCTGACGCACAAGCGTCGTCTCTCGGCTCTGGGTCCCGGTGGTCTGTCCCGTGAGCGGGCCGGCTTCGAGGTCCGTGACGTCCACCCGTCGCACTACGGCCGCATGTGTCCGATCGAGACCCCTGAAGGCCCGAACATCGGTCTGATCGGCTCGCTCGCCTCCTACGGCCGCGTCAACGCGTTCGGTTTCGTCGAGACCCCGTACCGCAAGGTCGTCGACGGTGTCGTCACCGACGAGGTCGACTACCTGACCGCCGACGAGGAAGACCGCTTCGTCATCGCCCAGGCGAACGCCGCCCTGAACGATGAGATGCGCTTCACCGAGAACCGCGTCCTGGTCCGCCGTCGTGGCGGCGAGATCGACTACATCGCCGGCGACGACGTCGACTACATGGACGTCTCCCCGCGCCAGATGGTGTCCGTCGCGACCGCGATGATCCCCTTCCTGGAGCACGACGACGCCAACCGTGCCCTCATGGGCGCGAACATGATGCGCCAGGCCGTTCCGCTCATCAAGGCGGAGGCGCCGCTCGTCGGTACCGGCATGGAGTACCGCTGTGCGGTCGACGCCGGTGACTCGATCCGTGCGGAGAAGGACGGTGTCGTCCAGGAGGTCTCGGCCGACTACATCACCGTCGCCAACGACGACGGCACGTACACCACGTACCGCGTCGCGAAGTTCTCCCGCTCGAACCAGGGCACCTCGGTCAACCAGAAGGTCATCGTCAACGAGGGTGACCGGATCGTCGAGTCCCAGGTCCTCGCCGACGGACCGGCGACCGAAGAGGGCGAGATGGCCCTCGGCAAGAACCTGCTCGTCGCGTTCATGCCGTGGGAGGGTCACAACTACGAGGACGCGATCATCCTGTCGCAGCGCCTCGTGCAGGACGACGTCCTCTCCTCGATCCACATCGAGGAGCACGAGGTCGACGCCCGTGACACCAAGCTCGGCCCCGAGGAGATCACCCGGGACATCCCGAACGTCTCCGAGGAGGTCCTCGCCGACCTCGACGAGCGCGGCATCATCCGCATCGGTGCGGACGTCGTCGCCGGCGACATCCTGGTCGGCAAGGTCACGCCCAAGGGTGAGACCGAGCTGACCCCGGAGGAGCGCCTGCTCCGCGCGATCTTCGGTGAGAAGGCCCGCGAGGTGCGTGACACCTCGCTCAAGGTCCCTCACGGTGAGATCGGCAAGGTCATCGGTGTCCGCGTCTTCGACCGCGAGGAGGGCGACGAGCTTCCTCCGGGCGTGAACCAGCTGGTCCGCGTCTACGTCGCCCAGAAGCGCAAGATCACCGACGGTGACAAGCTCGCCGGCCGCCACGGCAACAAGGGTGTCATCTCCAAGATCCTTCCGATCGAGGACATGCCCTTCCTTGAGGACGGCACGCCGGTCGACATCATCCTGAACCCGCTGGGTGTCCCGTCCCGAATGAACCCGGGACAGGTCCTGGAGATCCACCTCGGCTGGCTCGCCAGCCGCGGCTGGGACGTCTCCGGTCTGGCGGACGAGTGGGCGCAGCGCCTCCAGGCGATCGGCGCCGACCAGGTCGCTCCCGGTACCAACGTCGCCACCCCGGTGTTCGACGGTGCCCGCGAGGACGAGCTGGCCGGCCTGCTGCAGCACACCATCCCGAACCGCGACGGCGAGCGCATGGTGCTCCCGACCGGTAAGGCGCGTCTGTTCGACGGCCGCTCCGGCGAGCCGTTCCCGGACCCGATCTCGGTCGGGTACATGTACATCCTGAAGCTGCACCACCTGGTCGACGACAAGCTCCACGCCCGTTCGACCGGTCCGTACTCGATGATCACGCAGCAGCCGCTGGGTGGTAAGGCGCAGTTCGGTGGTCAGCGCTTCGGTGAGATGGAGGTGTGGGCGCTTGAGGCTTATGGCGCTGCGTACGCGCTCCAGGAACTCCTGACGATCAAGTCCGACGACGTGACCGGCCGCGTGAAGGTCTACGAGGCCATCGTCAAGGGCGAGAACATTCCCGAGCCGGGCATTCCTGAGTCCTTCAAGGTGCTCATCAAGGAAATGCAGTCGCTCTGCCTCAACGTGGAGGTGCTGTCCTCGGACGGCATGTCCATCGAGATGCGTGACACCGACGAGGACGTCTTCCGCGCGGCGGAGGAGCTCGGTATCGACCTGTCCCGGCGTGAGCCGAGCAGCGTCGAAGAGGTCTGACGGGCCTGACGGGGGGCTCGCCCAAGAGCCCCCCGTCATCCCCGGGACCGTTCAGACCATGATTGAGACTCGACCCCGAAAGAGGGATTGACGCACAGTGCTCGACGTCAACTTCTTCGACGAGCTGCGGATCGGCCTTGCCACCGCGGACGACATCCGAACCTGGTCACACGGCGAGGTCAAGAAGCCGGAGACCATCAACTACCGCACCCTCAAGCCCGAGAAGGACGGACTCTTCTGCGAGAAGATCTTCGGTCCTACCCGGGACTGGGAGTGCTACTGCGGCAAGTACAAGCGTGTCCGCTTCAAGGGCATCATCTGTGAGCGTTGTGGCGTCGAGGTCACGCGCGCCAAGGTGCGCCGTGAGCGGATGGGCCACATCGAGCTTGCCGCTCCCGTCACCCACATCTGGTACTTCAAGGGCGTCCCGTCGCGCCTGGGCTACCTGCTGGACCTCGCGCCGAAGGACCTCGAGAAGGTCATCTACTTCGCCGCGTACATGATCACGTTCGTCGACGACGAGCGTCGCACCCGCGACCTCCCGTCGCTGGAGGCGCACGTCTCCGTCGAGCGCCAGCAGATCGAGAACCGCCGTGACGCGGACCTCGAAGGCCGTGCCAAGAAGCTCGAGAGCGACCTGGCCGAGCTTGAGGCCGAGGGCGCGAAGGCCGACGTACGCCGCAAGGTGCGCGAAGGTGCCGAGCGCGAGATGAAGCAGCTCCGTGACCGCGCCCAGCGCGAGATCGACCGCCTCGACGAGGTGTGGGCCCGCTTCAAGAACCTCAAGGTCCAGGACCTGGAGGGCGACGAGCTCCTGTACCGCGAGCTGCGTGACCGCTTCGGCACGTACTTCGACGGCTGCATGGGCGCCGCCGCGCTGCAGAAGCGCCTGGAGTCCTTCGACCTCGAGGAGGAGGCCGAGCGCCTCCGCGAGATCATCCGTACCGGCAAGGGCCAGAAGAAGACCCGTGCGCTCAAGCGCCTCAAGGTCGTCTCCGCGTTCCTGCAGACCAGCAACAAGCCCAAGGGCATGGTTCTGGACTGCGTGCCGGTGATCCCGCCGGACCTGCGTCCGATGGTGCAGCTGGACGGTGGCCGCTTCGCGACCTCCGACCTGAACGACCTGTACCGCCGCGTGATCAACCGCAACAACCGTCTGAAGCGTCTCCTCGACCTCGGTGCCCCCGAGATCATCGTGAACAACGAGAAGCGCATGCTTCAGGAGGCCGTGGACGCCCTCTTCGACAACGGTCGTCGTGGTCGTCCGGTGACCGGTCCCGGTAACCGTCCCCTGAAGTCCCTCAGCGACATGCTGAAGGGCAAGCAGGGTCGATTCCGTCAGAACCTTCTCGGTAAGCGTGTGGACTACTCCGCGCGTTCCGTGATCGTCGTCGGTCCGCAGCTGAAGCTGCACCAGTGCGGTCTGCCCAAGGCCATGGCGCTGGAGCTCTTCAAGCCGTTCGTGATGAAGCGCCTGGTCGACCTGAACCACGCGCAGAACATCAAGAGCGCCAAGCGGATGGTCGAGCGCGGCCGCACGGTCGTCTACGACGTCCTCGAAGAGGTCATCGCCGAGCACCCGGTCCTGCTGAACCGTGCGCCCACGCTGCACCGCCTCGGCATCCAGGCCTTCGAGCCCCAGCTGGTCGAAGGCAAGGCCATCCAGATCCACCCGCTCGTCTGCACCGCGTTCAACGCGGACTTCGACGGTGACCAGATGGCCGTGCACCTGCCGCTCTCCGCGGAGGCGCAGGCCGAGGCCCGCATCCTGATGCTGTCCTCGAACAACATCCTCAAGCCGGCCGACGGCCGTCCGGTCACGATGCCGACCCAGGACATGGTCCTCGGTCTGTTCTTCCTGACCACCGACGGTGAGCTCCGTGACGTCAAGGGCGAGGGCCGCGCGTTCGGCTCCACGGCCGAGGCGACCATGGCGTTCGACAACGGCGAGCTCGCGCTCCAGTCGGCCGTCGACATCCGCTTCCCGGTGGGCACCATCCCGCCGCGTGGCTGGGTGCCGCCGGTCGCCGAAGAGGGCGAGCAGGAGTTCCAGCCGGGCGACAGCTTCCGTCTGAAGACGACCCTGGGTCGCGCGCTCTTCAACGAGCTGCTGCCCGAGGACTACCCGTTCGTCGACTACTCGGTGGGCAAGAAGCAGCTCTCCGAGATCGTCAACGACCTGGCGGAGCGCTACCCCAAGGTCATCGTGGCGGCGACGCTCGACAACCTCAAGGCGGCCGGCTTCCACTGGGCGACCCGTTCGGGCGTCACCGTGGCCATCTCCGACGTCGTCGTGCCCGAGGCCAAGAAGGCCATCGTCGCGGGCTACGAGGCGATGGACGAGAAGGTCCAGAAGCAGTACGAGCGCGGTCTGATCACCAAGGACGAGCGCACGCAGGAGCTCATCGCGATCTGGACCAAGGCGACCAACGAGGTTGCCGAGGCGATGAACGCGAACTTCCCCAAGACGAACCCCATCTTCATGATGGTTGACTCGGGTGCCCGAGGAAACATGATGCAGATGCGACAGATCGCCGGTATGCGTGGTCTGGTGTCGAACGCGAAGAACGAGACCATCCCACGTCCGATCAAGGCGTCCTTCCGTGAGGGCCTCACCGTTCTGGAGTACTTCATCTCCACGCACGGTGCCCGTAAGGGTCTGGCGGACACCGCCCTGCGTACCGCCGACTCGGGTTACCTGACCCGTCGTCTGGTGGACGTCTCGCAGGACGTGATCATCCGCGAGGAGGACTGTGGCACCGAGCGCGGTCTGAAGCTGAAGATCGCCGTTCGCGGCGAGGACGGCGTGCTGCGCAAGGCCGACGACGTCGAGACCTCGATCTACGCCCGCATGCTGGCCGAGGACGTCGTCATCGACGGCAAGGTCATCGCGCCGGCCAACGTCGACCTCGGTGACGTGCTCATCGACGCCCTGGTCGCCAACGGCGTCGAGGAGGTCAAGACCCGCTCGGTCCTGACCTGTGAGTCCGCGGTCGGCACCTGTGCCTTCTGCTACGGACGCTCGCTCGCCACCGGCAAGCTGGTCGACATCGGTGAGGCGGTCGGCATCATCGCCGCCCAGTCCATCGGTGAGCCCGGTACCCAGCTGACGATGCGTACCTTCCACACCGGTGGTGTGGCCGGTGACGACATCACGCAGGGTCTGCCGCGTGTCGTCGAGCTCTTCGAGGCCCGTACCCCGAAGGGTGTCGCCCCGATCTCCGAGGCCGCCGGCCGCGTGCGGATCGAGGAGACCGAGAAGACGAAGAAGATCGTCATCACGCCCGACGACGGCAGCGACGAGACGGCGTTCCCGATCTCGAAGCGCGCCAAGGTCATCGTGTCCGAGGGTGACCACGTCGAGGTGGGCCAGAAGCTCACCATGGGTGCCACCAACCCGCACGACGTGCTGCGCATCCTCGGCCAGCGTGCCGTCCAGGTCCACCTGGTCGGCGAAGTCCAGAAGGTCTACAACTCGCAGGGCGTGTCGATCCACGACAAGCACATCGAGATCATCATCCGGCAGATGCTGCGCCGCGTGACGATCATCGAGTCCGGCGACGCGGAGCTCCTGCCGGGCGAGCTGGTCGAGCGGTCGAAGTTCGAGACCGAGAACCGTCGTGTGGTCACCGAGGGCGGTCACCCCGCCTCCGGCCGTCCGCAGCTGATGGGTATCACCAAGGCCTCGCTCGCCACCGAGTCGTGGCTGTCGGCGGCGTCCTTCCAGGAGACGACCAGGGTCCTGACGGACGCGGCGATCAACGCCAAGTCCGACTCCCTGATCGGCCTCAAGGAGAACGTCATCATCGGTAAGCTCATCCCGGCCGGTACGGGCCTCGCCCGTTACCGCAACATCCGGGTGGAGCCCACCGAGGAGGCCAAGGCCGCGATGTACTCCGCCGTCGGCTACGACGACATCGACTACTCGCCCTTCGGCACCGGCTCCGGCCAGGCTGTCCCGCTGGAGGACTACGACTACGGCCCGTACAACGGCTGAGTCGCGCAGAGTACGTAACCGCAGGGCGGTCACCCGAGAGGGTGGCCGCCCTGCGGCGCGTTGTCGATCAGTGCTTCAGCGTGCGGGCTGCAGGTACGGCTGGAGGTGGTGCAGCCGGGTCCGGTGGTCGGGGTGGGTGGAGAGCAGCCGGTCCAGGGTGCCGGGCTCGGTGAACGGCTTCCCGGTCTGGGCCAGGACGGCCTGCTTCGCCTGCTCCTCCTGGGCCATCACCCCGTGCAGCATCTGCGCGAGCATCGGCGCGAAGCCGAGTGCGGCGGCGTGCTCGTCGGCGCGCAGCTCGGCCCGCCGGCCCACCGCCGCCATCAGGTAGGGCATCACGAGCAGCAGCAGCGGGAGCCCGTAGGTGGCGGTGATCGTCAGGATGGTGAACAGGCCGACGAAGATGATCATGAATCCGGCGGCCAGGTAGGAGAAGAAGCTGGTGAACCGGATGACGAAGACGGTCACGGCGCGGATGACCTGCCAGGCGATCCGCCCGGGCAGGCCGTACCACCAGCCCAGCAGCCCGGACCAGGCGTGGCCGCCGGTGTGGTGGCCGAGCTCGTGGGCGAGTACGGCGGCGAGCTGGGACTTGGGCAGGTTCTCCAGGGCGTACCGGGTGACGCCGACGATGTGGCCGGCGGCCGCGTACGCGTTCAGGTGGTCGGTGTCCTCGATCCACAGCTCGTAGCGGTCGCCGTCGACGCCGGCGCGGGCCGTGACCTCGCGCCACACCGGGGAGAGCGCGGCGAGCTCATTCGGGAGCGGGCGCTGCAGGCGCAGCAGGTGGCGGGCGAAGAAGTCCTCGCTGGGGCGGTGGAAGACGAGGGCCCCGGAGGCGATCCAGAACAGGGTGGGCAGCCAGTAGGGCAGGCCGGACACGGCCTCCAGGATGGTGGCGAGGAGCAGGACCACCATGAGGCTCATCAGGAACCCGGGGACGTGCAGGGCGAGCTGGCCGAAGGCGGTGGCGTCCGCGCTGCGCTGGTACGCCTTGCGGTGGACGCGGGTGCCGGGGGCGTTCTGGTACTCCAGGTCGTCCAGCGGGGCCGCGGGGGCCGGCAACTGGGCCGGCGGGGCTGCGGGGGCGGGCTGGTAGTGGGGGTAGGCGGGCTGCTGGGGCTGCTGGTACTGGGGGTACGCGGGCTGCTGGGGCTGCGGGTAGGCGGGTGCCTGGGGCTGCTGCTGCGGGTACGCGGGTGCCTGGGGCGGAGCCGGCTGGGGCTGCGGGTAGGCGGGCGCTTGGGGTTGCTGCTGCGGGTACGCGGGCGCTTGGGGCTGCTGCTGCGGGTACGCGGGTGCCTGCGGCTGCGGGTACGTCGGGGGCGGCGGGCTCTGCGGGTACTGGGGCCCCTGCGGGTACTGGGGTTCGGGTGGCTGGTTCACGGTGAATCCTTCGTCGTATCGGGGACGTCAGCCGATGAGCAGGGCGGCGGGGAGCAGCACCGTGGCGGTGCAGAAGGCGAACAGGCCGGTCCTGATCCACTGGTGCTTGCGGGCGGCGATCCGGCTGTTCTCCGCGAGCGCCGCCATCAGCGAGGCGGCGGGGTCGCGGTCGGTGTCGGCGAGGGCCTCTGCGAGGCGGCCCTGGCGCACCGCCGAGCGGATGTCGCCGAAGTACGAGAGCGGGGAGCCCGGCCGCCACTCGGCCGAGCGGTACCGGGGCAGCACTGCCAGCAGCAGGGCGAGCAGTGCCACGGCGAGGGCGACGGCCCCCGCCCACCACACGGCCGTGCCGGGGGCGGAGAGCGTGTCGGGCCGCCAGCCCTTTCCGGCGAGCAGGGCGCTGATCACCCCGGCGGTCATCCCGAGGGCGCCGACCAGCACCGAGGCCTTGCTGTCGGCCCGGGCTATCTCTCCGCGCAGGTCGGACAGGAGCCGGGTGGCGGCCTCGCCGCCGGGCGGAGGCGGGGTCGGCGTCGGGGACGGGGTCGCGGTCACGGCTGCGGCCTCCCGGCGTCGGCCTGGGGCTGGTCCTGGGCCTGGGCCTCGGGCCGGGGCTCGGGCTCGGGTTCGGGCTCGGGTTCGGCCGTGGGGCCGGGCGGGGCCGGCGGCTGTACGGGAGCGGTCCCGTACCCGGGCGGCGGCTCCCACTGGGCGAAGGTCGGGGCCGGCCCGTACGTCGCGGGCGGCTGCGGCGCGGCCGGTCCGTAGCCCTGTACGGGGACACCCTGTACGGGGACACCCTGTACCGGTGCCCCGGGCGGGGCCGCGGGCGGCTGCGCGGGCGGGGCCGGGAGCCGGCCCGGATAGGGCGGGGCCGGGTCGTGGGGGACACCGGGGAGGCGCTGGTTCAGGATGTCGTTCATGGCCCGCAGCGCCAGCTGCTTGGGTCCCTGCAACTCGTGCCGCTCGGCCCCGCCGTCTCCGAGCACCTGGCTGACCAGGTTCATCTGGTCGCGGATCATCTGGAGCTGGTCCTCGCGCATGGTCCGCATGACGAGGGCCGAGTCCTCGGGGTGCTGGGCCAGGTGGAGCGCCCACGCGTGCACCCCGCCCTGCTCCAGGTGGTACTGGTAGAAGGCGATCTTCTCGGCCTCGACGCGCTGCAGCTCCGCCTGCTGGCGGCTCAGCTCCAGGCGCTGCTGGTGCTCCCACTGCTGCTGCTGCAGGGCCAGCTCGTGCTGCTGGCCACCGTAGGCCAGCGCCCGTCCGGTGGTCAGCTCGTCCTGCTGGCGGGCCCGCTGGTCGAGCTGGGCGTCGTAACGCATGCCGAGCTGCTCGGTGAGGATCTGCTCGTCGGTGCCGTGGTGGATGGCCTGCATGCGCAGCTGGTGGTCGATGTTCTCCTGGTCGCGCCGCAGCCGGACGGTCCAGGAGGTCTGGAGCCCGCACGTCCGGCCGAGCGGGCCGGCCGCGGGCAGCGCCCGCAGCAGTTCCCCTTCGGCCTCGGCGCTCCGGGCGATGGAGAAGCGCCGCGCGACCGGCCGGGCGGCCTGCTCCAGCTCGCCGAGCAGCAGCCGGGGCACGTCGCGGTGACGGCTCTCCACGAACCGGGCCGGGTCCGTCACCTGCCAGCTGATCTCCACGACCACGACGAACTGGAACGCGTCGTTGTCGCTGGGGAGCTCGATCTCCGCCCGGAAGTGGTGGACTCCCGTGTCCACCTCGTAGACCGCCGTGTAGCCGCGGGTGGAGCCGGGCCGCTGCGGCGGCAGGAAGGCGACGTACCCGCCCTTGGTGGTCGAGAAGACCAGGGCGTGGTCGATGCGGGTCTGCAGCTTGCGGAACACCTCGAACCGCCCGAGCTGCTGGACGGTGATCACCGGGTCGATCAGCTGGGTGTGCCGGTCGGCCGGCTGCTCCCAGTCGGGGTGGCGGCGGGGATCGGACATCGTGCGGCTTCTCCTCGGTTCAGTGGTTCGGCAGTACGGTCAGCAGGCGCTCGGCGGCGGCGGGTACCACCCCGTGCTTCCCCTCGCGCAGGAGGTGGAGCAGCCGCTCCCGCTCGTTGGCGCGGGTGACCAGGGCGGGCAGCAGGGCGGCGAGCGCCCATTCGGTGGCGTGGTCGCGGTCCGCGGCCACCACCCAGTCGTGCAGCACGTCGAGGGCGTCCTGGTTGGGGAGGCGGCCGAGGGCGGCCCGCCACAGCTCGGCGATCCCGCGGGCGGAGTGCGGCCGCTCGGTGACGGACCGGGCGTACCAGGCGAGGACCAGCGGGCGGCCGAAGGGCTCGTCGTCCTCGGTGTGCCGGCAGGCGCGCAGGAAGCCGTCGAGGGCGAGGTCGACGGCGGCCCGGTCGTCGTCGCGCGTGCGCAGCACCTCGGCGAGGACCTCGTCGCGCGCGTCGGAGAGGAGCAGCAGTTCGACGGACTGGGCGAGTTCGAGCAGCATCGCCGCGTCGTTCCCGTCGCGCCGGACGGCCACGCGCAGGGCTTCGACGGTCTCCGCGGGCCGCTCGTCGCCGATCAGTCCGTGGACGCGGATGGCGGCCCAGCGCAGGCGCGCGTGGGCGTCCTCGTCGGCGCACCAGCGGTCGATGATCCGCGGGATGTTCGGGGTGCCGATGATGTGGGCGAGCGCGAGGGCGTTGACGGCGCCGATCCGCAGCCACGGGCGGTCGGACAGCGCCCATTCCTCGATGACCAGGGCCATCGCGGAGGGCAGGTCGTGGAGGGCCAGTACGGCGACGGTGGACGCGGCCCGGGTGCGTACGAAGGAACGCCCGTCGGCTGCGAGCAGCCGCAGCCAGCCGACCAGCGCGGGGCGGGCGGACGGATGGCCGGTCCACACCTCGCGGAGCAGGACCGCCGCGAGCCGGTCGTCCTGGAAGGCGGCCATCGACTGGGTGACCGGGCCCCACTCGGTCTGCTCCTCCTTCGGGTAGCGGATGGCGCGGGCCAGCTGGAGGCGCTTGGCGGGGTTGGTGCCGAAGACGGGGACGGCCGCGGACACGTCCGGGTCCTCGGTGCGCTGGAGGAGGCCGAACAGGAGGTCGCTGAGTTCGGCGGTGAGGGCGTACGGCCCCTTGTGGAAGGCGGCGAGGGCGACGAGGAAGGCCTTCTCCCGCAGGTGCAGCGTGCCGTCCGCGTCCTCGAACCACTCCTGGATCTGCTGCTCCAGAGCGGCCTGGGAGAAGGTCTCGATCTCCGACGCGTCGGAGCCGTGGAGGGAGTGCCGGCCCAGTACCTCGGCGAACCGCGCGGCCTCGCGGAGCTGGTGGTGGCCGCTGAGGAAGTCGGTGACGGCGGGCAGCGCGAGCAGCCGCCGTAACTCGCCTTCGTCGTCCACGTGGGCGCGCAGTGAGGAGCGCAGGACGGCCGTGGTGCCGGGAGGCTGCCAGGGGTGGCCCGAGACGCCCTCCAGATGGGTGTGCGGACCGGCGGTGATCACCAGGACGCCGTTCTCGCCGAGCTTGTCCCTGGCGGCCAGCAGGTGCGTGTCGCGCAGCGGCTGGTCCCGCGTGGTGATCGGGTCGCACAGGACGTACCCGCGCGCCTCTCCGGCGGTGAGCCGGTCGGCCAGGTTCTCGGGGGACGTGCTCCGGTCCAGGGAATGGACCGAAGCGGTGCCCAGGCGCCGCAGCAGCAGGAGTGCGGCGGTGCGCCGGCCCGTGAAGCGGGGGCCCGTGAGTACCAGGACGCGCTCCTTGCGGAGCTGCTCCAGCAGGTCCTGGAAGTTGCTGCCGTCCTCGGCGAACACCCTGTCGAGGCGTTTCAGCGTCCCTCTGGGGACCTCGCCGGAGGTGTGCGCGGCGCCGCCGACCATCAGGTGGTTCACGGTGACGCCGCCGTGGAAGGTGCCGCCGCTGATGCCGTGGTTGACGCCGCCGAACTGGCCGCCGCCGACGCCGCCGCGCATCGCGTCGGGGATGCCGCGCAAGAGGTCGCGCCGGGCGTCGTAGGCGCTCTGGGGTGCTTCCTCCGCCGGAGCCGGAGCCGGTGCCGCAGCCGCGGCCGCGGCCGCCGGCTCGGCCGGGGACTCCGCCTGGTCCGGTCCCTCGGGGGGTACCGGGGCGTCCGCGACCGGGGTGCTCATCGGCGGTCACCGCCGCCCAGCTGGATGTCGCCGTGGAAGGTGCCGCCGGCGATGCCGTGGTTGACGCCGCCGAACTGCCCGCCGTTGATCTGGCTCACCGGGACCGGGGCCGCCGTGGCGCCCCCGGTCCCGGCTGTCCCGGCGCCGGAGTCCCCCTCAGGCTCCGGCGCCGGGACCCCCGTCGGCAGTGGTCCGTACAGCCACGCGCCCAGCGGGCCGTTCTTGCTGGGCATGGTGACCGCTGTGAATTCGTCGGCCGGGATTCCGGTGTGGTTGTGCCGCACGATGCCGGCGTAGACCGACTCCGAGACGCAGAGCGCGTAGTCGTCCGTACGCTCGCGCAGGGCTTCCTTCAGGGGTTCGCCGTCCAGCAGCCGGCAGGCGTGGTTGAGGTCCGTGCCCACCCAGCCGTCGAACTCGTCGACGGCGACGTACCCGGTCGCGAGCACGGCCCGCAGCCGGATCTGCGCCGAGCTGGCCGCCAGCCGGTTCACGGCGCGCAGCTGGGCGGGGACCTCGGTCATCAGGGCGCGCAGCAGAGTCGTCAGCGGCGCGCTCGGGTCGATCATCTCCATGATCGCGTCGCCGCGGTCGGCACGCAGTCGTAACGTCTGGTCGATTCCGGCGGCCAGCAGGGTCCGGTCGACGACGTCGTACAGCATCCGGCGCAGGAAGGCCTGCTGGACGTCGTCGCGGTCGCTGTAGCGCTCGGTGTCGACCAGGAGGATGGTGCGGGGGAGTGGGTCGTTCATGATCGCCTCTCGTGGTGGATCCCGGTGGATCCCTGCTGTGACAAGAGAGTGGGGCAGACGGGCGCCCCGCCGTGAGGGCGGATGACGCACCCGGAGTGTGACGCCCTGCACTGAAGGCGCGGGCAGCCCCGGGGCTGCCTAGGCCGGCGGCTGCGACTGGGCGATCCGGCGCAGTACGTCCGGCCGTACGATCACCAGCGCGCGGCGGCCGGTGATCACGACGCCGCGTTCGCGGAGCTCCTTGAGCTCCCGCTGGACCATCTCGCGGGAGGCCCCGACGGCTCCGGCGAGCTCTTCCTTGGTGAGCGCAACGGTCAGCTCGACGCCTGCGGGGGCAGCGCGGCCGTGGGTCCTGGACAGGTCCAGGAGCAGGACGGCGAGGCGCTCGCGCACGCTCAGCGAGGCGAACTCCAGGCGGCGCCGGTCGGCGGCGCGGGTGCGGTCGGAGGTGAGGGCGAGGAGCTGGAGGGCGACCGCGGGGAAGGCGGCGAGGTACGCGCGGAAGGCCTCGTGGTCGACGGCCACGGCCCGGACCGGCTCCAGTGCGGTCACGGTGGCGGAGCGGACGCGGCCGGTGAGGGCGGCGGACTCGCCGAGGATGTCGCCGGGCCCGCGCAGGGCGAGCAGCGCCTGGTAGCCGTTGGGCGCGGCGACGCTCACCTTGGTCCAGCCGTGCAGGACCAGCAGGATGTGCGAAGAGGGCTCGTTCTGGTGGATCAGGCGGTCGCGCGGTGCGAACGCCAGCTCACGGCCGAGCGCGCGTAACGCCGTACCGTCCTCGTTCTCCAGCCGGGCCAGGAAGGGGACCCGGTCGTCCAGCCCTCCGTCGCCCGGGAGGTTGTCCAAAGCCATGCGGCCCCCGCCCCGATGCGTCAGAGCGGTCAATTTACTGACCGCGGGCCCCTCGCAGATCCGGAACCACTCGATTGAGTACGGACGGTCACGGACAGTGCCCGGGTCAGGCGGCGGCGCCCGCGCGGCGGCGGCGCGCGCCCGCCACCGTGACCGAGACCAGGGCCAGGAGGGCGAGGGCGGCGCCGGCCAGGCCCGGGGTGAGGCCCTTGGGGGTGAAGGCGCAGGAGACCTTCTTCGTGCCGGGGGCCAGGGGCAGCGACACCAGGCCGTGGAAGTCGCGCACCGGGGCGGAGCACTGCCAGCCCGGGATGTCGGTCATCGCGAAGACTGCGGTGCCGGTGGCGCCCTCGGGAAGGGTGGCCTCGACGGTGTGGCCGCCCGCCTTCACGTCGGTGGCGCCGCCGGCGGTCAGCCGGGCGACCGCCGTGTCGAGGGCCGCGCGGTCCAGGCAGCCCAGCGGGTGCTCCCCGGCGCTCGCGCCCTTCGTGCGGGTGTCCACGGTGACGTCGATCCGGCCCGAGGCGGGGACCTCGCCCAGCGGGATCACACCGGTCGTCTGGTCCTCCAGCTGCCGCTCGGCGCCTGCGGTCCGCAGGGTGCCGTACACCTCGGGGGAGTACCAGTAGGCCTCGGAGCCGGGAGCGCACTGCGCCGCGTACGTCTGCTCGGTGGCGCTGCCGCCGCGGGTGACCTGCGGGACCCGGTAGACGGTGGCGCCCAGGACGTTCTCCTGGTGGGCGTAGACGCTGCCCGCGGGGTTCGGCGAGGTGTAGGTGGTGGAGCGGACCGTGACCAGCGGGGGCGCGGGGAACTTCGAGCCCGTCCAGCTGCCCGGAGCGGCCCCGGGGCGGACCCGCGCGCCGATCGAGAAGATCGCGTCGAGCACCGGGTTGTCGGCGCCGAAGAAGGTCCGGCCGTCGTTCTTGAAGCCGTATCCCAGGGGCTCCAGTGCCCCGTACGTGGCCTCCGGGAGGTAGCTGCTGTAGTACTGCGGCCCCTCCGCGCGCAGGGCCAGGGCGTCGTTGTACGAGGTCTGCGGAGAGCCCGAGTCGGTCCGGTAGGCGGGCCAGCCGTCCACCTGTCGGACGGCTTCGTAGTGGTCGGTGATCGACCGGTTCGAGGTGGCGGTCGGCTTCGCCCAGCGCTCGCGGGCCCGGCGGGCGTCCGCGCTCGCCGCGGCCACCGTGGACTCGGCGAAGACCACGCCGACCATGAGGACGGCCGCGACGGGGACCAGGTACCGGCGCTTCTCACCCAGCGCGAGCAGGACCAGGGCCAGCAGCGACACGGCCCCGCCCCCCAGCACCGCGCGCCAGGTCCAGCCGCCGAAGTCGTCGGTGTGCCGGAGTACGAAGGTGGCCGCGACCAGCAGTCCGGCGGTGAGCGCGAGGTGCAGCGGGCGGGGCCGGGCGGCCAGCGCCAGCCAGGCCACGACGACCACCATGCCGCTGAAGACGAAGGCCTCGCGGTACGGATTGCCGTTGGGCACCGCCAGCCCGTGCCACACGTACTGCGTGGGCGGGAACTGGAACGAGGCGGCCACGAGCAGGATCGCGGCAGCCCACACCAGGCGGGTCCGCCTCGCGACGGCGGCGTTGAAGACGAAGGAGCCCGCCAGGATCAGCCCGAGCGAGGCGACGTAGAGCCGTGGGCGGCCGCCCCACAGGTGGGTGGCCGGGAGCATGCCCGCGAGGAAGAGCTCGATCCGGACCGGGTCGAAGGCGGCGGCCTGGGTGGGCTGCGCCGAGCCGCTGGACAGGAACGACGGCAGGAGGAGCGGCAGGGTGAGCATCACCCCGGTCGTGGCGGCCGTCGACGCCCGCCACAGGGCGCGCAGTCTTGCCCGGGCTCCGTCCGGGGGGACCCCCAGCCCGCGCGTCATGTCCCGGGTGATCAGGCGGATGGCCAGCAGGACGCAGGCGGCCATCGTGGCCATCATCGCGGTGTAGAAGTTCCCGTACCAGGCGAGCGCGACCAGCAGGGCCGCGCCCGGCCAGCGGCGCTCCTCCAGGCACCACTCGACGGCGATGCCGAGCAGGGGGAGGGCGACCAGGCCCCACAGCCACATGGGGATGTACGAGGCGTCGCTGAGCGCCCAGCCGCACAGGCCATAGCAGGCGCCGAGGACGCCGCGCTGCCACCACGGACCGGGGCGCAGCTTGCCGAGGTACACCGTCATCACGGCGGCGGCCGTGCCCATGGTGACCGGGGTGAGCGCGAAGACGGCCAGGTCGACGTGGGCGCGCGGGACCAGGACGGTCAGCCACGAGAAGGGGTTGCCGAGGTACGTGTAGTAGTCGGACAGGAACTGCTGTCCGAAGCCGCCGCGCCAGGTGAAGAGCACATCACCGGCGGCCTGCCCGTGGACCAGGTCCCAGAGCGCGCGGTGGAAGGGCACGTACTGGTTGGCCTGGTCGTTGAGGGCCCGGCCGGTGTTGCCGAAGGGGAAGGTGCCGCGCGCCACCCAGGCCGCGCAGAACGCCCCCGAGGTGATCAGGAAGGCGAGCAGGGGTCCGTACAGCCGGGCGGGGCGGGGACGGCGGCGCCGGGGGGCGGGCAGGTCCCGGCCGCCGTCGGGGCGCGGGCTGTGCGCCGTGGCCGGCTCCGAGGTGACCGTCCCCAATGTCCCGCTCCCCTGATGATCGTGCCGTTTGGGCTGAAGCGCTCGGCAGTTTAGTTCGCCGGGCCGCTACCGGGCCGCGTGCGGGCCGCGCGCCGGGCCTCGGGCACGTGCTCGTGCGGGACGGTCACGGCCCTGTCGAGGGGGACTGACCTGGCCGTCTTTACCACGGCCCTACCACATGTGCGAGTCAGCGGGGCCGCACGGGGGTGTCGCCCAGGTGGCGCACGGGTCGTGGCGGTCTCCCGGCTCCGGCGGCCGGGCTTTTGTTTTGACCGAAGTGGTTGCGGTAGGTACGCTCAGACCTTGTGCCTGGGGTGTGCCTGGGCTCCCGTGCGTGTCCATCAACCGCAGGAGAGCCCGTATCGGCCACCGCGATCCATGCGTTTCCGTGCTTGCGCGGAAGTCCGCCGGATCCGACACACCCGACCGCGTGGGTCGGCAAATGTTCCAGGTTAGCTTCACTACACGGCACACAGAAACCGGAGAAGTAGTGCCTACGATCCAGCAGCTGGTCCGTAAGGGCCGGCAGGACAAGGTCGAGAAGACAAAGACCCCCGCGCTTGAGGCCTCGCCCCAGCGTCGCGGCGTCTGCACGCGTGTGTTCACGACCACCCCGAAGAAGCCGAACTCGGCGCTGCGTAAGGTCGCGCGTGTGCGTCTGACCTCTGGCATCGAGGTCACCGCTTACATTCCGGGTGAGGGACACAACCTGCAGGAGCACTCGATCGTGCTCGTGCGTGGTGGCCGTGTGAAGGACCTGCCGGGTGTTCGTTACAAGATCATCCGCGGTGCGCTTGACACCCAGGCTGTCAAGAACCGCAAGCAGGCCCGCAGCCGCTACGGCGCCAAGAAGGAGAAGTAAGAATGCCTCGTAAGGGCCCCGCCCCGAAGCGCCCGGTCATCATCGACCCGGTCTACGCATCTCCTCTGGTGACCTCGCTCATCAACAAGATCCTCCTGAACGGCAAGCGCTCCACCGCCGAGCGCATCGTTTACGGCGCCATGGAAGGCCTCCGCGAGAAGACCGGCAACGACCCGGTCATCACGCTGAAGCGCGCGCTGGAGAACGTCAAGCCGTCCCTCGAGGTCAAGTCCCGCCGTGTCGGTGGCGCGACCTACCAGGTTCCGGTTGAGGTCAAGCCGGGCCGCCAGTCGACCCTCGCGCTGCGCTGGCTCGTGGGTTACTCCCGCGCCCGCCGCGAGAAGACCATGACCGAGCGCCTCATGAACGAGCTGCTCGACGCCTCGAACGGTCTTGGCGCTGCCGTCAAGAAGCGTGAGGACACGCACAAGATGGCCGAGTCCAACAAGGCCTTCGCGCACTACCGCTGGTAGTTCTAACCCACATCGAGACCGAGAGAAGACTGAGCCGATATGGCTACCACTTCGCTTGACCTGGCCAAGGTCCGCAACATCGGGATCATGGCCCACATCGACGCGGGCAAGACGACCACCACCGAGCGCATCCTGTTCTACACCGGTGTGTCTTACAAGATCGGTGAAGTCCACGACGGCGCTGCCACGATGGACTGGATGGAGCAGGAGCAGGAGCGCGGCATCACGATCACGTCCGCCGCGACGACCTGCCACTGGCCGCTCGAGGACGTCGACCACACCATCAACATCATCGACACTCCGGGTCACGTTGACTTCACGGTCGAGGTGGAGCGTTCGCTCCGCGTCCTCGACGGTGCCGTCACCGTGTTCGACGGTGTCGCCGGTGTGGAGCCGCAGTCCGAGACCGTTTGGCGTCAGGCGGACCGCTACGGCGTTCCGCGTATCTGCTTCGTCAACAAGCTCGACCGTACCGGCGCCGAGTTCCACCGCTGTGTCGACATGATCAAGGACCGCCTCGGTGCGGTTCCGATCGTCATGCAGCTCCCCATCGGTGCCGAGGCTGACTTCCAGGGTGTCGTCGACCTCGTCACGATGAAGGCGTTCGTCTGGTCCGCCGAGGCGACCAAGGGCGAGATGTACGACATCGTCGACATCCCCGACACGCACACCGAGGCCGCTGAAGAGTGGCGCGGGAAGCTCGTCGAGACCGTCGCCGAGAACGACGACGAGATCATGGAGCTCTTCCTGAACGGCGACGAGCCGTCCGTGGAGCAGCTGCACGCCGCCGTCCGTCGCATCATCCTCGGCTCCGGCAAGGGCAAGGGCGAGCCCACGATCACCGCGGTGTTCTGTGGTACGGCGTTCAAGAACAAGGGCGTCCAGCCCCTGCTCGACGCTGTCGTCCGCTACCTGCCGTCGCCCCTGGACATCGAGGCCATCGAGGGCCACGACGTCAAGGACCCCGAGGTCGTCGTGAAGCGCAAGCCTTCCGACGAGGAGCCGCTCGCGGCGCTGGCGTTCAAGATCATGAGCGACCCGCACCTCGGCAAGCTCACCTTCGTCCGGGTTTACTCGGGCCGCCTGGAGGCCGGCACTGCGGTGCTGAACTCCGTCAAGGGCAAGAAGGAGCGCATCGGCAAGATCTACCGCATGCACGCGAACAAGCGTGAGGAGATCGACTCGGTGGGCGCCGGCGACATCGTCGCCGTGATGGGCCTGAAGCAGACCACCACCGGTGAGACGCTGTGTGACGACAAGAACCAGGTGATCCTGGAGTCCATGGACTTCCCGGCGCCGGTCATCCAGGTCGCCATCGAGCCCAAGTCCAAGGGTGACCAGGAGAAGCTGGGTGTCGCCATCCAGCGTCTCGCGGAGGAGGACCCCTCCTTCCACGTTCACTCGGACGAGGAGACGGGCCAGACCATCCTCGGCGGTATGGGCGAGCTGCACCTCGAGGTGCTGGTCGACCGTATGAAGCGCGAGTTCAAGGTCGAGGCCAACGTCGGCAAGCCGCAGGTGGCCTACCGCGAGACGATCCGCAAGGCCGTCGAGCGTCACGACTACACCCACAAGAAGCAGACCGGTGGTACCGGTCAGTTCGCCAAGGTGCAGATCGCGATCGAGCCCATCACCGAGACCGACGGTCCGGCGTACGAGTTCGTGAACAAGGTCACCGGTGGCCGCGTGCCGAAGGAGTACATCCCTTCGGTCGACGCCGGTGCGCAGGAGGCCATGCAGTTCGGCATCCTGGCCGGCTACGAGATGACGGGCGTTCGCGTCACGCTTCTCGACGGTGGCTACCACGAGGTCGACTCCTCCGAGCTCGCGTTCAAGATCGCCGGTTCGCAGGCCTTCAAGGAGGCCGCGCGCAAGGCTTCTCCCGTGCTCCTTGAGCCGATGATGGCCGTCGAGGTCACCACGCCCGAGGACTACATGGGTGATGTCATCGGCGACATCAACTCCCGCCGTGGCCAGATCCAGGCCATGGAGGAGCGTCACGGCGCTCGCGTCGTGAAGGGCCTCGTGCCTCTTTCGGAGATGTTCGGCTACGTCGGAGACCTCCGCAGCAAGACCTCGGGTCGCGCCAGCTACTCGATGCAGTTCGACTCCTACGCCGAGGTTCCCCGGAACGTCGCCGAGGAGATCATCGCGAAGGCCAAGGGCGAGTAACTCTTCCGAGTTCACGCTTTAGGCTTGCCACCGGAGCCTCTGGGGCAACAGGAGAAACCTCCCGTTGCCCCGGGGGAGCCGGCTATCCAGCAAAGATCACCTGGCGCCGATCTGTAAGGCGTACAGAACCACTCTCAGGAGGACCCCCGTGGCGAAGGCGAAGTTCGAGCGGACTAAGCCGCACGTCAACATCGGCACCATCGGTCACATTGACCACGGTAAGACGACCCTCACGGCCGCCATTACCAAGGTGCTGCACGACAAGTACCCGGACCTGAACGCGGCCTCGGCCTTCGATCAGATCGACAAGGCTCCTGAGGAGCGCCAGCGCGGTATCACCATCTCCATCGCGCACGTCGAGTACCAGACCGAGGCGCGTCACTACGCCCACGTCGACTGCCCGGGTCACGCGGACTACATCAAGAACATGATCACCGGTGCCGCGCAGATGGACGGCGCGATCCTCGTGGTCGCCGCCACCGACGGCCCGATGCCGCAGACCAAGGAGCACGTGCTCCTGGCCCGCCAGGTCGGCGTTCCGTACATCGTTGTCGCCCTGAACAAGGCCGACATGGTGGACGACGAGGAGATCCTGGAGCTCGTCGAGCTCGAGGTCCGCGAGCTGCTCTCCGAGTACGACTTCCCGGGCGACGACCTGCCGGTCGTCCGCGTCTCCGCGCTGAAGGCGCTCGAGGGCGACGCCGAGTGGGGCGAGAAGCTCATCGGCCTCATGGACGCCGTCGACGAGGCCATCCCGACCCCGCCGCGTGACACCGAGATGCCGTTCCTCATGCCCGTCGAGGACGTCTTCACGATCACCGGTCGCGGTACGGTCGTCACCGGCCGTATCGAGCGTGGTGTCCTGAAGGTCAACGAGACCGTCGACATCATCGGTATCAAGGAAGAGAAGACCACCACCACGGTCACCGGTATCGAGATGTTCCGCAAGCTGCTCGACGAGGGCCAGGCCGGTGAGAACGTCGGTCTGCTCCTCCGTGGCATCAAGCGCGAGGACGTCGAGCGCGGCCAGGTCATCATCAAGCCCGGTTCGGTCACCCCGCACACCGAGTTCGAGGCCCAGGCCTACATCCTGTCGAAGGACGAGGGTGGCCGTCACACCCCCTTCTTCAACAACTACCGTCCGCAGTTCTACTTCCGTACCACGGACGTCACGGGTGTCGTCACCCTGCCGGCCGGCACGGAGATGGTCATGCCGGGCGACAACACCGAGATGACGGTCGCGCTGATCCAGCCGGTCGCCATGGAGGAGGGCCTGAAGTTCGCCATCCGTGAGGGTGGTCGTACCGTGGGCGCCGGCCAGGTCACCAAGATCACGAAGTAATTCGTGTTCTGACCTGGTAGCTCGTTGAATCGGGCACCAAGTTGCACTGAAGGGCCCCGGCCCACCGCTTCGGCGGTGGGGCGGGGCCCTTCGGCGTGGCAGGGGAACGACGGCGCGGAACGAGAGGAGGGCCGCACCCTTTCGGGTACGGCCCTCCTGTCGTGACTGCGGCGGGTCAGCTCACGCGGAGCGACTCGGTGAATTCCTTGCAGGCCGCGTAGTCGGGCAGCAGCCCGGACGCGATGGCGTCGGCCAGCGACGGGGCGGCCTCGTCACGGGCGGACAGCAGCGGCACGTCGGCCGGCCACTCGATGGCCAGGTCGGCGTCGAGCGGGTGGACCGAGTGCTCACCGGTCGGGTTGTAGGTCTCCGAGCAGAGGTACGACAGCGTCGCGTCGTCGCTCAGCGCGCAGAACCCGTGGCCGAGGCCCTCGGGGATGTAGACCGCGCGGCGGTCCACGTCGTCCAGGCGGACGCCCTCCCACTTGCCGAACGTGGGGGAGCCGACCCGGAGGTCCACGATGACGTCGAGCACGGCGCCGCGTACGCAGGTCACGTACTTGGCCTGGCCACGGGGTACGTCGGCGAAGTGGATGCCGCGGACCACGCCCGCGGAGGAGACCGAGAGGTTCGCCTGCGCCAGGTTCAGCGGGTGGCCGACCACCTCGGCGAGCCGGTCGAAGCGGTACCACTCGGTGAACAGGCCGCGCGGGTCCCCGTGCAGCTGCGGGGTGACCTCGAAGGCGCCCTCGATGGAGAGTTCACGGAACTTCATCGGGCGTCCTCCTCGGCGAGCAGGGCCAGCAGGTAGTCGCCGTAACCGCTCTTGGTGAGCGGCTGGGCGAGCTCGCGCAGCCGCGCGGAATCGATCAGGCCGGCCCGCCAGGCCGCCTCCTCGATGCAGCCGATCTTGAAGCCCTGGCGCTCCTCGATCACGCGGACGAACTCGGAGGCCTGCACCATCGAGACGAAGGTGCCGGTGTCCAGCCACGCGGTACCGCGGTCGAGGATCGTGACGTTGAGCTCGCCGGCCTGGAGGTACGCGTCGTTGACCGCGGTGATCTCCAGTTCGCCGCGGGCGCTGGGCTTCAAGCCGCGGGCTATCTCTACGACCTGGTTGTCGTAGAAGTACAGGCCCGGCACCGCGTAGCGGGACTTGGGCTTGACCGGCTTCTCCTCGATGGAGATGGCCTGGCCGTTCTCGTCGAACTCCACCACGCCGTACGCCGTCGGGTCCGCCACCGGGTACGCGAAGACCCGGCCGCCCTTGGAGTCGGTGTGCTCGGCGAGCCGGGTGCCCAGGCCGCTGCCGTGGAAGATGTTGTCGCCGAGGATCAGCGCGACGGACTGGTCACCGATGAAGTCGGCGCCGAGGACGAATGCCTGGGCGATGCCCTCCGGGCGCTCCTGGACGGCGTACTCCAGCCGCAGGCCGAACTGCGAACCGTCGCCGAGCAACCGCTCGAACTGGTCGCGGTCTTCTGGGGTGGTGATGATCAGAATTTCACTGATACCCGCCATCACCAGGGTGGAGAGGGGGTAATAGATCATCGGCTTGTCGAAGACGGGCAGCAGCTGCTTCGAAACGGCCCGGGTCAACGGCCAGAGTCGCGATCCGGTGCCACCGGCCAAAAGGATTCCACGCATGGGTGAACCCTATGCGAGAGCGTGCGGGGGAGCCGAGCCAAGGGAATGTGACGTTCGGCAGGCCGCTAGACTCTTCGTATTATGCGCATCCTCGTGACCGGCGGCGCCGGCTTCATCGGTTCAGAATTCGTCCGCCAGCAGCTCGGTGCAGATGCCACGGCGCAGATCACTGTCTTCGACAAGCTGACGTACTCGGGCGTCGAGGCCAACCTCGCTCCGGTCGCGGACCACCCCGGATACACCTTCGTCAAGGGCGACATCTGCGACGCGGAGGCCGTCGACCAGGTCATGCCCGGTCACGACGTCGTCGTGCACTTCGCCGCCGAGTCCCACGTGGACCGCTCGATCGCCGGCGCCGGCCCCTTCGTGATGACCAACGTGGTCGGCACGCAGGTCCTGCTGGACTCCGCCCGCAAGCACGGCGTCGGCCGCTTCGTCCACATCTCCACCGACGAGGTCTACGGCTCGATCAGCGAGGGCTCCTGGACGGAGGAGTGGCCGCTGGTGCCGAACTCCCCGTACTCCGCCTCCAAGGCGTCGTCCGACCTGCTGGCGCTGGCCTACCACCGCACCCACGGCATGGACGTGGTGGTCACCCGCTGCTCCAACAATTACGGGCACTACCAGTTCCCGGAGAAGGTCATCCCGCTGTTCGTCTCCAACCTGATGGACGGCAAGAAGGTCCCGCTGTACGGCAACGGCGGCAACGTGCGCGACTGGCTGCACGTCTCCGACCACTGCCGCGGCATCGACCTGGCCATGCGCAAGGGCCGCGCGGGCGAGGTCTACAACATCGGCGGCGGTACCGAGCTCACCAACAAGGAGCTCACCGGCGTGCTGCTGGAGGCCGCCGGCCTCGGCTGGGAGATGGTCGAGCAGGTCGAGGACCGCAAGGGCCACGACCTCCGCTACTCCATCGACATCAGCAAGATCGGCGCCGAGCTCGGCTACGCGCCGCAGGTCACCTTCGAGGACGGCATCAAGGCCACCATCGAGTGGTACCGCGAGAACCGCGCCTGGTGGGAGCCGCTGAAGGCGAAGGCGGCCCTGCAGAAGTGAGGACCAACTCGTTCGCCGGCCGCTGGCTCGTCACCGGCGCCGCCGGGATGCTCGGCCAGGACGTCCTGACCGTCCTGAGGCGCGCCGGGATCGAGGCCGTCGGCATGCGCCGCGCCGACCTCGACATCACCGACCCGGCCGCCGTCCGGGCCGCGGTCGAGGGCGTCACCGTGGTCGTGAACTGCGCCGCCTGGACCGACGTGGACGGCGCCGAGACCGCCGAGGAAGCCGCCACCGCCGTCAACGGCACCGGCGTACGCGTCCTCGCCGAGGCCTGCGCCGCCGCCCATGTGCGCCTGATCCACGTCTCCACCGACTACGTGCTGCCCGGCGACGCCGCGGAGCCGTACCGGGAGGACGCCGAGACCGGTCCGGTGAACGCCTACGGCCGCTCCAAGCTGGTCGGCGAGCAGGCCGTCACCGAACTGCTGCCGCAGGACGGCTACGTGGTCCGCACCGCCTGGCTGTACGGCGAGCACGGGCCGAACTTCGTCGCCACCATGCTGAAGCTGGCCGCCCAGCGGGACACCCTCGACGTGGTCGACGACCAGCACGGTCAGCCCACTTGGTCCTACGCGCTGGCCCGCCACCTGGTCGAGCTCGGCCTGGCCGCGCTGAAGGGCTGGGCCATGGGCGGGATCTACCACGGCACCGCGAGCGGCCGGACCACCTGGATGGGACTGGCCCGCGAGACCTACCGGCTGAGCGGCCTGGACCCCGAGCGGATCCGGCCGACCACCTCCGAGGCGTTCGTGCGCCCCGCCGTCCGCCCCGCCTTCAGCGTGCTCGCGCACGACAACTGGGACGAGGCGGCGGGCCTCGCCCCGCTGCCCGACTGGCAGGAGCAGCTGGCCGAGGCGCTCGCCACCCCGGTCTTCACCGCACTGGCCAAGCAGGCCCGGGACGGCCGTACGGGATGAAGGCCCTGCTGAACAAGCTGACCGCGGCGCTGCCGCCGGGCACCGTCGCGGTGGCCGGCGGCACCGTCGTGCTCGGCGCGGCCTCCTACGTCCACCTGGGCGTGGCCGGCCACAGCCTGTCCAAGCCGGACATGGCCAACGTCTCGGTGCTGTGGACGATCGTGATGTCCCTCGGCATCGGCGTCTTCTTCCCCATCGAGCAGGAGCTCACCCGGATCGTCTCGGCCCGCGTGGTGCTGGGCCAGGGCACCGCCCCGGTGCTCCGCCGGGCCACCGTGCTCACCGCGGGGATCCTGGGGGCGACCCTGCTCGTACTGGGCCTGGGCGCGGGCCCGATCGCCGACCTGCTGTTCCAGGGCGACCGCGGCCTGGTGGCCGCGCTCGGCGGTGCCTTCACCGGCATGGCCGTCTGCTACCTCACCCGCGGTGTACTGGCGGGCCTCGGCCACTTCGGCGCGTACGGCACCCAACTCGCCGTCGACGGCGGTCTGCGGATCGTGCTCGCCTTCGGCTGCGCGCTGCTCGGACTGCACTCGGCCGTCGCCTTCAGCCTGGTCCTGGCCATCGCGCCGGTCGTGGCGATGCTCCTCACCCTGCCGGCGCTGCTGCGCGCCGTCGGCCCCGGCGAACCGATCGCCTGGCGGGAGCTGTACAGCGGACTGGGCCTGCTCGTCTGCGCGACCCTGCTGTCCCAGCTGGTCGTCAACGCCGCGGTGATGAGCACCAAGCTGCTGGCGCCCACCGACAGCGCCCTGATCGCGGCCCTGCTGAGCGCGCTGGTCCTGGCGCGGGTGCCGCTCTTCGTCTTCGGCTCGCTCCAGGCGTCCCTGCTGAGCGGCCTCACCGCGGCCTTCACGGCCGGCGACCGGGCCGCGTTCTGGGCGATGCTGCGCCGGATCGGCGTGGTCGTCGGAGCGCTCGGGCTGCTGGGCGGCGTACCCGCCACGGTGCTCGGCCCCTGGCTGATCGAGGTGCTCTTCAACGCCAACGAGCCGGTGCTCGACCGCTTCGACTTCTTCCTGATGTCCGCGGGCACCGTGGCGTACATGTTCGCGATGGTGCTCGGACAGGCGCTCATGGTATTCAAGCGGCACAACCTGCAACTGCTCTGCTGGGCCGTCGGTACCGGGGTCCTGCTGGGCATCACCTTGATACCGGGCGACGTGGCCCTGCGCGTGATCGTCGCCTACGCCCTCGGCTCCGTCGCCACCGTGCTGGCTATGCTGGCAGCGCTGAGGCTGAGCTTCCCCGCAGCGGCTGCGGCAGCCACCGGGGGGCCCGGGCAGACGGCCGACACACGCGGCCCGGGCGTGGGCGCGGTCGGGAAATGACCATGCCGGCCCACGACGTCACACCGATCACCGAGCACTCGTTTGTGCCCCATTCCGCTGGAGCTACCGTGTCCCAATACGACGATGTCTGGCTGGTCATACCGGCCTATAACGAGGGCCAGGTGATCGCCGACGTGGTCGAGGGGGCCCGCAAGACGTTCCCCAACATCGTCGTCGTCGACGACGGCAGCACGGACGACTCGGCCAAGCACATAGCCACGACCGGCGCCCACTTGGTGCGCCACCCCGTCAACCTCGGCCAGGGCGCGGCACTGCAGACGGGTCTCACCTACGCGCTCGCCCAGTCCGGCGCCCAGTACTTCGCCACCTTCGACGCCGACGGCCAGCACCAGACCAAGGACGTCGAGACGATGGTCGCGGTGCTGCGCGGCGACGAGGCCGACGTCGTGCTCGGCTCCCGCTTCATCGAGCAGAACGGCCAGGTGCCGTGGATCAAGCAGGTGGTGCTGCGTACGGCCGCCGCGGTCAGCCCCACCGCCCGCAAGCTCAAGCTCACCGACTCGCACAACGGCCTGCGCGTGCTGAGCCGTAAGGCCGCGGAGCAGCTGAACATCACGATGAACGGCATGGCCCACGCGTCCGAGCTCGTCGGCTTCCTCGCCGGCTCCGGACTGCGGGTCACCGAGGTCCCGGTGGACATCCTCTACACCGACTACTCACGCGCCAAGGGTCAGTCCCTGATCAACGGCGTCAACATCCTTTTTGACATTTCGCTGCGGGAGCGTGGGCGTCGATGAAGTACTTCTGGATCCAGCTGCTGCTGATCCTCGGTTCGGTGTCCATGGCACTGATGTTCATCCGGACCTGGGGCCAGGCGAAGAACCGGGCCTGGAAGCGCATAGCGTTCTCGGTGTTCGTCGTCGTCAACGTGTACGCGGTGCTCCGCCCGACCGACGTCACCTGGGTCGCCCAGCAGCTCGGCGTCGGCCGAGGCACCGACCTGGTGCTCTACGTGATGGTGCTCGCGATGGGCTTCCTCACGCTCAACACCTTCCTGCGCTTCCGTTCGCTGGAGAAGAAGATCACCGACCTGGCCCGGACGGTGGCCATCAACGAAGGCGTGCGGCACAACGACGAGCGCCTGGGCGCGGACGTCCCCGCCGCGTCGGCGACCGCTGTCGCCGAGGCCAAGGCCGAAGCCAAGGACGAAGCCAAGGACGAAGCCAAGGCCGAGGCCGAGGTTGACGCCGATGCCGACTCCGACTCCGTGAAGGCCTGACGCTCCATGGTGACGTTCGACTTCATGCTCCCCTACTACGGGGACGTGCAGCTGATGCAGGACGCCGTGCGCAGCGTCCTCGCGCAGACCGACCCGGACTTCCGGCTCGTCGTGATCGACGACGGCAAGGAGCCGGACGTACCCGGCTGGTTCGAGCAGCTCGGCGACGAGCGGGTCCACTACACCCGCAACGAGCGGAACCTCGGCATCACCAAGAACTTCCAGAAGTGCGTGGAGCTGTCCGAGGCCGACTACGTGGTCATCATGGGCTGCGACGACCTCCTGCACCCGCACTACCTGGAGACCGTCCGCTCGGTCATCGGCGCCCACCCGGGCATCGGCATGGTCCAGCCCGGCGTCGAGGTCATCGACGGCGAAGGCCGCGTCACGCAGGGCGGCCTCGCGGACAACACCAAGAAGCGGCTGTACGCGCCGCAGGTGAAGGGCCGCCGGCTGATGGCAGGTGAGGAGCTGGCCGCCAGCGTGCTGCGCGGCAACTGGCTGTACTTCCCCTCCATCGCCTGGCGCGGCGAGGCGCTGCGCAAGGTGAACTTCCGCGACGACTACTCGGTGATCCAGGACCTCGCGCTGGTGGTCGACCTGCTGGAGGGCGGCGAGGAGATGGTGATCGACAACTCGACCACGGTCTTCCAGTACCGCCGGCACGCCGTCAGCGAGTCGTCGGTGCAGGCCTTCTCGGGCACCCGCTTCACCGAGGCCGCGCGGTACTTCGCCGCGGTCGCCTCGCGCATGGACGCCCGCGGCTGGCCCAAGGCGGCCCGCGCGGCCCGCTTCCACAGCGCATCCCGCCTGCACGCGCTCACCATGCTCCCCGGCGCCCTGCGCCGCGGACACCGGGAAGGCGCGCGCACCCTGGCGAAGCACGCCTTCACCTCCGGCCAGAACTGAGCCGATCCGCACACCACGAAACGGACTGAGATGACACACCTGGCCCCCGAGGCGGTCGGACAGGCCGGCTCGGAGCACCGCCACGCCGAGACAGCGGAAGGCGGGCGTCCCTCGTCCGTTTCCCCACGCCGTGCGTGGCTGTCCCGGCGCTGGGTGCTGCCCCTGGCCGAGGTCGTGGTCAGCCTCGCGGCAGCCCTCGGGTTCACCCTGCTGAGTACGCACATCAGCGTGAACCCGCTGGTCCGCGTCGGGCAGGTCAGCGGTCTCGCCAAGCTCCAGCAGTACGCGGCCGTCATAGGCCTGCCGCTGCTCGCGCTCCTGCTCTACACCGCCTACCGCGGCAAGCTGCCCCGCCACCAGATGGTCAAGCGCCTGGTCTGCGCGGCCCTGGCGGGTCTCGCCACCGGCGTGGTGGCGGGCGGCGTGGTCGTCGCCCTGCGCGGCACCCCCTGGCCGCTCGGCGGTCAGGAGGGCGACCCGAGCGCCCTGGTCGCCATGGCCAACTCGTTCCTGCACGGCGAGGGCGTGTCGGGCATCTACCCGCCGCTCTTCCCCGGCCTGATGGCCGTCTGGGCGAAGATCCGATACGACGTCCCGGGCGGGACCGCATTCGCCCTCAAGGACTTCCAGATCTTCTTCACCGCCGTCGCGGGCCCGATGACGTACCTGGCCTGGCGGCTGCTGCTCCGCCCGTTCTGGGCACTGCTGATCGCCGTCCCGTCGGCCATCCTCTTCATGGACCCGATCCGCCCGTACAGCCACGCCACCATGCTCGTGCTGCTGCCGCTGCTCGGTTACTGGCTGCGCGAGATGCGCAGCGCCGGCGAGCGGCCGCTGCGCCGTACGCTGCTGCGCGGCGCGGTCCTCGGCCTCGTCTTCGGCCTGCTCTTCCTCTGGTACTCCGGCTGGTACGTCTGGGCCGCGCCCGGCGTGGGCATGCTGGCGCTGTTCCTGTTCCCCTGGCGTGCCGGGGGAGCGGTGGTCAAGCGGGCCGGCGCGTTCGTCGGGATCACCGTGCTGACGGCCGGTGTGGTCGGCGCCCCGCTGCTCTACCAGATGGCCCGGCTCGGCTCGCAGACCCCGGACCGCTACGCCTTCCTGGCCGTGTACGTCGACCCGGCGTACGTGCTGGGCTGGGTGTCCGACCGGTCCGGCAAGCTGGAGTTCCAGACCTGGCCGGCGGCGGGGGAGATGGCCGGGCAGAGCGGCTTCGCGCTGCTGCTGCTGTTCGCCGTGGGTCTGGGCGTCGGTCTGGGACTGCGCAACGTCATGGTCCGCACCGCCGCCGCCACCCTGGCCGGCGCCTGGCTGGCCCGCTTCTGGTTCGCCTCGCACATGGCGCACGACAAGGCGGTCCAGCTCTACCCGCGCACCACCTGGATCATCATGTACTGCCTGATGATCCTGGCCGTCCTCGGCATGATGGCCGTGGTCCACCGGGGCTCCGGCTGGGCCGAGCGCACCCTGCGGCCGCAGGGTGCCGAGCCGACGGCCCGGGTCCTGCCCCGCCGGGTGGTCCAGCAGCTCGCGGCCGGCATGGTGTGCGTGGTCGCGCTGTTCGCCACGATGGGGGCGTCCTGGTCGGTCAACCGGTACATGCCGCAGTCCGACGACATGTCGATGGGCATCGACGCCTACCGGGCGCACACCATCAAGAAGGCCGACGGCCGTTGCCCGCGCTTCGCGCCGAGCAAGACGTGCGCGGAGATCCTCACGAACGACTGGCGGCAGAACCCCGACGACGGGGAGCTCTGGTGCGGTGGCATCGGCCCCTTGAACTGGCAGGCCGTCTGCGGTCGCAAGGCGCCGGCGTCGGAGCTGCAGAAGGAACAGCAGAAGGAACAGCAGAAGGACAAGTAGCTCCGCTAGATCGGGCATATTCGCAGGTGAGAGGCTCCGCGCCGGATGGTGCGGGGCCTCTCGCCCGTCACCAGGGGTGGGACATGAGGAACAACGAGAGCGCCGAGGACAGACCGGGACTCTCCGACGAGGAGTGGGCCCGGTTCATGGAGCAGGCGGCCGCCGGGGCGGGGGACGCGCCGAGGGAGCCGTCGGCACGGGCCCGGATGGTCACCGCGCGGCTGCGCGACCAGCCGGAACCGGCGGGCTGGCGCACCGCCCCCGCTCCGCGGGAGAGGGCGGGCAGGCGCCGGCTGCGGGCCGTCGTGGCCATCGTCTTCATCGCCGGGCTCGCGCTGGTCGCCGTACGCCCCGAACTGCTGATCGACCGGATCACGGGCAGGACCCAGGCCCGCGAGGGCGCACAGGACGCCGCCCCGCTGCCCGCGGAGTCGCTCGCGCCGACGGTCCCGCCGCCGTCCGCGGACCCCGACCGGCCGACTCTGCAGGAACCTTTCCGCGGCTCCCCGGCCCTCCAGTGGGCCGACGGCGCCGCAGGCATCGAGGTCCCGGAGGCCACCGCCGTGGGCGGGATGACCAAGACGCAGGTCGCGGACGCGCTGGCGAAGACCCGGCAGTTCCTGATCGCGGCCAACCTGGACCCCGCCACCCTGCGCGGGGAGCGTCCGGCCGCGGCGCTGGCCCTGCTGGACCCCCTGCAGCCGGAGGTTCCGCAGCGGCTGGAGCGGTCGCTGACGCGTCCGAGCGCGCAGGACACCCCGGTGACGCTCTTCACCCGCTTCGACCCGGCCGAGGTCACGCCGGTCGGCGACGTCGTCAAGGTGCGCGGCAGCATGCACGCGGAGCAGGGGGAGCGGGGGGAGCTGCTGGTGGTGGCGGACTACACCTTCGTCCACCCGCTGACCAAGGGGGGCACGAGCCTGCAGCGGACCATCGTGCGCCGGCAGGTGACCCTGGCCCTGCTCGACCCGGCGCGCTGGCAGACCACCCGGGGCCGCCTCCAGGCGCGGAGCTACACCGCGGAGTGGTCGAACGTGGAGTGCGAGGCAGCCGACGGCTTCCTGCACCCGCAGTTCCCACTGGACGCGCCGGGCGGGCCGGGGCCCACGGGGCCCGCGTCGGACCCGTACGACCGCAGCCAGAACATTCGGGGCGAAGGGTGCAGGACCATCACACGGTCCTGACCGGGGGAGACCCCGCCCGGGGGACATGGGTGCGGCAGCTTGACCACTCAGCGTGGCGGGGTATTCTCTTCGGCCCGATTGGCCAGGTACGTGCCTCGTATGGCAGACTACTCAAGTTGCTCGGTTGAGTGCCGATGTTGCACGCCTCCCGCCGGGAGGACCGGAAGCGAGTCCCACAGTACTCGTCGTCCTTAATCTGCCTTTCGGGGCAGCAATGGGGACGGACGTACGGGAATCTTCTGGGAAGTGTCAGCACGGTGCCCACCAGGCACTCGGTGGGTGTTTCTCCCCCGCAGCGCGGTCCCGGGACCGCACCCCCTTGGAGAGGGAATTTCCGTATGGGAATTTTCTGTAGAGGGAGTGCGACACGCCCGACCGCGTGGGTCGGAGGAGAGGCCGCGGGATCCGTCCCGCAGCCGGCCGAGGGCCAGAGCGTTTCCACATAGAGACAGGACTACGGAGTAGCCATGGCGGGACAGAAGATCCGCATCCGGCTCAAGGCCTACGACCACGAGGTCATCGACTCCTCGGCGAAGAAGATCGTCGAGACGGTGACGCGCACTGGTGCGTCGGTCGCGGGCCCGGTGCCGCTGCCCACTGAGAAGAACGTGTACTGCGTCATCAAGTCGCCGCACAAGTACAAGGACTCGCGCGAGCACTTCGAGATGCGCACGCACAAGCGCCTGATCGACATCCTCGACCCGACGCCCAAGACCGTTGACTCGCTGATGCGCCTGGACCTTCCGGCCGGCGTTGACATCGAGATCAAGCTCTGAGAGGCGTCGAGAAGATGGCAAAGCAGATCAAGGGCGTCCTGGGCGAGAAGCTCGGCATGACCCAGGTCTGGGACGAGAACAACCGTGTCGTCCCGGTGACCGTTGTCAAGGCCGGGCCCTGCGTCGTTACCCAGGTCCGTACGAACGACATCGACGGCTACGAGTCGGTCCAGATCGCCTTCGGCGAGATCGACCCGCGCAAGGTGAACAAGCCCCTCAAGGGCCACTTCGCCAAGGCCGACGTGACCCCCCGCCGCCACCTGGTGGAGCTCCGCACCTCCGACGCCAGCGAGTACACGCTCGGCCAGGAGATCACTGCTGAGGTGTTCGAGTCCGGCGTCAAGGTTGACGTCACGGGCAACAGCAAGGGCAAGGGCTTCGCCGGTGTCATGAAGCGGCACAACTTCCGGGGCCTCGGCGCCGGTCACGGTGTGCAGCGCAAGCACCGCTCCCCCGGTTCGATCGGTGGCTGCGCCACCCCTGGGCGTGTCTTCAAGGGCATGCGCATGGCCGGTCGCATGGGTAACGAGCGTGTCACCACCCAGAACCTGACCATCCACGCGGTTGACGCGGAGAAGGGTCTGCTGCTCATCAAGGGCGCGGTCCCCGGTCCGAACGGCGGCCTCGTCCTGGTCCGTACCGCGGCCAAGGGGGCTTGAGGTAATGAGCACCATTGACATCCTTTCGCCGGCAGGCGACAAGGCCGGTACCGTCGAGCTCCCCGCGGAGATCTTCGACGCCAAGACCAGCGTTCCGCTGATCCACCAGGTCGTTGTCGCTCAGCTGGCTGCTGCCCGTCAGGGCACGCACAAGACCAAGACCCGTGGCGAAGTCCGTGGTGGTGGCCGCAAGCCGTACCGCCAGAAGGGCACCGGCCGCGCCCGTCAGGGTTCGACCCGCGCTCCGCAGTTCGCAGGCGGTGGCGTCGTCCACGGCCCGCAGCCGCGTGACTACTCGCAGCGGACCCCCAAGAAGATGAAGGTCGCCGCCCTCCGCGGTGCCCTCTCGGACCGTGCGCGTCACTCCCGCATCCACGTCGTCACCGGCGTGGTCGAGGGTGCCGCCTCCACGAAGGCCGCCAAGACGCTGTTCGGCAAGATCTCGGAGCGCAAGAACCTGCTCCTGGTCGTCGAGCGTGCCGACGAGGCCGCGTGGCTGTCCGCCCGCAACCTGCCCCAGGTTCACATCCTGGAGCCGGGCCAGCTGAACACGTACGACGTGATCGTCTCTGACGACGTGGTCTTCACCCAGGCCGCGCTCGAGTCCTTCGTGTCTGGCCCCAAGGCCGATGAGACCGAAGGGAGCGACGCCTGATGTCTGAGGCGACCGTTACCAGCAAGACCTTCACCGACCCGCGCGACCTGCTGATCAAGCCGGTCGTCTCGGAGAAGAGCTACGCGCTGCTGGACGAGAACAAGTACACGTTCATCGTCGCGCCCGGCGCCAACAAGACCCAGATCAAGCAGGCCGTCGAGGCGGTCTTCTCGGTCAAGGTCACCGGGGTCAACACGATCAACCGTCAGGGTAAGCGCAAGCGCACCAAGACCGGTTTCGGCAAGCGCGCCAACACCAAGCGCGCCATCGTGACCCTTGCCGAGGGCAACCGTATCGACATCTTCGGCGGCCAGGCCTCCTAACGGAGGTCTAGTCGTCCGGAATCGGACGAGGACTGAGAAATGGGTATCCGCAAGTACAAGCCGACGACCCCGGGCCGTCGTGGCTCCAGCGTCGCCGACTTTGTCGAGATCACGCGGTCCACGCCGGAGAAGTCGCTGGTCCGCCCCCTGCACAGCAAGGGCGGCCGTAACAACACCGGTCGTGTGACCGTTCGCCACCAGGGCGGTGGCCACAAGCGCGCCTACCGCGTGATCGACTTCCGTCGTCACGACAAGGACGGCGTGCCGGCCAAGGTCGCGCACATCGAGTACGACCCCAACCGCACCGCGCGCATCGCGCTGCTGCACTACGCCGACGGCGAGAAGCGCTACATCATCGCGCCGCGCGGTCTGCAGCAGGGTGACCGGATTGAGAACGGCCCGACGGCCGACATCAAGCCCGGTAACAACCTGGCGCTCCGCAACATCCCGGTCGGTACCACGATCCACGCGATCGAGCTCCGCCCCGGTGGCGGCGCCAAGTTCGCGCGTTCCGCCGGTGCCTCCGTGCAGCTGCTGGCGAAGGAGGGCGTCATGGCCCACCTCCGCATGCCGTCCGGTGAGATCCGTCTCGTCGACGCGCGCTGCCGCGCCACGGTCGGCGAGGTCGGCAACGCCGAGCAGTCGAACATCAACTGGGGCAAGGCCGGCCGCATGCGCTGGAAGGGCGTTCGCCCGTCCGTCCGCGGTGTCGCGATGAACCCGGTTGACCACCCGCACGGTGGTGGTGAGGGCAAGACCAGTGGTGGTCGCCACCCGGTCTCCCCGTGGGGTCAGAAGGAGGGTCGTACTCGCTCGCCGAAGAAGGCTTCGAGCAAGTACATCGTCCGCCGCCGCAAGACGAACAAGAAGCGCTAGGAGCGGGTTTAGATGCCGCGCAGTCTCAAGAAGGGGCCCTTCGTCGACGACCACCTCGTAAAGAAGGTGGACGTCCAGAACGAAGCCGGCACCAAGAACGTCATCAAGACCTGGTCCCGTCGCTCGATGATCATCCCCAGCATGCTGGGTCACACCATCGCGGTGCACAACGGCAAGACCCACGTCCCGGTGTTCGTCACCGAGTCGATGGTCGGCCACAAGCTCGGCGAGTTCTCGCCGACTCGCACCTTCCGCGGCCACGTCAAGGACGACCGGAAGTCGAAGCGCCGCTAAAGGCGGGGTGGTTACGACTATGACTTACACCGAAGGGACAACCATGGAAGCCAGGGCCCAGGCGCGGTACATCCGCGTCACGCCCATGAAGGCCCGCCGAGTGGTGGACCTTATCCGTGGCATGGATGCCACGGAGGCTCAGGCGGTCCTGCGTTTCGCCCCGCAGGCCGCGAGCGTGCCGGTCGGCAAGGTGCTGGACAGCGCCATTGCCAACGCCGCACACAACTACAACCACCCGGACGCTTCTTCGCTGTTCATCAGCGAGGCGTTCGTGGACGAGGGCCCGACCCTGAAGCGGTTCCGTCCGCGTGCGCAGGGCCGTGCCTACCGGATCCGCAAGCGGACCAGCCACATCACCGTGGTCGTCAGCAGCAAGGAAGGTTCCCGGTAATGGGCCAGAAGGTAAACCCGCACGGGTTCCGGCTCGGCATCACCACCGACTTCAAGTCGCGTTGGTACGCCGACAAGCTGTACAAGGACTACGTCAAGGAAGACGTCGCCATCCGCAGGATGATGACGTCCGGCATGGAGCGCGCCGGCATCTCGAAGGTTGAGATCGAGCGCACCCGTGACCGCGTGCGTGTGGACATCCACACCGCTCGTCCCGGCATCGTCATCGGCCGCCGTGGCGCCGAGGCCGACCGCATCCGCGGTGACCTCGAGAAGCTCACGGGCAAGCAGGTCCAGCTGAACATCCTCGAGGTCAAGAACCCCGAGCTCGACGCTCAGCTGGTTGCTCAGGCCGTTGCCGAGCAGCTCTCCTCCCGCGTCTCCTTCCGTCGCGCCATGCGTAAGAGCATGCAGGGCACGATGAAGGCCGGCGCCAAGGGCATCAAGATCCAGTGTGGCGGCCGTCTCGGCGGCGCCGAGATGTCCCGCTCCGAGTTCTACCGCGAGGGTCGTGTGCCGCTGCACACGCTGCGCGCGAACGTGGACTACGGCTTCTTCGAGGCCAAGACCACCTTCGGCCGTATCGGTGTGAAGGTCTGGATCTACAAGGGCGACGTCAAGAACATCGCCGAGGTTCGCGCCGAGAACGCTGCGGCCCGTGCGGGTAACCGCCCGGCCCGTGGCGCGGGTGGCGCAGGCGACCGTCCCGCCGGCCGTGGTGGCCGTGGTGGCGAGCGCGGCGGCCGTGGTGGCCGCAAGCCGCAGCAGGCAGCTGGTGCCGAGGCCCCCAAGGCCGACGCTCCCGCCGCCGCTCCGGCCGAGAGCACCGGAACGGAGGCCTGACCGACATGCTGATCCCTCGTAGGGTCAAGCACCGCAAGCAGCACCACCCGAAGCGCAGCGGTATGGCCAAGGGCGGTACTGAGGTCTCGTTCGGCGAGTACGGCATCCAGGCGCTGACCCCGGCGTACGTGACGAACCGCCAGATCGAGGCGGCTCGTATCGCGATGACCCGCCACATCAAGCGTGGCGGCAAGGTCTGGATCAACATCTACCCGGACCGTCCGCTGACGAAGAAGCCTGCCGAGACCCGCATGGGTTCCGGTAAGGGTTCTCCCGAGTGGTGGATCGCCAACGTGCACCCGGGCCGGGTCATGTTCGAGCTGTCCTACCCGAACGAGAAGATTGCTCGTGAGGCGCTCACCCGCGCTGCTCACAAGCTTCCGATGAAGTGCCGGATTGTTCGGCGCGAGGCAGGTGAGTCGTGATGGCGACGGGAACCAAGGCGTCCGAGCTGCGTGAGCTCGGCAACGAGGAGCTCGTTGGCAAGCTGCGCGAGGCCAAGGAGGAGCTGTTCAAGCTCCGCTTCCAGGCGGCCACGGGTCAGCTGGAGAACAACGGCCGGCTCAAGTCCGTCCGTAAGGACATCGCTCGCATCTACACCCTGATGCACGAGCGTGAGCTCGGTATCGAGACGGTGGAGAGCGCCTGATGAGCGAGAACAACGTGACTGAGAAGACCGAGCGCGGTTTCCGCAAGACCCGTGAGGGTCTGGTCGTCAGCGACAAGATGGACAAGACCGTCGTCGTCGCCGTCGAGGACCGCGTCAAGCACGCCCTGTACGGCAAGGTCATCCGCCGTACGAACAAGCTCAAGGCTCACGACGAGCAGAACGCTGCCGGTGTCGGCGACCGCGTCCTCATCATGGAGACGCGTCCGCTGTCGGCGAGCAAGCGCTGGCGCATCGTCGAGATCCTCGAGAAGGCCAAGTAATTCGTCCGGGGGGTTTCCCCCGGATTCGTTCCGCCAGGCTCGGTGGGGGCCTCGCTCCTCGGAGTGAAGCCCCCGCCGGGAACCGGCAGACAAACAGGAGATAGACGTGATCCAGCAGGAGTCGCGACTGCGTGTCGCCGACAACACTGGTGCCAAGGAGATCCTTTGCATCCGTGTTCTCGGTGGTTCCGGTCGCCGCTACGCGGGCATCGGTGACGTCATCGTCGCCACCGTCAAGGATGCGATCCCCGGTGGCAACGTGAAGAAGGGTGACGTCGTCAAGGCGGTCATCGTTCGCACCGTCAAGGAGCGCCGCCGCCAGGACGGCTCGTACATCCGCTTCGACGAGAACGCCGCCGTCATTCTGAAGAACGACGGCGACCCTCGCGGCACCCGTATCTTCGGCCCCGTCGGCCGTGAGCTGCGCGAGAAGAAGTTCATGAAGATCATCTCGCTCGCGCCGGAGGTGCTGTAAGCATGAAGATCAAGAAGGGCGACCTGGTTCAGGTCATCACCGGTAAGGACAAGGGCAAGCAGGGCAAGGTCATCGTTGCCTTCCCCGCTGAGAACCGCGTCCTCGTCGAGGGTGTCAACCGGGTCAAGAAGCACACCAAGGCCGGCCAGACCGCTGGTGGCTCGCAGACCGGTGGCATCGTGATCACCGAGGCGCCGATCCACGTCAGCAACGTTCAGCTGGTTGTGGAGAAGGACGGCCAGAAGGTCGTTACCCGCGTCGGTTTCCGCTTCGACGACGAGGGCAACAAGATCCGCGTTGCCAAGCGGACGGGTGAGGACATCTGATGGCTACCACTCCGCGTCTCAAGACGAAGTACCGCGAGGACATCGCGGGCAAGCTGCGTGAGGAGTTCTCCTACGAGAACGTCATGCAGATCCCCGGCCTCGTGAAGATCGTGGTCAACATGGGTGTGGGCGACGCCGCCCGCGACTCCAAGCTGATCGACGGCGCCATCAAGGACCTGACGACGATCACCGGTCAGAAGCCGGCCGTCACGAAGGCCCGCAAGTCCATCGCGCAGTTCAAGCTGCGTGAGGGTCAGCCGATCGGCTGCCACGTCACCCTCCGCGGTGACCGCATGTGGGAGTTCCTGGACCGTACGCTGTCGCTCGCGCTTCCGCGTATCCGTGACTTCCGTGGTCTGTCGCCGAAGCAGTTCGACGGCCGTGGCAACTACACCTTCGGTCTCACGGAGCAGGTCATGTTCCACGAGATCGACCAGGACAAGATCGACCGTACCCGGGGTATGGACATCACCGTGGTCACCACGGCGACCAACGACGCTGAGGGCCGCGCGCTCCTTCGTCACCTCGGCTTCCCCTTCAAGGAGGCGTAAGCGAGATGGCGAAGAAGGCTCTCATCGCGAAGGCTGCCCGCAAGCCCAAGTTCGGTGTGCGTGCGTACACCCGCTGCCAGCGCTGCGGTCGTCCCCACTCCGTGTACCGCAAGTTCGGCCTGTGCCGCGTCTGCCTTCGTGAGATGGCTCACCGTGGCGAGCTGCCGGGCGTGACCAAGAGCTCCTGGTAAATCCCCCTGGTCCGCAAGGACTTGGGAAGTACCAGGCACTCTCGGTAAGCATCTGGACGGCGGCTGCCCGGCCCCGCATGCCTTAGGCTTGTGTGGTTGGGCGTCCGCCGCCCATAACGACTTACTACGCCGTAGGTCCCCGCACCGCACCCGTCCCGCCACTGAGCGGGGAGAGGGATGGCGCATACAGGAAACCCCGGCGAGAGAGGCCGAAGGCCACTTCATGACCATGACTGACCCGATCGCAGACATGCTGACCCGTCTGCGTAACGCTAACTCGGCGTACCACGACACCGTCGTGATGCCGCACAGCAAGATCAAGTCGCACATCGCAGAGATCCTCAAGCAGGAGGGTTTCATCACCGGCTGGAAGGTCGAGGACGCCGAGGTCGGCAAGAACCTCGTCCTCGAGCTGAAGTTCGGGCCGAACCGTGAGCGCTCCATCGCGGGCATCAAGCGGATCTCGAAGCCCGGTCTGCGCGTGTACGCGAAGTCCACCAACCTGCCGAAGGTCCTCGGTGGCCTGGGCGTGGCGATCATCTCCACGTCCCACGGTCTCCTGACCGGCCAGCAGGCAGGCAAGAAGGGCGTAGGTGGGGAAGTCCTCGCCTACGTCTGGTAGTCGGGAACGGAGGAAAAGCAATGTCGCGAATCGGCAAGCTCCCCATCCAGGTTCCCGCCGGTGTGGACGTCACCATCGATGGCAGCACGGTTGCCGTGAAGGGCCCCAAGGGTTCCCTCACGCACACCGTTAAGGCGCCCATCGCAGTCGTCAAGGGTGAGGACGGCGTTCTGAACGTCACCCGCCCGAACGACGAGCGTCAGAACAAGGCCCTGCACGGCCTGTCCCGCACGCTGGTGGCGAACATGATCACCGGTGTGACCACGGGGTACGTCAAGGCTCTCGAGATCAGCGGTGTCGGTTACCGCGTGGCCGCGAAGGGCTCCAACCTGGAGTTCCAGCTCGGCTACAGCCACCCGATCCTGGTGGAGGCGCCCGAGGGCATCTCCTTCAAGGTCGAGTCGCCGACCAAGTTCTCGGTCGAGGGCATCGACAAGCAGAAGGTCGGCGAGGTCGCCGCCAACATCCGCAAGCTGCGGAAGCCCGACCCGTACAAGGCCAAGGGTGTCAAGTACGCCGGCGAGGTCATCCGCCGCAAGGTCGGAAAGGCTGGTAAGTAGCCATGGCATACGGTGTGAAGATCGCCAAGGGCGACGCGTACAAGCGCGCTGCCAAGGCTCGCCGCCACATCCGCATCCGCAAGAACGTCTCGGGTACGGCGGAGCGTCCGCGCCTCGTCGTGACGCGTTCCAACCGCAACATCGTTGCTCAGGTCATCGACGACCTCCAGGGTCACACCCTGGCGTCCGCGTCGACCCTGGACGCTTCGATCCGCGGTGGCGAAGGCGACAAGAGCGCCCAGGCCCAGGCTGTCGGCGCGCTCGTCGCCGAGCGTGCCAAGGCTGCGGGTGTCGAGACCGTCGTGTTCGACCGCGGTGGCAACCGATACGCCGGGCGCATTGCCGCTCTGGCTGACGCCGCCCGCGAAGCCGGGCTGAAGTTCTAAGCCCCGGTTCCGGGACTCACGGACGTAACAGAGAGAGGTAATCCAATGGCTGGACCCCAGCGCCGCGGAAGCGGTGCCGGTGGCGGCGAGCGGCGGGACCGGAAGGGTCGCGACGGTGGCCCTGCCGCCGAGAAGACCGCTTACGTTGAGCGCGTTGTCGCGATCAACCGCGTCGCCAAGGTTGTCAAGGGTGGTCGCCGCTTCAGCTTCACCGCGCTGGTCGTGGTGGGCGACGGTGACGGCACCGTAGGTGTCGGTTACGGCAAGGCCAAGGAAGTTCCCGCGGCCATTGCCAAGGGTGTCGAGGAAGCCAAGAAGAACTTCTTCAAGGTTCCGCGCATCCAGGGCACCATCCCGCACCCGATCCAGGGTGAGAAGGCTGCGGGCGTCGTCCTGCTGAAGCCTGCTTCCCCCGGTACCGGTGTTATCGCCGGTGGCCCGGTGCGCGCCGTTCTGGAGTGCGCCGGCGTTCACGACATCCTGTCGAAGTCCCTGGGCTCCGACAACGCGATCAACATCGTGCACGCGACCGTGGCGGCCCTCCAGGGCCTGCAGCGTCCCGAGGAGATCGCGGCTCGCCGTGGTCTGCCCCTCGAGGACGTCGCCCCCGCGGCTCTGCTTCGTGCGCGTGCTGGGGCGGGTGCGTAATGGCTCGCCTCAAGATCACGCAGACGAAGTCGTACATCGGCAGCAAGCAGAACCACCGCGACACTCTGCGTTCGCTCGGGCTCAAGCGCCTGAACGACGTGGTCGTCAAGGAGGACCGCCCCGAGTTCCGCGGAATGGTTCACACCGTCCGCCACCTCGTGACGGTTGAGGAGGTTGACTAACATGGCTGAGAACAGCCCGCTGAAGGCCCACAACCTCCGTCCCGCCCCCGGCGCCAAGACCGCGAAGACCCGTGTCGGTCGTGGTGAGGCGTCGAAGGGTAAGACGGCCGGTCGTGGTACGAAGGGCCAGAAGGCCCGCTACCAGATCCCGCAGCGCTTCGAGGGTGGGCAGATGCCCCTCCACATGCGCCTGCCGAAGCTCAAGGGCTTCAAGAACCCGTTCCGCACCGAGTTCCAGGTTGTCAACCTGGACAAGCTCGGCGCTCTCTACCCCGAGGGTGGAGAAGTCACGGTGGCCGACCTGGTCGCCAAGGGCGCGGTTCGCAAGAACAGCCTCGTCAAGGTCCTGGGCCAGGGCGAGCTCTCCGTGGCGCTGCAGGTTTCGGTTGACGCCGTCTCCGCCTCCGCCAAGGAGAAGATTGCCGCTGCCGGCGGCACGGTCACCGAGCTCGTCTAAGACGAAATCAGTGGCTAAATAGCTCGAAACCCGACCGGGGATGCCTCACATATGGGGCATCCCCGGTTGGTCGTTCCACGGGAGGCACACTCGCCGGTAAGGTGGCGTGCACCTTTGCTTTGTCGTATACGTCGATCCCTCAGACCGTCACCTCTGACGCAGTAGCGCGGGGGTCGCAGGAGGCACCGTGCTCACCGCGTTCGCCCGGGCGTTCAAGACGCCCGACCTGCGCAAGAAGCTGCTCTTCACGCTCGGCATCATCGTGCTGTTCCGGCTCGGGTCCCACATCCCGGTACCCGGCGTGAGCTACAAGAACGTACAGATCTGTGTTGACCAGGCAGGCAGCAGCAACGGGCTGTTCGGTCTCGTCAACATGTTCAGCGGCGGTGCGCTGCTGCAGATCACGATCTTCGCGCTCGGCATCATGCCGTACATCACGGCGAGCATCATCCTGCAGCTGCTGACCGTGGTCATCCCGAAGCTGGAGAACCTCAAAAAAGAGGGACAGTCCGGCACGGCGAAGATCACTCAGTACACGCGCTATTTGACGGTCGCCCTCGCGATCCTGCAGGGCACCGGCCTTGTCGCCACCGCCCGTACGGGTGCCCTTTTCGGGACCTGCCCGGTCGGCCGCGAGATCGTCCCGGACCGGTCGATCTTCACCACGATCGTCATGGTGATCACCATGACCGCCGGCACCTGCGTCGTCATGTGGCTCGGTGAGCTCATCACCGACCGCGGCATCGGCAACGGCATGTCGATCCTCATGTTCATCTCGATCGCCGCGGGCTTCATCGGCGCCCTCTGGGCCATCAAGCTCCAGGGCAAGATCGCGGACGGCTGGGTCGAGTTCGGCGTGGTCATCATCGTCGGCCTGGTGATGGTCGCCCTGGTGGTCTTCGTCGAGCAGGCGCAGCGCCGGATCCCGGTCCAGTACGCGAAGCGCATGATCGGCCGCCGCGCGTACGGCGGCACCTCGACCTACATCCCGCTGAAGGTGAACCAGGCGGGTGTCATTCCCGTCATCTTCGCCTCGTCGCTGCTGTACATCCCGGCGCTGATCGTCCAGTTCAGCGGATCCCAGGCGGGCTGGGCCACTTGGATCCAGAAGCACTTCGTCAAGGGTGACCACCCGTACTACATCGCGGCGTACTTCCTCCTGATCGTCTTCTTCGCGTTCTTCTACGTGGCGATTTCGTTCAACCCCGAGGAAGTTGCAGACAACATGAAGAAGTATGGTGGGTTCATCCCGGGTATCCGCGCCGGTCGACCTACCGCCGAGTACTTGAGCTACGTACTCAACCGGATCACCTGGCCGGGGTCGCTGTACCTGGGTCTCATCGCTCTTGTGCCGACGATGGCGTTGGCGGGCTTCGGAGCGAACCAGAACTTCCCGTTCGGCGGGACGAGCATCCTGATCATCGTGGGTGTGGGTCTGGAAACCGTGAAGCAGATCGAGAGCCAGCTCCAGCAGCGTAATTACGAAGGGTTCCTCCGCTGATGCGAATCGTCCTCGTTGGACCGCCCGGTGCGGGCAAGGGAACGCAGGCTGCGTTCCTTGCGAAGAACCTGTCGATCCCGCACATCTCCACGGGCGACCTGTTCCGGGCCAACATCAGCCAGAACACCGAGCTCGGCTTGCGCGCCAAGGCGTTCATGGATGCCGGTGACCTCGTCCCCGACGAGATCACCATCGGTATGGCCAAGGACCGCATGGAGCAGGCGGACGCGGTGAACGGCTTCCTGCTCGACGGCTTCCCGCGCAACGTCTCGCAGGCCGAGGCGCTCGACGAGATGCTCCAGGCCGCGGCCATGAAGCTCGACGCCGTCCTCGACCTGGAGGTCGAGGAGGACGAGGTCGTCAAGCGGATCGCCGGCCGGCGGATCTGCCGCAACGACTCCGCGCACGTCTTCCACGTCACGTACGCCCCGCCGAAGGCCGAGGGTGTCTGCGACACCTGCGGCGGCGAGCTGTACCAGCGCGGCGACGACTCGGAGGACACCGTCCGCAACCGGCTGGAGGTCTACCACACGCAGACCGAGCCGATCATCGACTACTACAAGGCCCAGGGCCTGCTCGTGACCATCCCCGCCCTCGGTGAGGTCGCGGACGTCACGAAGCGCGCGATGGAAGCGCTGCAGAAGTAGTCACCCCTTGTTGTGCAGGTACGGCCGCGGTGTCCCCAGGGCATCGCGGCCGTAGTGTTGAGAAGACTCGTTTCGAAGCCGGAAGGTACGTTTCATGGTCCAGATCAAGACCCCCGAGCAGATCGCGAAGATGCGCGAGGCAGGGCTGGTCGTCGCCGCGATCCACGCGGCGACCCGTGAGGCGGCCGTTCCGGGCGCCACGACGCGGGATCTGGACATGGTGGCCCGCAAGGTCATCGCGGACGCCGGGGCCAAGTCGAACTTCCTCGGCTACGGCGGCTTCCCCGCGACCATCTGCACCTCGGTGAACGAGGTCGTCGTCCACGGCATCCCGGACGACAAGACCGTCCTCAAGGACGGCGACATCATCTCGATCGACGCCGGCGCGATCGTCGACGGCTGGCACGGGGACGCGGCGTACACCGCCTTCGTGGGCACTGGGCACGCCCCTGAGCTCGTGGAGCTCTCCCGGGTGACCGAGGAGTCCATGTGGGCCGGTATCGCCGCCATGAAGCTCGGCAACCGCCTCGTGGACATCTCGAAGGCGATCGAGGGGTACATCAAGCGCCAGCCGCGTCCGGCCACGGGTGAGCACAGCCTCGGCAAGTTCGGGATCATCGAGGACTACGGCGGCCACGGCATCGGGTCCGAGATGCACATGGACCCCCACCTGCTGAACTACGTCTCGCGAAAGCGGGGCAAGGGGATCAAGCTGGTCCCGGGCGTCTGCCTGGCGATCGAGCCCATGGTCTCCCTGGGCACGGCCCAGACCGAAGTCCTGGCGGACGACTGGACGGTCATCACGACGGACGGCACCTGGTCCTCGCACTGGGAGCACTCCATCGCCCTGACCGAGGACGGTCCCATCGTCCTGACCAGCCCGGACTGCGGCAAGGCGAAGCTGGCGGAATACGGGGTCACCACGGCCCCGGACCCCCTCGCTTAATGATCTACACTCTGGGGCAAACTTTCCGGATTCGTCTTTCTGGGTGCCCTGACGTAGACTGACTCGTCGGCTCTCGTGCACTTCCATGCCTGCATGGCGCGCGAGGCCGATCAAGGTAGCCGATTCGAAGGGCGAAGCGTGGCCAAGAAGCAAGGTGCCATCGAGATCGAGGGCACCGTGATCGAGTCCCTCCCGAACGCGATGTTCAAGGTGGAACTGCAGAACGGTCACAAGGTCCTCGCGCACATCAGCGGCAAGATGCGCATGCACTACATCCGCATCCTCCCGGATGACCGGGTCGTCGTGGAGCTGTCTCCGTACGACCTGACGCGTGGCCGGATCGTCTACCGATACAAGTAGATCTTGTCCTCACTCCTGCCTGGGCGTCTTGTCCCGGCGCGGGTGGTGGCACTGACCCGGAGAACCTCACCAACATGAAGGTCAAGCCGAGCGTCAAGAAGATCTGCGACAAGTGCAAGGTGATCCGCCGTCACGGCCGGGTCATGGTCATCTGCGACAACCTGCGCCACAAGCAGCGCCAGGGCTGACGCACGCCGACCGACCTGCCTTACGCAGTTCTTCGCGCGACGTAAGAAAACGTACATACGCAGAATCCGCCCAGCCCTTTCCGGGGCCGGCGGTACCTCCGGCGGGGGCCGGGGACCCGGACGTACCATCACCCATTTCGGGTGGTCGGCGGTCGGGAGTGGTTCTGCGGAAGACCCCCGAACACACAGGAGCCATTTGTGGCACGCGTTTCCGGTGTTGACATCCCGCGCGAAAAGCGTGTGGAGATCGCACTCACCTACGTCTTCGGTATCGGGCGCACCCGGTCCAAGGAGATCCTCGCCTCCACCGGCGTGAACCCGAACACCCGCGTTCGTGACCTGGCCGAAGAGGACCTCGTCAAGATCCGCGAGTACGTGGACGCCAACCTCCGTACCGAGGGTGACCTCCGCCGCGAGATCCAGGGCGACATCCGCCGCAAGATCGAGATCCAGTGCTACCAGGGCATCCGCCACCGTCGTGGCCTGCCGGTGCACGGTCAGCGCACCAGCACGAACGCGCGTACCCGCAAGGGCCCGCGTCGCGCGATCGCCGGTAAGAAGAAGCCGGGCAAGAAGTAGTCCTGTTCAGCGGTCTTGCGCTGTAGGACCGACCACCTCCCGTAGGAGATTTAGATGCCCCCCAAGGGTCGTCAGGGCGCTGCCAAGAAGGTGCGCCGCAAGGAAAAGAAGAACGTCGCTCACGGGCACGCCCACATCAAGAGCACGTTCAACAACACCATCGTTTCGATCACCGACCCCTCGGGCAACGTGATCTCCTGGGCCTCCGCCGGCCACGTCGGCTTCAAGGGCTCGCGCAAGTCCACCCCCTTCGCCGCGCAGATGGCCGCCGAGTCGGCCGCCCGCCGCGCGCAGGAGCACGGCATGCGCAAGGTTGACGTCTTCGTCAAGGGTCCGGGCTCCGGCCGCGAGACCGCGATCCGCTCCCTCCAGGCCACCGGCCTCGAGGTCGGCTCGATCCAGGACGTCACCCCCACCCCGCACAACGGCTGCCGCCCGCCGAAGCGCCGCCGCGTCTGACGCAGCGGACGCACCTGTGCGTTCTTGAGTGTCCGGGCGGTACGACCCCTTCGGGGGACGTACCGCCCGTACCCTTGCAGTAGCCGTACTCCGGTACGGCATCCCGTCGGGCGTCAAATAGTGGGCGTCCACGAATGAAGGAACACAGACATGCTTATCGCTCAGCGTCCTTCGCTGACCGAAGAGGTCGTAGACGAGTACCGCTCGCGCTTCGTGATCGAGCCGCTGGAGCCGGGCTTCGGCTACACCCTCGGTAACTCCCTGCGCCGTACGCTCCTGTCCTCGATCCCGGGTGCCGCTGTCACCAGCATCCGCGTGGACGGCGTCCTGCACGAGTTCACCACCGTGCCGGGTGTCAAGGAAGACGTCACCGACATCATCCTCAACATCAAGCAGCTGGTCGTCTCCTCGGAGCACGACGAGCCGGTCGTGATGTACCTGCGCAAGCAGGGTCCCGGCCTGGTCACCGCTGCCGACATCGCGCCCCCGGCCGGTGTCGAGGTGCACAACCCGGACCTGGTGCTCGCCACGCTCAACGGCAAGGGCAAGCTGGAGATGGAGCTGACCGTCGAGCGCGGTCGCGGCTACGTCTCCGCCGTCCAGAACAAGCAGCTGGGCCAGGAGATCGGCCGCATCCCGGTCGACTCCATCTACAGCCCGGTCCTCAAGGTCACCTACAAGGTCGAGGCGACCCGAGTCGAGCAGCGCACCGACTTCGACAAGCTGATCGTCGACGTCGAGACCAAGCAGGCCATGCGCCCGCGGGACGCCATGGCGTCCGCCGGTAAGACCCTGGTCGAGCTGTTCGGTCTGGCGCGCGAGCTCAACATCGACGCCGAGGGCATCGACATGGGCCCGTCCCCCACGGACGCCGCCCTGGCCGCCGACCTGGCGCTGCCGATCGAGGAGCTCGAGCTCACGGTCCGCTCGTACAACTGCCTCAAGCGCGAGGGCATCCACTCCGTGGGTGAGCTCGTGGCGCGGTCCGAGGCCGACCTGCTCGACATCCGCAACTTCGGTGCGAAGTCGATCGACGAGGTCAAGGCGAAGCTGGCCGGCATGGGCCTGGCCCTCAAGGACAGCCCGCCCGGATTCGACCCGACCGCCGCCGCCGACGCCTTCGGCGCCGACGACGACGCGGACGCCGGTTTCGTCGAGACCGAGCAGTACTAAGCAGCACCCGTAGATCTTTCCCGCGGCGTCCGCCTCGGGGGAACTGACACCGGTACCTGACACGGCCGGTGCAGATATGAAGGAGTAACACCATGCCGCGTCCCGCAAAGGGTGCCCGTCTGGGCGGCTCTGCCGCGCACGAGAAGCACCTTCTCGCGAACCTCGCGAAGGCGCTCTTCGAGCACGGCCGCATCACCACCACCGAGGCCAAGGCCCGTCGCCTGCGTCCCTACGCCGAGCGTCTGGTCACCAAGGCCAAGAAGGGCGACATCCACAACCGTCGCCTGGTGCTGCAGACGATCACGGACAAGAGCATCGTGCACACGCTGTTCACCGAGATCGCCCCGCGCTACGAGAACCGCCCCGGTGGTTACACGCGCATCACCAAGATCGGCAACCGTCGTGGCGACAACGCCCCGATGGCCGTGATCGAGCTGGTCGAGGCCCTTACGGTCGCCCAGCAGGCCACCGGTGAGGCCGAGGCCGCCACCAAGCGTGCGGTCAAGGAGGCGGAGGCCAAGGCCGAGGCCACCGAGACCCCCGCCGAGGAGACCAAGGAGGCCTGATCCCGCTACGGGATCGAGCTTGCTTGATCGGCTTTGAACGGGCCCGCCCCTTCCGGGGGTGGGCCCGTTCTCCGTTTATGAAAAGACCCGCCTGAGAGGATCTGTCACGTGAGTGACGAGGTGGAGCCCGGGCACGTCCGGGTGCGGCTGGACCTGAGCTATGACGGCAAGGACTTCTCCGGCTGGGCGAAGCAGCGCGTGCTGCGGACCGTCCAGGGTGAGCTGGAGTCGGCCCTGCAGACCGTGATGCGGCTGTCCGAGCCCGTCGAGCTGACCGTGGCCGGGCGTACGGACGCGGGTGTGCACGCCCGCGGACAGGTCGCTCAGTTCGACCTGGCCGAGGAGGTCTGGGCCGAGCACCACGACAAGCTGCTGCGCCGCCTCGCGGGCCGGCTGCCGCACGACGTACGGGTGTGGAAGGTCGCCGAGGCCCCGCAGGGCTTCAACGCGCGCTTCTCGGCCATCTGGCGCCGCTACGCCTACCGTGTCGGCGACCACCAGGGCGGCGTCGACCCGCTGCGCCGCGGCCACGTGCTGTGGCACCAGTGGCCCCTCGACGTGGACGCCATGAACGAGGCCGCCGCCCCGCTGCTCGGCGAGCACGACTTCGCCGCGTACTGCAGGAAGCGCGAGGGCGCCACGACCATCCGTACGCTCCAGCAGCTCAGCTGGGAGCGCGGCGACGACGGGATCGTCACCGCGACCGTCCGCGCCGACGCCTTCTGCCACAACATGGTCCGCTCGCTGGTGGGGGCCCTGCTGCACGTGGGTGACGGCCACCGGCCGACCGACTGGCCCGGCAAGGTGCTGGAAGCGGCCGTACGGGACTCCTCGGTGCACGTGGTCAAGCCGCACGGGCTGACCCTGGAAGAGGTCGGCTACCCGGCCGACGAGCTTCTGGCCGCCCGCAGCAAGGAAGCGCGCAACGTGCGGACCCTCCCCGGGGCGGGCTGCTGCTAATCAGTTTGGGTGGATCGGGGCCGGACCTGGACAATGCCCGGCATGGGACATCTCGAAGCCAGCCACCTGGAGTACTACCTTCCCGACGGGCGGGTACTGCTCCCTGACGTCTCCTTCCGGGTGGGGGAGGGGGCGGTGGTCGCCCTCGTAGGGGCGAACGGGGCAGGCAAGACCACCCTGCTGAAGCTGATCTCCGGGGAGCTCCAGCCGCACGGCGGCGGGGTCACCGTCAGTGGCGGGCTCGGCGTGATGTCGCAGTTCGTCGGCTCCGTGCGCGACGAGACGACCGTACGGGACCTGCTGGTATCAGTGGCGCAGCCGCGGATCCGGGAAGCCGCGAAGGCCGTGGACCGGGCCGAGCAGCTGATCCTGACCGTCGACGACGAGGCCGCGCAGATGGCGTACGCGCAGGCGCTCAGCGACTGGGCCGACGTGCAGGGCTACGAGGCGGAGACCCTGTGGGACGTCTGCACCATGGCCGCACTGGCGGTCCCGTACGACTCGGCGCAGTTCCGCGAGGTGCGCACGCTGTCGGGCGGTGAGCAGAAGAGGCTCGTCCTGGAGGCGCTGCTGCGCGGGCCCGACGAGGTGCTGCTGCTCGACGAGCCGGACAACTACCTCGACGTCCCGGGCAAGCGGTGGCTGGAGGACCAGCTGAAGGCCACCCGCAAGACCGTGCTGTTCGTGTCGCACGACCGGGAGCTGCTGTCCACGGCCGCCGAGAAGATCATCAGCCTGGAGCCGAGCCCGATGGGCACGGACGTGTGGGTGCACGGCGCGGGCTTCGGCACGTACCACCAGGCCCGCAAGGAGCGCTTCGCCCGCTTCGAGGAGCTCAAGCGGCGCTGGGACGAGGAGCACGCCCGCCTGAAGGCCCTGGTCCTGCGACTGCGCAACCAGGCGGCGTCCAGCCCCGACATGGCCTCGCGCTACAAGGCGATGCAGACCCGCTTCCAGAAGTTCGAGGAGGCCGGCCCGCCGCCCGAGCCGCCGCGCGAGCAGGACATCCGGATGCGGCTCAAGGGCGGGCGTACCGGCGTACGCGCGCTGACCGTCGAGAACCTGGAGCTCACGGGGCTGATGAAGCCCTTCTCGCTGGAGGTCTTCTACGGCGAGCGGGTCGCGGTCCTCGGCTCGAACGGTTCCGGGAAGTCGCACTTCCTGCGGCTGATGGCGGGCGAGGACGTCAAGCACACGGGCACGTGGAAGCTGGGCGCGCGGGTGGTTCCCGGGCATTTCGCGCAGACCCATGCCCACCCCGAGCTGTTCGGGCGCACGCTCGTCGACATCCTGTGGACGGAGGCCGCCAAGCCCCTGGGCGCGGCGATGGCGGTGCTGCGCCGCTACGAGCTGGAGCGCCAGGGCGACCAGCCGTTCGAGAAGCTGTCGGGCGGCCAGCAGGCGCGTTTCCAGATCCTGCTGCTGGAGCTGGCGGGCACCACGGCGCTGCTGCTGGACGAGCCGACGGACAACCTGGACCTGGAATCCGCGGAGGCGCTCCAGGACGGGCTGGAGGCCTACGAGGGCACTGTGCTGTGTGTCACGCACGACCGTTGGTTCGCGCGCACATTTGACCGTTACCTGGTCTTCGGTTCGGACGGTGTTGTGCGGGAGACTCAGGAACCCGTCTGGGACGAACGTAGAGTCGAACGCAAGCGCTAAGGGGGGAGACCACCCCCTCGGCCGGAGTGAGGGGAAGTCGCCGTGGGGCTGCGGCCTAGCATCTGGCTGATGAAGTGGGAGACCCAGAACGCCGGGGCCCGGCCCCCCGGAAGCGCGGCCGCCGGCAACCGGCTGATCGAGTGGCTGCTGCGGCCCGCCTCACGGCCCTGGCAGCTCCTCTCGCTCGCGGTGCTGCTGGGGATCGCCGTCTCCACGAGCCTGCGGCAGAACTGGGGCTCGGACAACGCCTTCGTGGTCAAGGCCGCGGAAACGCTGCTGGCGGGCGGGTCCCCGTACGAGGACAAGCGCTTCCTGTACCTGCCCAGTGCCGTGCTGATGGCGGTGCCGGAGGCGCTGCTGCCGCAGGTGGTCCTCAGGTGGACCCTGCCGGTCGCGATGTCGGCGCTGCTGGGCGCGGGCTGGCTGGCGGCGCTGCGGCTGTTCTCGGTGCCGCTGCGCTCGCGCTTCGCGGTGGTCGGCTTCCCGGTCCTCGCCCTCGCCTACAAGCCGTACGTCAACCTCGTGCTGATCGGCAACTGGACGGCCATCTCGGCGGCCGCGCTGCCGGTGGCGCTGCTGCTCGCGCACCGGCGGCACTGGGGGGCGGCCGGGCTGGTGGTGGGGCTGGCCATCGCCTGCAAGCCGATGCTGGTGCCGATGGGGCTGGTCTTCTTGGTCGCCCGGCGGTGGCGGGGGCTGGCCGCCGCCGTACTGGTGCCGCTGGGGATCTCGCTGGCCGGCGCGCTGCTGATGCCGAGCCCGTCGCTGTTCTTCACCAAGACCCTGCCGTTCCTGCTCCAGGGGCAGGACGCGTACGCGCTGCCGTGGGACGCCTCGCCGATCGCGGTGCTGCCGCGGCTGGGTGTGCCGGCGCCGCTGGCGGTGCTGGCCGCCTTCGCGGGGGCCGGGGCCGGACTGTGGGCGGCATGGACCCGGTGGCGGCGGCCGGACTCCGTCGGAGGTGAAGGGGGTGACGACGGCGAGCTGCGGCTGGTGGAGACGGCCTGCATGGTGATGCTCGCCGCATTCCTGGTCTCGCGGCCGTCCTTCGACCACTACCTCCTGGTGGTGCTGCCGCTGCTGCTGGCCTCGGCGGTGCGGCCGGGCTCGATGCCCCGCTCGCCCTGGTTCTGGGCGGCCCTGGGGCCGCAGGTGGCGGGGATTCCGTGGCCGTCGGAGCTGGAGCGCAAACGGCGCGCGTTCAAGGACTGCGCCACCCTGTGCGGGCTCGCGATCCTGCTGGCGCGTCGTGCGCTGCGCTCCGGTCGGGTTACTCTGGAGCCTGTAACAACTGCGGGGTCCCCACCCAGGACCGAACCGGAGTGCGCCGCGACGCCAGCAGAATCGGCATCGCGGACCGCGTTTTGACCCGTACGGGTCTGCTTGGGTATCCTGCTGGTTTGTTATGCGTATTGGCTTTCTCATTCTCACGTGAAAGGGCCTTGCGCCGGTCCACCGGACCGATGACCAGCAGTTCACACGGGTTGCGTCCCCGTTGTGAATGAGGGCTGTCGTGATCGTCCGTGGTGACCCTGTCAGGACCTTCCCGTTGGGGCTTGCGCCCTTGGGATACCACCACCGAAGAAGCGAAGGCATACGCGTGCGTACGTTCAGCCCCAAGCCCGGCGACATCTCGCGCCAGTGGCTCGTCATCGACGCCCAGGACGTTGTCCTCGGCCGTCTGGCGACCCAGGCCGCTGCCCTCCTGCGCGGCAAGCACAAGCCGACTTACGCCCCCCACATGGACATGGGCGACTTCGTCATCATCGTCAACGCCGACAAGGTTCACCTGTCCGGCAACAAGGCGTCGCAGAAGATGGCGTACCGCCACTCCGGCTACCCGGGCGGTCTCCGCTCCGTGCGCTACGACGACCTCCTGGCGAACAACCCGGAGAAGGCCGTCGAGAAGGCCATCAAGGGCATGCTCCCCAAGAACACCCTGGGCCGTCAGATGCTCTCGAAGCTGAAGGTCTACTCGGGCGACCAGCACCCCCACGCTGCCCAGCAGCCGGTGCCGTTCGAGATCACCCAGGTCGCGCAGTAGTTCCGGCCACCCCCTAAGACGTAGAAAATTCTGAGGAGCATCGTGGCCGAGACCACCGCCGAGACGACCCCCGTCGACGAGTTCGAGGGCAACGTCGAGGAGTACACCAGCGAGTCTGAGGTCGTCGTCGAGGGCGACTACACCTCCGAGTCCCTTGCCGGTCGCTTCGGCGACCCCCAGCCGGCCGCCGGCCTGGGCCGTCGCAAGAACGCCATCGCCCGCGTCCGGATCGTTCCGGGCACCGGCAAGTGGAAGATCAACGGTCGCACCCTTGAGGACTACTTCCCCAACAAGGTGCACCAGCAGGAAGTCAACGAGCCGTTCAAGCTCCTTGAGCTGGACAACCGCTACGACATCATCGCCCGCATCGCGGGTGGCGGCGTCTCCGGCCAGGCCGGCGCCCTGCGCCTCGGTGTGGCCCGTGCGCTGAACGAGGCGGACGTGGACAACAACCGCCCGGCGCTGAAGAAGGCCGGCTTCCTCTCCCGCGACGACCGTGCGGTCGAGCGCAAGAAGGCCGGTCTCAAGAAGGCCCGTAAGGCTCCGCAGTACAGCAAGCGTTAATCTGCGCCTGCTGTTCTGCAACGAAACCGCCCCGGCAGCACTCTCTGTGCTGCCGGGGCGGTTCGTTTACCGCCACAAGCGGCAAATACCTGTCACAAGCGGTCATAAAGCGAAGCGGAAACTCGGGAGGACAACAGTGGGACGACTCTTCGGGACGGACGGTGTACGCGGCGTCGCCAACGCGGATCTGACGGCGGAGCTCGCGCTCGGCCTCTCCGTGGCGGCTGCCCACGTACTGGCCGAAGCGGGTACCTTCGCGGGTCACCGCGCTACGGCCGTGGTCGGCCGGGACCCCCGGGCCTCCGGCGAATTCCTTGAGGCGGCGGTCGTGGCCGGCCTCGCGAGCGCGGGCGTGGACGTCCTGCGCGTCGGTGTGCTGCCCACCCCGGCGGTGGCGTATCTCACCGGTGCGCTGGGTGCCGACCTCGGCGTGATGCTCTCCGCCAGCCACAACGCCATGCCCGACAACGGGATCAAGTTCTTCGCGCGCGGCGGCCACAAGCTCGCCGACGAGCTGGAGGACCGCATCGAGTCCGTCTACGAGGAGCACCGCACCGGCGCCCCCTGGGACCGGCCCACCGGCTCCGGCGTCGGCCGGGTCTCCGACTACACCGAGGGCTTCGACAAGTACGTCGCCCACCTCATCGGGGTCCTCCCCAACCGCCTCGACGGCCTGAAGGTCGTCCTGGACGAGGCGCACGGCGCGGCCGCGTACGTCTCGCCCGAGGCCTTCACCCGGGCCGGCGCGGAGATCGTCACGATCGGCGCCGAGCCCAACGGCCTGAACATCAACGACGGCTGCGGCTCCACCCATCTCGGCCTGCTCAAGGCGGCCGTGGTCGAGCACGGCGCGGACTTCGGCATCGCGCACGACGGTGACGCGGACCGCTGCCTGGCCGTGGACGGCACCGGCGCGGAGGTCGACGGCGACCAGATCCTCGCGGTGCTGGCGCTGGCCATGCGCGAGGCCGGACAGCTGCGCGAGAACACCGTGGTCGGCACCGTGATGTCCAACCTGGGCTTCAAGCTGGCCATGGAGGGCGAGGGCATCCAGGTCGTACAGACCGGCGTCGGCGACCGGTACGTGCTGGAGTCGATGAAGGAGCACGGCTACGCGCTGGGCGGCGAGCAGTCCGGCCACGTGATCATCCTCGACCACGCGACGACCGGTGACGGCACGCTGACCGGCCTGCTGCTGGCGGCGCGGGTCGCGGCCACCGGCAAGTCCCTCGCCGAGCTGGCCGGCGTCATGCAGCGGCTGCCGCAGGTGCTGATCAACGTTCCCGACGTGGACAAGTCCCGAGTGGGGACCTCCGCGGAGCTGGCGGCGGCGGTGGCCGACGCCGAGCGCGAGCTGGGCACCACCGGGCGGGTTCTGCTCCGTCCGTCGGGTACGGAGCCGCTCGTACGGGTGATGGTGGAGGCCGCCGACATCGAGCAGGCCCGCGCGGTGGCCGGCCGGCTCGCGGACGTCGTGAAGTCGGCGCTGGGCTAACCCGCACCGCTCGGCCTGCGTGGCGCACCCGGCTTCCGGATCATCCGGCCCTGCTGGGTGCGCCACAGCATTTTCCAGGCGATGAGGGTGAGCGTCCCCGAGAGGACGATGCCGCCCAGGTTGACCGCCAGCTGGATGCCCGAGCCCCACATCTGGCCGAGATCGCCGTAGCTGAGCGCCACGGCGGCGTTGGCGCCCGCCGGGACGGTGGTGACGGAGATCGCCACGCCGACCAGCGCACCGGCCTTGGCCGACGTCAGCGACAGCATGCCGGCCACGCCGGCGAGCAGCGCCACGACGAAGGAGAACGGGTCGGGCTGCCAGATGAAGCTGGTGTTCGGCCGGGGGTTGTCGAGCATTCCCTCGTGGAACAGGCCGAGCGCCTCCATCACCAGACTGAAGACCGTCGTCGCCACGATCGCCGCCGTGAAGCCGACGACCAGCGCGAAGAGCGAGCGCCCGGCCAGCCTCGGCCGGCGCTGCACCAGGCCCGTGCATATGCCGGCGAGCGGGCCGAACTCCGGGCCGACCGCCATGGCGCCCACGATCAGGATGGCGTTGTCCAGGACCACGCCGCAGGCCGCGATCATCGTCGCCACGATCATGAAGACGCTGTAGGTGATCGTGAGGGTGGATTCCTCGTGCGTCGACTCGGAGAGCTGTTCCCAGACCACCGCGTCGGCAGCCTCGCCCGGCGCTTCCTCCTCCGCGTCGTCGGCGCGTGTGGAGATCGACAGGTCGATGTTCTCGACGGCGATCGAACCGGTCTTGTCGACGCCGAGCGAGCGCATCTCCTGCAGCAGCTCGTCGGCCGCCTCGCGGGCGACGTCGCACAGTACGAGATCGCCCTCGGGGTCGCGGGCGGCGCCGGTCAGCACGACCAGATGGGTGGTGCCGACCGTCCGGTCGATCAGTGCCACCACCTGCTCGGTGAGGTGGTGCGGGGTGATCATCCGCAGATGCAGCATTCCCGCACCATAGCCACTAGAGCTTGCGCAGGCTCAGCTTCTGCACCTTGTGGTCCGGTCCCTTGCGTACGACCAGGGTGGCGCGGCCGCGGGTGGGGGCCACGTTCTCCAGCAGGTTGGGCTTGTTGATGGTCCGCCACATCGTCTGCGCGTACTCCATGGCCTCCTCCTCGGAGACCTGGGTGTACTTGCGGAAGTAGGAGAAAGGATTCTGGAAGGCGGTCTCGCGCAGCTTCCGGAAGCGGTTGAGGTACCAGCGCTCGATGTCCTCGGGGCGCGCGTCCACGTACACGCTGAAGTCGAAGTAGTCGGCGAGGCCGACGCGGGTCCGGCCGTCCTTGCCGGGGAGGGCCGGCTGGAGCACGTTGAGGCCCTCGACGATGAGGATGTCCGGGCGGCGTACGACGAGCTCCTCGCCCGGCACGATGTCGTAGATCAGGTGCGAGTAGACCGGGGCCCGGACCTCGTCCTTGCCGGCCTTGATGTCGGCGACGAAGCGGGTGAGCGCGCGGCGGTCGTAGGACTCGGGGAAGCCCTTGCGGGAGGTGAGTCCGCGCCGCTGGAGCTCCTTCATCGGGTAGAGGAAGCCGTCGGTGGTGACGAGCTCCACGCGCGGGTGCTCGGGCCAGCGGGCGAGGAGGGCCTGGAGCAGACGGGCCACGGTGGACTTGCCCACGGCGACCGAGCCGGCGACCCCTATGACGAAGGGGGTGCCCTGCTGGGCTCCGTGGCCGTTGCCCGCGTCGCCGAGGAAGGTGTTGAGGGTGCCCCGGAGGTTGCTGGTGGCGCCGACGTACAGGTTCAGGAGACGGGACAGCGGCAGGTACACGTCACGGACCTCGTCGAGGTCGATGACGTCGCCGAGTCCGCGCAGCCGCTCGACCTCGTCGGCGGTGAGCGGCAGCGGGGTCCGCTCGCGCAGGGCGCTCCACTCGGCACGGGTGAGGTCGACGTACGGCGAGGGCTCGGGGCCCCGGCGGTGGGCCGGGCGCGTGGGGTGCCCTTCCCGGCCGTTGCGCCCCGTTGCGCTGTCCGGCGTGCTGCTTCGTGGCGGCGAAGTGATCACACCGCCATTGTCGGGGCTCGGGGGCGGTTGTGGGTGGTGGGGTCGGTCACGTGCTGAGGGGGTGCGAGGGGTCCGGGCCGGTGCCGGTCTCGATTCGGCGCAGCGGGGGTATCGCCCTGGTCACGATCCGGGGCCGCCGCGCGAAAACCGGTTCGGGTGATCGAATCGCCCGTACATTGTGGATCACCGCAGCTCCGAGGAACTCTTCGTGCTGCCCTGAATTCGTCGTGCTCCATGGGGGAGATCTTTCGTGCGTACCGCTCTTGTCCGTCGTACCGTCCTGGCCGCGTCCGCGGTGTCCCTGGCCCTGCTGGCCACCGCCTGCGGTGCCGACAAGGGCGACACCAAGGCGGACGCCAAGCCGTCCACCGGCGCCCCGGCGGCGTCGGCCGCGCCCGCCGCCAAGGCGAAGACGGACGCCGAGCTGACCGGCCTGCTCGTGGTCCAGGCCGACCTGCCCGAGCACGTGGTCAAGCCGGCCACCCCGGCCGAGGCCGCGGCGGCGGCCGGCGCCACCAGCGACAAGCCCGAGTGCCAGCCGCTGGTCAAGGCGCAGTCCATGGCTCCGGTCGGCTCCGCCGCGGGCACCGCCCGTACCAAGGCCGTCGCCAAGGGCAAGGAGCCCGCCGCGGACGCCAGCCCCGAGGACAAGCTGAAGGCCGCGATGAACGCCCTGGGCGCCACCGCCACCTCCGTCACCCTGTCCTCCTACGAGGGGAAGGGCGCCGAGGAGGCCTTCGCCCTCGTCAAGAAGGCGGGCACGGCCTGCACCGGCGGCTACACGGGCAGCCAGGCGGGCGACTCGCTCAAGATCACCAAGCTGGCTCCCGGTGCCGCGGTCACCGCCGGTGACGAGGCGCTCGCCTACACCGTGGTGGGCGACGCGGACGGCGAGAAGCTCAGCATGGAGCTCGTGGTCGTGCGCAAGGGCAACACCCTCGCGACCTTCTCGGCCCTGAGCCTGACCGGCACCGCCGAGCAGCCGAAGGCCGTCGTCGACGCCCAGGTCAAGAAGCTCGGCTGAGACCGGCCTGACTGACCGTCGACCCCGCCCCGGCGCCTTCGCCGGGGCGGGGTTTTCGTCTTGTTCAGGTACGGGGCAGGCGGGCAACTTCGGCGTACGCTGCGGCCTATGTGCGGAATTGTGGGTTACGTGGGAGCGCAGTCGGCGCTCGATGTGGTCATCGCCGGACTCAAGCGGCTGGAGTACCGCGGCTACGACTCGGCGGGCGTCGCCATCCTCTCCGACGGGGACCTGACCTCCGTGAAGAAGGCCGGGAAGCTCGTCAATCTGGAGAAGGAGCTCGTCGGCAAACCGCTGCCGGCCGGGTCCACCGGGCTCGGGCACACCCGCTGGGCCACCCATGGCGGGCCCACCGACGTCAACGCCCATCCCCACCTGGACAACTCCGGGCGGGTGGCCGTCGTGCACAACGGCATCATCGAGAACTTCGCCGCGCTGCGCGCCGAACTGGCCGAGCGCGGGCACCGGCTGGAGTCCGAGACGGACACCGAGGTCGTGGCGCACCTGCTCGCCGAGCGGTTCGCGCAGACCGCGGACCTGGCGGCGGCGATGCGGCAGGTGTGCCGGCGGCTGGAGGGCGCCTTCACGCTGGTCGCGGTGCACGCCGACGAGCCGGACGTGGTGGTCGGCGCGCGCCGGAACTCGCCCCTGGTGGTGGGCGTTGGAGAGGGAGAGAACTTCCTCGCCTCGGACGTGGCCGCGTTCATCGCCCACACCCGGTCCGCGATCGAGCTGGGGCAGGACCAGGTCGTCGAGCTCCGCCGCGACGGGGTGACGGTGACCGACTTCGACGGTGCGCCCGCGTCCGTGCGGGCGTACCACGTGGACTGGGACGCCTCGGCGGCCGAGAAGGGGGGTTATGACTACTTCATGCTCAAGGAGATCGCCGAGCAGCCGAAGGCTGTCGCCGACACCCTCCTGGGCAGGATCGACGCGAGCGGTTCGCTGACCCTGGACGAGGTGCGCATCCCCGTCTCGGTGCTCAGGGAGGTCGACAAGATCGTGATCGTGGCGTGCGGTACGGCGTACCACGCGGGCATGATCGCGAAGCTGGCCATCGAGCACTGGACCCGCATCCCGTGCGAGACGGAGCTGGCGAGCGAGTTCCGCTACCGCGACCCGATCCTGGACCAGCGGACGCTGGTGGTCGCGATCTCGCAGTCCGGCGAGACCATGGACACCCTGATGGCGCTGCGGCACGCGCGCGAGCAGGGCGCCAGGGTGCTGGCCATCTGCAATACGAACGGCTCGACGATCCCGCGCGAGTCCGACGCCGTGCTGTACACGCACGCCGGCCCCGAGGTGGCCGTCGCCTCGACCAAGGCGTTCCTGACGCAGCTGGTGGCCTGTTACCTCGTCGCGCTGTACCTCGGGCAGGTACGGGGCACGAAGTGGGGCGACGAGATCGAGGCGGTGATCCGGGAGCTGTCGGACATCGCTGCGGCGGTGGACACCGTACTGGAGACCATGGAGCCGGTACGGGCGCTCGCACGGTCCCTCGCCGACAAGAACACCGTGCTGTTCCTGGGGCGCCACGTGGGCTACCCGGTGGCGCTGGAGGGCGCACTCAAGCTCAAGGAGCTTGCGTACATGCACGCCGAGGGCTTCGCGGCGGGCGAGCTCAAGCACGGTCCGATCGCGCTGATCGAGCAGGACCTGCCGGTGGTGGTGGTCGTCCCGTCGCCGCGCGGGCGGTCGGTGCTCCACGACAAGATCGTGTCGAACATCCAGGAGATCAGGGCGCGCGGGGCGCGGACCATCGTGATCGCGGAGGAGGGCGACGAGGCGGTCGTCCCGTACGCCGACCACCTGATCCGGATCCCGGCCACCCCGACGCTGCTCCAGCCGCTGGTGGCGACGGTGCCGCTGCAGGTGTTCGCGTGCGAGTTGGCGACGGCGCGCGGCAACGAGGTGGACCAGCCGCGTAACCTCGCAAAGTCGGTGACGGTGGAGTAGTTGGGGGCTGATGCGGTGATTATCGGCGTGGGGATCGACGTCGCGGAGATCGAGCGGTTCGGCGCGGCGCTGGAGCGGACGCCGAACATGGCGCAGCGGCTGTTCCTCGACGACGAGTTGACGTTGCCGAGCGGTGAGCGGCGCGGTATCGCCTCGCTCGCCGCCCGGTTCGCGGCCAAGGAGGCGCTGGCCAAGGCGCTCGGTGCGCCCGCCGGGCTGCTGTGGACCGATGCCGAGGTGTACGTGGAGGACTCGGGGCAGCCGCGGCTGCGGGTGTCCGGGACGGTCGAGGCGCGGGCACTGGAACTGGGCGTGAAGTCCTGGCACATCTCGCTGAGCCACGACGCCGGTGTCGCGTCCGCCGTGGTGATCGCCGAGGGATAGGCGTCCTCGTCGGGCACGCTGGTGCCATGCGTACTGCTTACAGCGTGGAGAACGTACGGGCCGCCGAGCGCGAGTTGATGGCCCGGCTGCCCGAAGGCGCCCTGATGCAGCGGGCGGCGGCCGGGCTGGCCGCCGTCTGCGCGGGGCTGTTGCCGAGGGTCTACGGCGGGCGGGTCGTCCTGCTGGTCGGGCCCGGCGACAACGGCGGTGACGCCCTCTACGCCGGGGCGCGGCTCGCCCGGCGCGGGGCCGGGGTGACGGCGGTGCCGATGGACCCCGAGCGGATGCACGCGGGCGGGTCCGCCGCGCTGCGGGCCGCCGGCGGGCGGATCGCGCGGGAGGTCCCGCGGCGGGCGGACCTCGTGGTGGACGGGCTGCTCGGGATCGGCGGGCGGGGCGGTCTGCGGCCCGCGGCCGCGGCGCTGGTGGAGCGGATCCCGCAGGGGGTCCCCGTGGTCGCCGTGGATCTGCCGAGCGGCGTGGACGCGGACACCGGGGAGGTGGCGGGGCCGGCCGTCACGGCCGATGTGACGGTGACCTTCGGGGCGTACAAGCCCGGACTGCTGATCGATCCCGGGGCTTCGCGGGCCGGCGTGGTGCACCTGGTGGACATCGGGCTCGATCTGTCCGCGCCCGCCGTGGAGGCCCTGCAGCACGCCGATGTGGCGGGGCTGCTGCCCGTGCCGACGGCGTCGAGCGACAAGTACCGGCGGGGCGTGGTCGGGATCGTCGCCGGGTCCCTCCAGTACCCGGGCGCGGCGGTGCTGGCCGTGGCGGGGGCGCTGCGGGGCGGCGCGGGCGCGGTGCGGTACGTCGGGCCGGGGGCGGAGTCCGTGCTCGCCCGGTATCCCGAGACGCTGATCGGCCGGGGCCGCGTACAGGCGTGGGTGGTCGGGCCGGGACTGGGCGAGGGGCGCGGCGGGGAGGTCGCGGACCTGCTGGCGCAGGACGTGCCGGTACTGGTCGACGCGGATGGGCTGCGGGGGCTGGACGCCGAGGTGCTGCGGGCCCGGACGGCTCCGACCCTGCTCACCCCGCACGCGGGGGAGGCGGCGGCGCTGCTGGCGGTCTCGCGGGAGTCGGTGGAGGCGGGGCGGCTGGCCGCGGCGCGGGCGCTTTCGCAGCGTTACGGGGCGGCGGTGCTGCTGAAGGGCTCGACGACGCTGGTCGCCTCCGGCGGGGTGGCGGCCGTCCGGGTCAACCCGACGGGGACCGCGTGGCTGGCCACCGCGGGGAGCGGGGACGTGCTGTCAGGGCTGGCCGGGTCCCTGCTGGCGAGCGGGCTGTCCGGGGCGGACGCCGGGTCGGTGGCGGCGTACCTCCACGGCCTGGCGGCCAGGATCGCCGGCGGGCCGCTGCTGGCCCAGGACGTGGCCGCCGCCCTTCCGGCCGCCTGGCGCGACGTCCGCCGGCCGTGACGGGCCCGGGCGCGGCGGTCGCTGCCGGCGCTCCGCCCCCGGACCCCGTGCCTCAGGCCGCAGCGGTGTGCACGTGGCGCCCCGAGCAGCGCGCGGCAGGGGTTCTGAGAGACTGTGGGGGATGAACGAGACACCGACGCGCGTGTACGCCGAGATCGACCTCGATGCCGTACGGGCGAACGTGCGCGCGCTGCGCGCACGGGCACCCCGGGCCGAGCTGATGGCCGTTGTCAAGGCGAACGCCTACGGGCACGGGGCCCTGGCCTGCGCCAAGGCCGCCCAGGAGGCCGGGGCCACCTGGCTCGGCACCGCCACGCCCGACGAGGCGCTCGCGCTGCGCGCCGCCGGGGTCGAAGGCCGGATCATGTGCTGGCTGTGGACCCCCGGAGGCCCCTGGCAGGCGGCCGTCGAGGCCGATCTCGACGTCTCCGTCAGCGGGATGTGGGCCCTGGACGAGGTACGTGAAGCCGCCAGGGCGGCCGGCAGGCCCGCCCGGATCCAGCTCAAGGCCGACACCGGACTCGGCCGCAACGGCTGCCAGCCCGCCGACTGGGCGGAGCTCGTGGGGGCGGCCGTCGCCGCCCAGGCGGAAGGCGCCGTCCAGGTCACCGGCGTCTGGTCGCACTTCGCCTGCGCCGACGAGCCCGGGCACCCGTCCATCCAGCTCCAGCTCGCCGCTTTCCGAGACATGCTCGCGTACGCCGAGAAGGAGGGCGTCGAGCCCGAGGTCCGGCACATCGCCAACTCGCCGGCCACCCTCACCCTGCCCGAGTCCCACTTCGACCTCGTGCGCTGCGGGCTGGCCGTCTACGGGGTCTCGCCCGCGCCCGAGCTCGGCACCCCGGCCCAGCTGGGCCTGCGGCCCGCCATGGCCCTCAAGGCCTCCCTCGCGCTGGTCAAGAACGTCCCGGCCGGGCACGGCGTGAGCTACGGGCACCACCACGTCACCGACGCCGAGACCACCCTCGCGCTGATCCCGGCGGGCTACGCCGACGGCATCCCGCGGGCCGCCTCCGGGCGCGGCCCGGTCCTCGTCGGCGGGAAAATCCGCCGTGTCGCCGGGCGGGTGGCCATGGACCAGTTCGTGGTCGACCTCGACGGTGACCCGGCGACGGTGGGTGACGAAGCCGTCATCTTCGGGGACGCGGAGCGCGGCGAGCCCACCGCCGAGGACTGGGCTCAAGCGTCAGACACCATCGCGTATGAGATCGTCACCCGTATCGGAGGGCGCGTGCCCCGGGTGTACCTGGGCGCCTGAGACGGAGTGAGGGCGGCGGCGTGAGCGAGAACTGGCGCAAGGCCGGCTGGGCCGGCGCCGCCATCGGCGTGATAGCCGCGGGCGCGGCTGCCGGTGTCGCGGTCGAACGGATCACCGTCGGGCGGGGCATGCGCATGAAGGCGCGCCTCGCCCTCGACGCGGCGGGCGATTACGGGTCCCTGCGCGGCACGCAGGGGACCTGTCAGGCCGAGGACGCCACCGAGCTCTACTACGAGGTCGACGAGCTCCCCGAGGAGAGCAAGCGGCCGCGGTCGCGACTGCGCCGCAAGCCCGCACCGCCGGCCACCGTCGTCCTCTGCCACGGCTACTGCCTCGGCCAGGACTCCTGGCACTTCCAGCGCGCCGCCCTGCGCGGCGTGGCCCGCGCGGTCTACTGGGACCAGCGCAGCCACGGCCGCAGCGCCCGCGGACTGGCCCAGGCGGACGGCGATCCGGTGACCATCGAGCAGCTCGGCCGCGACCTGAAGGCCGTCATCGACGCCGCCGCGCCCGAGGGCCCGCTGATCCTCGTGGGTCACTCGATGGGCGGTATGACCATCATGGGATTCGCGGAGCAGTTCCCCGACCTCGTACGCGACCGAGTCGTCGGCGTCGCCTTCGTCGGCACCTCCAGCGGCCGCCTCGACGAGGTGACGTACGGGCTGCCCTCCGTGGGCCTCGGTGCCGTACGCCGCATCCTGCCGGGCGTGCTCAAGGCGCTGGGCTCACAGGTGGAGCTGGTGGAGAAGGGCCGCAGGGCCACCGCCGACCTCTTCGCCGGCATGATCAAGATGTACTCGTTCGGCTCCCGGGACGTGGACCCGGCCGTCGCGCGCTTCGCCGAGCGGCTCATCGAGGCCACCCCGATCGACGTGGTCGCCGAGTTCTACCCGGCCTTCCAGACCCACGACAAGACCGCCGCGCTCCAGCGGTTCGCGGACATACCCGTCACCGTCATCGCCGGGGACAAGGACATGATCACCCCGCCCGGGCACAGCGTGGCCATCAAGGAGGCGCTGCCGGGCGCCGAACTGGTGGTCCTGGAGTCCGCCGGGCACCTGATGATGCTGGAGCACCCGGAGACGGTGACGGGGCTGCTGACCGAGCTGATGGCGCGCACCGGGGCGGTCCCGGCCGCCGCACCGACTAACGTTGGCGGGCATGGAAGAAGTACCGCTGGAAGCACAGCGCAGCCAGGCACCGGGACGACCTGAGGCAGGCGCCGACGCGGGTGCCGGGGCCGAGGCCCGGATCACCGTCGACTCCCCGGACGCGATGCGCGATCTGGGCCGCAGGCTCGCCGGCCTGCTGCGCCCGGGCGACCTCGTCCTGCTGACCGGAGAGCTGGGCGCGGGCAAGACCACACTGACCCGCGGGCTCGGTGAGGGCCTGGGCGTGCGCGGGGCCGTGACCTCGCCGACCTTCGTGATCGCCCGCGTACACCCTCCGCTGGGCGGCGGGCCGGCGCTGGTGCACGTGGACGCGTACCGGCTGGGCGGCGGGCTGGACGAGATGGAGGACCTGGACCTCGACGTCTCGCTGCCCGAGTCCGTCGTCGTCGTGGAGTGGGGCGACGGCAAGGTGGAGGAGCTCTCCGACGACCGGCTGCACGTGGTGATCGCGCGGGCGGTCGGCCACGAGGAGGTCCTGGACGACGTACGGCAGGTCTCGGTCCGCGGGGTCGGGGCGCGCTGGGCCGGCGGGGCCGGGCTGGACGCGCTGGCAGGCGCCCTCTCGGAGTAAACGTACCGACAACTCGTCGGCAAGATATTGCGCCCGTGGCGGCGCCCGTGATGACATGGTACCGAGAGTTTCTTAGGTATGCCTAAGTTCGGCGTGCCGGGGCCCAGGAGGCAGCCATGTCGGCACCATCAGGAGCGCACCGCGAACCCCGCCCGTCCGCCGTGTCGATGCGGGCGCTGCTCGCCGCCGGCATGGCCGCCACCGCCGTCTCGACGCCGCCCGCGCCCGAACGCGTACCGCAGGACGGGCCGGAGGGCGGCGTACGGGAGCAGGCCGCTCCGGAGTCCGAAGCGGCCTGAGTGCGTGCGGGCCTGAGCTCTTACGGGTGAAGCCGGCCCGTCAGGGAACGACGACGACCTTCGAGTTGATTGTCGCGAATGCCCACATCGCGTCGCCGTCGGCCTTCGTCATGCGGATGCCGCCGGTCTTCTTGTTCGGGTCGGGCTCCGGAGTGGCGCCGTCCGCGCGGGCGCTGAAGCCGATCGCCACGCCCTCCGTGCTGGCGAACCGTACGACGTGCTCGATCGGCACGCCGTCCGAGCCGGTGACCGCGCCCGAGCGCGAGCCGACCACGTAGCTGCCCGCCTTCGGGTGCACCGTGCTCGGCATCACCGTGAACGACTTCGGCTCCTGACCGGCGTCGCCCACCAGCCACACCCGCTTCTGGCCTACCGAGTACACGACGCGCACCCCGGTACCGGATCCCTCCGGCACGGGCACCGGCTTCTTCGGGTCCTGCTTGACGGCGGACTGGCTCGGGGCGGGAGCCGGCTCCTGCTGGGCCGCCTTCGGAGGGTGCGCGGGCGCCGTCGCGGATGCCTGGTAGCCGAGGAGACCGACGGCGGCGATTGCCACGGCGGTGAGCCCGGCCACGATTCCCGAGCTGCTGCGTGCCACCTTGCTCCACCTCTCCGCGGTGCCTGGAATACCTGATCGAAAGGTAGCAGCAGGCCCGCTCCACAACCGCCCGCGAACCCTTGGGGCTGCGGAGTCGTAGGCTGTTCGCGTGCTCTTGCTCGCTGTAGATACCGCCACGCCCGCCGTCACCGTCGCCCTGCACGACGGCGAGTCCGTCCTCGCCGAGTCCAGCCAGGTCGACGCCCGCCGCCACGGGGAGCTGTTGCTGCCCTGTGTCGACAACGTGCTCGCCGAGGCCGGGCTGAAGCTCGACGCCGTCACGGGCATCGTCGTCGGCGTCGGCCCCGGCCCCTACACCGGTCTGCGCGTCGGCCTCGTCACGGCCGCGACCTTCGCCTCCGTGCTGGGTGTGCCCGTGCACGGCCTGTGCACGCTCGACGGCCTCGCCTACGCCGCGGGGGCCGCCGGGATCGAGGGTCCCTTCACCGTCGCCACCGACGCACGGCGCAAGGAGGTCTACTGGGCACGCTACGAGGACCCGCGCACGCGGGTCGGCGAGCCCGCCGTGGACCGCCCGGCCGACATCGCCGAACAGGTCGCCGGCCTCCCGGCGGTGGGCCAGGGCGCGCTGCTGTACCCGGAGGTCTTCCCGGACGCGCGCGGGCCCGTGCACCAGTCGGCCGCCGCACTGGCCTCCCTCGCCGCGGAACGGCTCGCGGCCGGGGTGGCGTTCGAGAACAGTGCCGGCCTTCCGCCGGCCCCCCTCTACCTGCGCCGGCCCGACGCGCAGGTGCCCAAGAACTACAAGGTGGTCACCCCGCAGTGACGGCCGCCCCTGACGTCGTGCTCCGCGAGATGCGCTGGTGGGACATCGAGCCCGTGCTGGAGCTGGAACACGAGCTGTTCCCCGAGGACGCCTGGTCCGCGGGCATGTTCTGGTCCGAGCTCGCCCACGCCCGCGGCCCGCGGGCCACCCGCCGGTACGTCGTGGCCGAGACGTTCCCCGACACCGGCCGCGCCCCGGGGACCGGCCGGATCGTGGGCTACGCAGGGCTGGCCGCCGCCGGCGACCTGGCCGACGTACAGACCATCGCGGCCGCCCGCGACCAGTGGGGGACCGGGCTCGGCGCCCGGCTCCTGACCGACCTGCTGCGGGCCGCCACCGCCTTCGAGTGCGCCGAGGTGCTGCTGGAGGTGCGGGTGGACAACACCCGCGCCCAGAAGCTCTACGAGCGCTTCGGCTTCGAGCCCGTCGGCTTCCGGCGCGGCTACTACCAGCCCGGCAACGCCGACGCGCTCGTCATGCGACTGACCGACCCCGCACAAGCACGAACTGAGAGCAGTGAGAGCAATGGCTGACGAACCTCTCGTCCTCGGCATCGAGACCTCCTGCGACGAGACCGGCGTCGGCATCGTCCGCGGCACCACCCTCCTCGCGGACGCGATCGCGTCGAGCGTCGACGAGCACGCGCGCTTCGGCGGTGTCGTGCCCGAGGTGGCCTCGCGCGCCCACCTGGAGGCGATGGTCCCCACCATCGAGCGCGCGCTGAAGGAGGCCGGGGTCAGCGCCCGCGACCTCGACGGCATCGCGGTCACGGCGGGTCCGGGCCTCGCGGGGGCGCTGCTGGTGGGCGTCTCGGCGGCCAAGTCGTACGCGTACGCCCTCGGCAAGCCGCTCTACGGTGTCAACCACCTCGCCTCGCACATCTGCGTGGACCAGCTGGAGCACGGCCCGCTGCCGGAGCCGACCATGGCGCTGCTGGTGTCCGGCGGGCACTCCTCGCTGCTGCTGGCCCCGGACATCACCTCCGACGTGCGGCCGCTCGGCGCGACCATCGACGACGCGGCGGGCGAGGCCTTCGACAAGATCGCCCGCGTGCTCCAGCTGGGTTTCCCCGGCGGTCCGGTGATCGACCGGCTGGCGCGCGAGGGCGACCCGAAGGCGGTCCACTTCCCGCGCGGGCTCACGGGGCCGCGCGACGCCCCGTACGACTTCTCCTTCTCCGGCCTGAAGACGTCCGTGGCCCGCTGGATCGAGGCGAAGCGGAACGCGGGCGAGGAGGTGCCGGTGCGCGATGTGGCCGCGTCCTTCCAGGAGGCCGTGGTGGACGTGCTGACGCGCAAGGCGATCCGGGCGTGCAAGGACGAGGGCGTCGACCACCTGATGATCGGCGGCGGCGTGGCCGCCAATTCCCGGCTGCGCTCGCTGGCGCAGGAGCGGTGCGACGACGCGGGCATCATCCTGCGGGTGCCGCGGCCGAAGCTGTGCACCGACAACGGCGCGATGGTGGCGGCGCTGGGCGCGGAGATGGTCAAGCGGAACCGGCCCGCCTCGGACTGGGACCTGTCGGCGGACTCCTCGCTGCCGGTGACGGACCCGCACGTGCCGGGCGTCCAGGGGCACGGACAGGGACCTGGCGACGGGCACGCTCACGGCCACGCTCACGACCACGACCACGTGCACGAGTTGAGCAAGGACAACCTGTACTCATGAGCACCGTCGCGCTGATGTGGGAGGCCCGGGCCGCCGACGGCCGGGGCAGCGAACTGCTGGAGTGGGCCCGTTCGCAGGTCCTCGCGCGGGAGCCGGTGCGCTGCGAGGTGTTCCGCGCCCCGCAGGACCGGGTCCTCGTGGTCACCTGGTGGGAGGCCGCCGAGGGAGTGGCGGCGGATCTGCCGGAACTCCCGGAGCCGGCCGCCGACTTGATCACGCGGGCGGTGCACCGCTGGCGGTTCGAGTCGGTGGAGGTCACCGGCGGCTGACCGGCCTCGTCCGGCCCCGGGCCGGGCTGCCGTGGCGCTATGGTCATGCGCATGCCTCGCCGTGACCTGCCGCCTCCGCCGCCCCCCGTGCACATGCGCGCCTGGCTGGACGAAAGCGCCGTACGGGCCGACCGCGCGCGCATCCTGCGGGAGTTGGGCCGCCGGAGCCTGGGGATCGGGCGGCTGCTGCTGCTCTGGGCCGTCTCGGCCGTCTTCGCCCTCGGCTGGACCTTCGTCGCAATGGGCCTGATGGCCTTCGAGGAGGGCGACATGGTCTCCTTCGGCCTCGGCATCCTCTTCGCGGTGCTCGGCGTCGGTGTGCTGGTACCGGCCGGGTTCTGGTTCGCCTGGGGCGCCCGGCGGGACCGCCAGGTGCGCAGGCTGCTGTGTGCGTGGGCGGAGGCGGACCGGGATCCGGCCGCCGACTCGCGGGTGCGCGCGCCCGGCCGGAGCCTGACCTGGCTGCTCGCCTCCTTCGGGCTGGCCGGGGCGGGACTGTTCCTGACCTTCGGGGTCGCGCTGTCGGTCCCGCCGAGCGAGGGGCGGTACGGCGAGATCGCGTACTACATGGGCCTCGGGATGATCCTGTGGATCACGGGACTGCTGGGCCTGGGCAAGGCGGGCGCGCACTACCGCTGGGCGGTGCGCGCCTTCCGCGCGCCTACGCCGTAGGAGCTGCCTTCGCCGGCGAGCCGATCAGCATCGACGGGGCTCCCGCCACCCGGGTCAGGAAGACCGTCGCCGAGTTCGGCCCCTGCGGCTTGACCTTCTTGCGCAGCTCCTCGGGCTCGATCGCGGAGCCGCGCTTCTTCACCGTCAGGATGCCGACCCCGCGCTCGCGCAGCAGCGCCTTCAGCTTCTTCAGGCCGAAGGGCAGCACGTCGGTGATCTCGTACGCCGTCGCGTACGGCGTCGCGCGCAGCTCGTCGGCGGTGATGTAGGCGATGGTCGGGTCGATCAGCCGGCCGTCCAGCTGCTCGGCGACCTCGGCGACCAGGTGGGCGCGGATGACGGCGCCGTCGGGCTCGTAGAGCCAGCGGCCGACCGGACCCGCCTCCGGGTCGGGCAGCGGATCGACCGTGTGCAGGGCGCGCGGCCCGGGCAGCAGGGTGGCGCGTACGGTGCCGGGCGCGGTGCCGAACCAGAGCACGGCCTCCTTGACGTCGCCCTGGTCGGAGATCCACTCGGCCTCCGCCTCGGCCGGGACCGCCTCGTGCGGGATCCCGGGGGCGATCTTGATGGCGGCGTACTTCGCCGTACGGGCCGTCTCCACGGCCCACGACAGCGGCGGCGAGTAGGACTCCGGGTCGAAGATCCGCCCACCCGTCGCCCGGCCGCCACCCCTCATCGACGCGCTTCGCGCGGCACCTGGCCGATTGCCGCCGCGCCGGGCCGGGTCGATGAAGACGGCGTCGTACGAGGACACGTCCACGTCCGTCACGTCCGCCTCCCGGACCTCGATCAGGTCCGCCAGCCCCAGCGCTTCGGCGTTGGCCCGCGCGACGGCGACGGTCAGCGGGTCGTGGTCGACGGCGAGCACCCGGATGCCGAGCCGCGCGAGGGCGAGGGCGTCCCCGCCGATGCCGCAGCACAGGTCGGCGAGACTGCGTACGCCGAGGTCCGCGAGCCGCTCGGCGCGGTACGCGGCCACCGACGCGCGGGTGGCCATCTCGCCGCCGCCGGGGGTGAAGTACATCCGGAAGGCGTCCTCGGCGCCGAACTTCGCCACCGCCCGCTGCCGTAGCCGGGCCTGCCCGAGCGCGGCGGAGACCAGCCCGGCGGGGTGCTCGCGGCGCAGCCGGGTGGCGACGGCGAGCTCCTGGGCGGGGTCGTAGTCGCGGAGCGAGTCGAGGAGGGCGTGCCCCTCGGGGGTGAGGAGGGCGGCGAAGTCTTCGGGGGTCACGCGTCCATTGTCGGCGACGGGGCCGGGCGGTGTGGGCCAGTCGATGGAAGGTGGGGTTCCGCTCGCGGTGTCTTCCGGGTGGCCCGCGTGTCGGGTGCCAGGATGCGCAGCTATGCAGCTAATCCGACAAAAGGAAGATAAGACGCGTCACGGTCACCGGTACGCGGCGGGTCCGCGCGGCCGGTTCGGGGTGGCCGTGGCCGCCCTGCTGGTAGCCGCCCTCGGCACGGCGTGCGGCTCCGGGCAGTCCGGCGCACCGGACAAGGCCGAGAAGACGAAGCCCGCCAAGGGCGCGGAGGCGGGCGCGGCCGGCGCGCTCGGCGCGGCCGAGAAGGCCAAGGCGGCCCAGCAGGCGCGGATCGCCGCGGCGAAGAAGTGGGGGCTGGCCAAGACGCCGCTCACGGCCCCGGCGGCGCCCAAGACGAAGCCGGAGATCACCACCCGCGACGGCTTCGAGGTGGAGGACCAGGAGGAGTACCCGCACGTCTTCACCACCGTCCCCACGGAGGACAAGGTCGTCTTCCTGACGATCGACGACGGCGCGGAGAAGGATCCCGAGTTCCTGAAGATGATGCAGGAGCTGAAGATCCCGTACACGGCCTTCCTCAGCGACTACATCGTTCGTGACAACTACCCGTACTTCAAGAAGATGCAGGCGGCAGGCGTCACCCTGAACAACCACACGCTCAACCACCGCTACATGCCCGGCCTGTCGTACGAGCAGCAGCGCGAGGAGATCTGCGGCCAGCAGGACACGATCCAGAAGGAGTTCGGCAAGCGGCCGACCCTCTTCCGGCCGCCGTACGGCAACTACAACCAGGACACGCTGCGCGCGGCGAAGTCCTGCGGCATCAAGGCGGTCCCGCTGTGGAACGCCGAGGCCTTCCCCAACCGGATGGACTACCGGGAGTGGGACCGCGATCTGCACCCCGGTGACATCATCCTCACGCATTTCCGGGGCAAGGAGGACTGGAAGGGCACGATGCCTGACATGATCCGTCATGTCATGAAGACCGTCACGGCCAAGGGGTACGCCGTGGCTCGCCTGGAGGACTATCTGTGAAGCACGCGCGCCGGTTGGTAGCCGGAACGCTGGTGGCCGGCGCGCTCGCGCTGTCCCTGTCGGGGTGCGGGGACAGCGCGGACACCACCGGGCGGCTGGGGCCGAAGACGAAAGAGACGCCGGGCGCACCCGGCGCGTCCGCGTCGCAGCCCGCGCCGTCGCCGACGGGCGGTTCGGGCACGGCCTCGGACGAGGCGTACCGCAAGTGGGGCCTGAAGGGCCCCCTCGAATACGCCCCGAAGCCGGCCCGCAAGCCCGAGATACCGAAGGCGGCCCCGGGCAAGGTCCCGGTGGTCGACCGAATACCCGTCCCGGCCGGGGAGAAGGTCGTCTTCCTGACCTTCGACGACGGCGCGGAGAAGGATCCCGAGTTCCTGAAGATGGCGGCCGATCTGAAGCTGCCGATCAGCATGTTCCTGACGGACAGTGTGGCCTCGCCGGACTACGGGCACTTCGAGAAGCTCCGCGACAACGGCTCGGCGAGCACGATAAACAACCACACGCTGACGCACCCGAACCTGCGGACCCTGTCCTACGCGGCGCAGAAGCACGAGATATGCGGCCAGCAGGAACGCTTGGAGAAGCGCTTCGGCCACCGCCCGCCGCTCTTCCGCCCGCCGTTCGGGAACTACAACGACGACACCCTCCGGGCCGCCTCGGAGTGCGGAGTCTCGTCCCTGGTCCTGTGGCGCGTCTCGATGCAGATCAACAACTTCCAGTACGCCGAAGGCTCCGCCCTCAAACCGGGCGACATCATCCTGGCCCACTTCCGCGGCCCGTCCGAGCTCAAGGGCGCGACGGAGATCCAGATGACGACCCGGATGCTCCAGCGGATCCAGGAACAGGGGTACCGGATAGGGCGCCTGGAGGACTACCTGTAGGCGGTGGACCTGCCGGACCTGCCGGACCTGCCGGACCTGCCGGACCTGCCGGACCTGCCGGACCTGCCGGACCTGCCGGACCCGGCGGGGGAGTCCCGGAGTCATCCCGCCCTCGACACCACCGGGGTGATCGTCGTTTCCACCGGGCCACGGGCGTCCGCCTCGCGTTGGCGTTCCGCGCTGTCGCTGATGCGCAGCAGCAGGGCGATCATGATCCAGTTGGCCAGGAGGGACGAGCCGCCCTTGGCCAGGAAGGGCAGCGCCTTGCCCGTCAGCGGGATCAGGCCCGTCACACCGCCCGCGACCACGAAGACCTGCAGGGCCAGCGCCGAGGCGAGGCCGACCGCCAGCAGTTTGCCGAAGGGGTCGCGGGCGCCGAGCGCCATCCGCAGCCCCCGCTGCACGAGGAGGGCGTACAGGATCAGGACGGCCATGACCCCGGCCAGCCCGAGTTCCTCGCCCACGGTGGTGAGGATGAAGTCGCTGCGGCCGGCGAACTTGATCAGTTCCGGGTGGCCCATGCCGAGGCCGGTGCCCGAGATGCCGCCGGTGCCGAAGCTGAACAGCGCCTGGGCCGACTGGTCGGAGGTGACCCCCGCCGGAGGGTTCGGCGAGTAGACGGACAGCGGCTCCAGCCAGGCCGCCACCCGCGCCTTGACGTGCGGTTCCGTCGAACCCACCACGAAGGCGCCCAGCGACGCCATGAGCACGCCGCACACGATCCAGCTGGTGCGCTCGGTGGCGACGTAGAGCATGACCACGAACACGCCGAAGAAGATCAGCGAGGTGCCGAGGTCGCGTTCGAAGACCAGCACCAGCATCGAGACGATCCACACCGTCACGATGGGGCCGAGCTGGCGCATCGGCGGCAGCCTCATGCCCAGGAACCTGCGGCCCGTCAGCGCCAGGGAGTCGCGGTGGATGACGAGGTATCCCGCGAAGAAGATCGCGATCATGATCTTCACGAACTCGCCCGGCTGCAGCGAGAAGCCGAAGAGGATGATCCAGCGCTTCGCGCCGTAGGTGTCCGCGCCGAAGAACGCCGGAGCGATCAGCAGCACCAGTGCGACGGCCATCGTGATGTAGATGAACCGCTGCAGCAGCCGGTGGTCGCGCAGCAGCGCCAGCACCAGGATGCAGGCGGCGACGCCGACCACCGTCCACATCAGCTGCCCGGGTGCGTTGGCGTCCGAGCCGTACCGCTCGATGTACCCCTGGTCGAGCCGGTGCAGCAGCACCAGTCCCAGCCCGGTCAGCAGCATGGCCAGCGGGAAGACCAGCGGATCCGCGTAGGCGGCGAAGCGGCGCACGCCCAGGTGACCCACCAGCGACAGCAGCGTCATGCTGATCGTGAAGCCGGTGAGGTTGGGCGGCAGCTCGCCGTTCATCGCGAGGCCCGCGGCGGCGTGGCCGAAGACGGCGATCGCGACGACGAAGACCAGGAGCAGCGCCTCGGTGCGGCGGCGCGCGCCCGCCGTCGTCAGGGGCCTCAGTCCACGCACGGGATGCCGCCACCGTCCGCCGGGGCGGGGGAAGGCGGCGGTGAGGACGGCGGCGGGGCCGCGTCCGGCGACGAGGAAGCGGCGCTCGGTGCGCTCGGGCTCGCAGTGGCCTTGGGCCCGATCTGCTCTGCAATGAGGCGCTTTATCTTCATATCATCTACGACGTTTATGTCCTCGCCGTGGTTCCTTCCGAAGCGCTCGACGGGGAGTGTCGTGAATTGCACCTTCCCGCCCGACAGGTTCTTCGCCTGCCGTACGAACGACAGCAGATCCCAGCCCTCATCGGTCATCACGTCCTGCTTCGCGGCGTCGATCAGCTTGATCAGCTTCACCGGGTCAATGAAGGTCCCGGCCGAGTTCAGCTTCTTCGTCGCGCCCGCGAGGAAGGCCTGCTGCCGCTTCGTCCGGTCCAGGTCCCCCCTGTCCAGGCCGTGCCGCTGGCGTACGAAGGCGAGCGACCGCTGTCCGTCGAGGGTCTGCGGGCCGGCCGGGAAGTCGGCGCCCGAGTACCGGTCCTTCACCGCCTTGTTCAGACACACCGGCACACCGACCAGCGCGTCGGCGAGATGGTGGAAACCGGCCAGATTCAGCTCGGCGAAGTGATCGACCGGGGCCCCCAGGAAGTTGCGCACCGTCTCGATCTGCGCCTTGCGTCCCGCCTCCCGGCCCTCGCGCTCCAGCTGCCCGCCGTCCTTGACCCCCTGTGCGACGAGCTGCTCCTGCCTCTTCTCCTTCGCCAGCCCGTACGCCTTCTTGATCTTGTCCTTGCCGTGGCCTGGGGGTCCCCCCGGCGGTAGCTGGGGGAGAACCGCTCGAAGACCCGGTCCCGGTCCGCCTCCGGGATTCCCGGGCCGTCGTCCACGACCTCCAGCACCGCCCAGCCGTCCGCCGCGCCCGACCGCACCACGACCTCCGCCCGGGCGTACCGCAGGGCGTTGTCCACGAGGTTGGCCAGCCGCCCGGTCCAGCCGCGCCTGGTCGCCGGCCGCCGGTACGGGTGCCCGCGCTTCCAGCCGCAGCGCCACCCGGGGGCCGGCCCGGCGCGCCACGTCCTCGTCGTACTCGCCGTCCCTGGCGGTGAGCATCAGCACCGGGGTGGTGTCGCGTGGGCGCGCATGCGGGTGCAGATCTGACACCCGCTCACACTCGGGAGCATGACGTCGAGGAGGACGGCGTCGTACGGGCCGCCCGCCAGGGCGAGGTCCAGGCCGCGGTGGCCGTCGTGCGCGACCTCGGCCGCGTGCCCGTCGGCGGACAGGCCGCGCCGCAGGGACTCGGCGAGGCCCTCTTCGTCTTCGACCACGAGGATGCGCACGCCCCCAAGCGTCACATACCAGACACAATGACCCGGTGCGGGTGATGATCCGGACGGGCTCCCGCCAGGGTTTCCGGGGCTCGGAGGGCTGATCCGCGCAACGCCCGGCGGCGGGAATTGGCACTCCGCTTGACCGAGTGCTAATCGCCGGAATAGTCTCGCACCTGGCACTCGCCCCCGGTGAGTGCCAACACAGCGACAGGCAGGTCCGGCACCCGCGACGACGGATCGACCTGGTCGCCACCTCAGACAGTTAACCCCGGATCTCCGAAGGGGGAGGTCGGATCGTGACGACCGCCAGCTCCAAGGTTGCCATCAAGCCGCTTGAGGACCGCATCGTGGTCCAGCCGCTCGACGCCGAGCAGACCACGGCCTCCGGCCTGGTCATCCCGGACACCGCGAAGGAGAAGCCCCAGGAGGGCGTCGTCCTCGCGGTCGGCCCGGGCCGGTTCGAGGACGGCCAGCGTCTCCCGCTGGACGTCAGCGTCGGCGACATCGTGCTGTACAGCAAGTACGGCGGCACCGAAGTGAAGTACAGCGGCGAGGAGTACCTCGTCCTCTCGGCTCGCGACGTGCTCGCGATCGTCGAGAAGTAATTCGCTTCCAGTTTTGATTTGAGCTGCGCCCCTGGTCACCCTGCTGATGCCGGGGGACGAGGGGCGTAGTTCGTTCTAGGCGGTGGAGGTCGCGGTGAGCGGCCGAGGATCGCAACGAGAGGACTGAACCGCTCCCATGCCGAAGATCCTGAAGTTCGACGAGGACGCCCGTCGCGCCCTCGAGCGCGGCGTCAACAAGCTTGCCGACACGGTGAAGGTGACGATCGGCCCCAAGGGCCGCAACGTCGTCATCGACAAGAAGTTCGGCGCCCCCACCATCACCAACGACGGTGTCACCATCGCCCGCGAGGTCGAGCTGGACGACCCGTACGAGAACCTGGGCGCGCAGCTCGTGAAGGAGGTGGCGACCAAGACCAACGACATCGCGGGTGACGGCACCACCACCGCCACCGTGCTGGCCCAGGCGCTGGTCCGCGAGGGTCTGCGCAACGTCGCCGCGGGCGCGTCCCCGGCCGCCCTGAAGAAGGGCATCGACGCCGCGGTCAAGGCCGTCTCCGAGGAGCTCCTCGCGACCGCCCGCCCGATCGAGGACAAGTCCGACATCGCCGCCGTGGCCGCGCTCTCGGCGCAGGACCAGCAGGTCGGCGAGCTCATCGCCGAGGCGATGGACAAGGTCGGCAAGGACGGTGTCATCACCGTCGAGGAGTCCAACACCTTCGGCCTGGAGCTGGAGTTCACCGAGGGCATGGCCTTCGACAAGGGCTACCTCTCGCCGTACATGGTCTCCGACCAGGAGCGTATGGAGGCCGTCCTCGACGACCCGTACATCCTGATCAACCAGGGCAAGATCTCCTCGATCCAGGACCTCCTGCCGCTGCTGGAGAAGGTCATCCAGGCCGGCGCCTCCAAGCCGCTGCTGATCATCGCCGAGGACGTCGAGGGCGAGGCGCTCTCCACCCTCGTCGTCAACAAGATCCGCGGCACCTTCAACGCGGTCGCCGTCAAGGCCCCCGGCTTCGGTGACCGTCGCAAGGCGATGCTGCAGGACATGGCCACCCTCACCGGTGCCACCGTCATCGCCGAGGAGGTCGGCCTCAAGCTCGACCAGGCCGGTCTGGACGTACTGGGCACCGCCCGCCGCGTCACGATCTCCAAGGACGACACGACCATCGTCGACGGTGGCGGCAGCCACGAGGAAGTCGTCGGCCGCGTCAACCAGATCAAGGCCGAGATCGAGTCCACGGACTCCGACTGGGACCGCGAGAAGCTGCAGGAGCGCCTGGCGAAGCTCGCCGGCGGCGTCTGCGTCATCAAGGTCGGCGCCGCCACCGAGGTGGAGCTCAAGGAGAAGAAGCACCGCCTTGAGGACGCCATCTCGGCGACCCGCGCCGCGGTCGAGGAGGGCATCGTCTCCGGCGGTGGCTCCGCGCTCGTCCACGCCGTCAAGGTGCTCGAGGGCAACCTCGGCCTGACGGGCGACGAGGCCACCGGTGTCGCGGTCGTGCGCCGCGCCGCCGTCGAGCCGCTGCGCTGGATCGCCGAGAACGCCGGTCTCGAGGGTTACGTCATCACCTCGAAGGTCGCCGAGCTCGACAAGGGCCAGGGCTTCAACGCCGCCTCCGGCGAGTACGGCGACCTGGTCAAGGCCGGCGTCATCGACCCGGTCAAGGTCACCCGCTCCGCGCTGGAGAACGCCGCTTCCATCGCCTCCCTGCTGCTCACGACCGAGACCCTGGTCGTCGAGAAGCCGGCCGAGGAAGAGGGCGACGCGGGCCACGGCCACGGTCACGGCCACAGCCACTGATCGCGCCCCGCACACCGAGAAGGCCCCGTTCCGCATCTGCGGAACGGGGCCTTCCCGTGTGTGTGGTGGCTACATGGCGCCCAGTTGGCGCATCAGGCCCATGGCGTCGTAGTGCCACCAGCCTTCCTTGATCATGCCGTCCTGACACCGGAAGACCGTCGTGCCCGTCATCGTGCAGGTCTTGCCGGTGGGGGCGATGCCCATGAACTCGCCCTTGTGCTTGCCCGTCCAGGTCCACAGCGTGGTGACGTAGTCGTCCTGCGCCATCTGGGCGTCCCGCGTGAAGGTGAAGTCGAAGCCGCCCCGCCACATCTCCACGTCCTCGCGCATGCCCGCGGGCCCGATCTTGTCCTCGGGGTTGCTGATGTCGTGGTCGCGGTAGTCAGCGGCAAAGATCTCCTCGGCAACGGACATGTCGCCCTTCATCGCGAGCTCGTCGTACATCCGGTTCACCATCACCGTGTTGAGGTGCTCGTCCCGGACGACGTCGAGGTTGGTGAAGCTGGGCATCCCGTCGCAGAGGGCCACCATCTCCTCGAACATCTTGTCCGTCTCCGGAAGATGAGAGTTCTTCATGGCCTCTTCGTACGAGGGGAATTCGACCACGTCCACATAGTGGTTCTCGTTCTCGCGGTCCTTGCCCACGATGCTGTGGGTGACAGTGCGCTTGCCCTGGCTCTGCGAGACGTACCGGTCGAGCAGCTGATTGAGGTCGTCCTGCCGACTGGTCTTGTAATCGATTATCTGTACGAATGTCATGGCGGTCTCCCGGGCTTGTAGGACAAGTCCAGTTTAGGGAGATTTCACCTGGTTGGCCGATTTACCGGTGAGTACTGGGTTACTGGGGACCGTACTTGCGGCCCGTACGCGAGGACACGCCGCCCAGCAGCCCGCGCGGCGTCAGCTTCACCACGCCCATCAACGCCTTGTACCGCGGGTCCGGGATCGACACCGTCTTGCCCCGCGCCAGGTCGCCCAGGGCGGCGGCCACCAGCTTGTCGGCGTCGAGCCACATCCAGCCGGGGATGTTGTCCGTGCCCATGCCGGCGCGCTGGTGGAACTCCGTCCGGACGAAGCCGGGGCACAGCGCCATCAGCCGCACCCCGGATCCCGCCAGGTCCCTCGCCGCGCCCTGGGTGAACTGGACGACCCACGCCTTGCTCGCCCCGTACGTACCGCGCGGGACGAAGGCGGCCACCGAGGCCACGTTGATCACGCCGCCGCGGCCGCGCGTGCGCATCGACGCGGCGGCCGCCGAGGTCAGTCGCAGGACCGCCTCGATGTGCACCTTCACCATGGTGAGCTCGTCGGCCATGGAGACCTCGAGGTAGCGGCCCTTGTTGCCGAAGCCGGCATTGTTGACCAGCAGGTCCACGGGGTGGGTGCGGTCGCCGAGGCGCTCCTCGACCGCCGCGATGCCCTCCTCGGTGGACAGATCGGCGGCCAGCACCTCGGCCTCGATGCCGTGCCGGTCGTGCAGCTCGGTGGCCTGCGCGCCGAGCCGCTTGGTGTCGCGCGCCACCAGAACGAGGTTGTGGCCCTGGGCGGCGAGCCGCCGGGCGAAAGCGGCGCCGATGCCCGCCGTGGATCCCGTAATCAACGCAGTCGTCATAGGCGCAACCTAGCCGCCCCGGGTGTCGGTTCTACTTCGCCCCGGCTCCGGTCCCGTACTTCTCCACGTACCGGCGCACGGTCTCGTGACCTTGCGGTTCCATTGCCGCGCCCGCCGCCAGGGTGCGCGGCAGCAGCGCGCGCTCCGTGGTGAAGGCGCGGAACCAGAATTCCACCGTCACCTCGTGGTCCGCGCGGTGGACGATCTCGACGGCGTCACCGGGGGAGACCGAGCCCTCCTCGATCACCCGCAGGTAGGCGCCCGGCCGCGCCGCCTGGGTGAACCGCCTGACCCAGGCGTTCTCGCCGAGGGCCCCCTGGAAGGTGCGGCACGGGATGCGGGCCGAGGCGACTTCGAGGAGCAGGTCCGCGCCGACCCGCCAGCGGTCGCCGAGGCGCGCGGCGTTCAGGTCGATGCCGGAGGTGGTGAAGTTCTCGCCGAAGGTCCCGCCGGGCAGCTCGCGGCCCAGCTCCGCCTCCCAGTGGTCCAGGTCCTCGCGCGCGTACGCGTAGACGGCCTGGTGGTCGCCGCCGTGGTGGCGGCGGTCGCACACGGCGTCGCCCTCCACGCCGCTGCCGAGGCCGGTGGCTCTCGGGCCCGGGGCGAAGACGCGGACCGGCCCGGGGACCGGGTGCTTGCCGTGGCCCGTCACCCCGCCCTCCGTGTCGGTGTAGGCGACGACTTCGGCACGGCCGATGTTCACGGAGATCAGATGCATGGGACCCATGCGCACACGCTAACCGAGCCCGCCCCAAAGGGGCACGACGGTATTCGCGCGACGGTCAAAGAAGGGCTTATGCTCAAAAGGTGATCGAGGCACGTCATCTCCGGGTTCTGCGCGCCGTCGCCGGGACCGGGTCCTTCTCCGCCGCCGCCCGCGAGCTCGGCTGCACCCAGCCCGCCGTCTCCCAGCAGATGAAGGCGCTGGAGCAGTCGGCCGGCACCCCGCTGCTCATCCGCACCGGCCGCGAGATGCGGCTGACCCAGGCCGGTGAGGCCCTGGTACGGCATGCCGCGGGGATCCTGGCCGGGCTGACCGCCGCCGAGGAGGAGGTCGCGGCCATCTCCGGGCTGCGCGCGGGCCGGGTCCGGCTGGTGTCCTTCCCCAGCGGCAGCTCCACGTTGGTGCCGACCGCGCTCGCCGCGATGCGCGCAGAGCACCCGGGCACCCGGATCTCCCTGGTCGAGGCCGAGCCGCCGCGCTCGGTGGAGATGCTGCGCGAGGGCGACTGCGACCTGGCGCTGGCCTTCCGGTACGCCGGGGACGGTGACGGGCGGGGCTCCACGGCGGAGTGGGAGGAACTCGTGGTGCGCCCCCTGCTGACCGACCGGCTCGTCGGGCTGGTCCCCGAGGGGCACCGGCTGGCCGGGTCGGAGCGCGTGGGCATGGCGGAGCTGGCCGACGAGCCCTGGATCGCGGGCTGTCCGCGCTGCCGCCGCCATCTGGTGGAGGTGTGCGAGAACGCGGGCTTCACCCCGCGGATCGACTTCGCGACCGACGACTACCCGGCGGTGGTCGGCCTGGTCGGCGCCGGGCTGGGCGTCGCGGTGCTGCCGGAGCTCGCGGTGGAGTCCGTACGGGCCAAGGGCGTGAGCACGGTGGCCGTGGAGCCGGCCGTCGAGCGGGAGATCGTGGCGCTGACCCTGCCCGACCTGGCCAGGGTCCCGGCTGTGGCCGCGACCCTGGCCGAGCTGGAGCGGGCCGCCACGCGCTGACCGCACCGTGGCGTCGGGTACGGCCGGACGAGTGACGTTGCGCGCAGGACTGCGACACGCCCGGCGAGGGCGGCGGTCGGAAGGATTTCGCGGAAGCTGCAGCAACGTTCCTTCGGACGTTTGTACTCGGATCAGTGCGGCGGGATCGGTCCGATCGCGCTGGACGCGGGGATCAGGCGATGCCGGGCGCGGCCCATCAGTTCCTCGCGCTCGTCCTCGGTGAGGCCTCCCCACACTCCGTAGGGCTCGCGGACGGCGAGTGCGTGCGCGGCGCATTCCGAACGAACCGGGCATCGCATGCAGACCTCTTTAGCCGAGGCCTCGCGCGCGCTCCTGGCCGCGCCCCGCTCACCTTCCGGGTGGAAGAACAGGGAGCTGTCGACCCCGCGGCAAGCAGCGAGCAGCTGCCAGTCCCAGAGGTCGGCGTTCGGTCCGGGGAGCCGGGAGAAATCTGCCATTGGTAGTCCTCTTGGTGCCGGTACTGAGGCGGATACGGTCCATGTCTCCACACCTACTGTCGTAGTAGATGTAAATATGACTCACTGGGAATCTAGCCTCAGACATGTGCGAAACGGAAGGAAAGCCGCCAAATAGGGCATAGCTCCAGATGGAGGACGAGCGGCTCGTGGCGCCAGCGCCGTGATCGCTTCCTCACGTAGAGTGCTGAAGGTGTCCGTCCGACCCGTAACTCTTTCGAGTGACCATCGTTGAGAGTGCGAAGGCGGTTGAACCAATAAGTTCTCGGACAGGTGTCCGGGGGCATCGACCGCACAGGTGACGATACGTACCAGCCTGGAGGCTCAAGGTGACGCGCATCAGCAGCTGCGGAGGGCGGTCATGACATCCGTCCTCGTCTGCGACGACTCCCCGCTTGCCCGAGAGGCGCTCCGTCGCGCGGTTGCCACCGTGCCCGGCGTCGAGCGTGTGACGACGGCTGCCAACGGCGAGGAAGTCCTCCGCCGCTGGGGTGCCGACCGCTCCGACCTGATTCTGATGGATGTACGGATGCCCGGGCTCGGCGGTGTGGAGACGGTCCGCCGGCTGCTCTCGGCCGACCCCGGCGCCCGCATCATCATGCTGACGGTCGCCGAGGACCTGGACGGCGTGGCCCTCGCGGTCGCCGCCGGCGCCCGCGGATACCTGCACAAGGACGCCTCGCGCGCCGAACTGCGGGCCACGGTCACCCAGGCCCTCGCAGACCCGACCTGGCGACTGGCCCCGCGCCGGCTCCGCTCGGCCGAGATGGGCGCGGCGCCCACCCTCACCGCTCGCGAGATCCAGGTGCTGGAGGGCATGAGCCACGGCCGGTCCAACGCGGAGATCGGGCGCGAGCTCTTCCTCTCCGAGGACACGGTCAAGACGCACGCCCGCAGGCTGTTCAAGAAGCTCGGCGCCTCGGACCGGGCGCACGCCGTGGCGCTCGGCTTCCGCTGGGGCCTGGTCCGCTGACCCACGGGTCACGGGCCGGTCCGTGTCCCGCCGTACCCGGTGCGCACTCGGGGATTGGCGGGGCACAATCCGGGGGACGTGTCGCTTCGTGCGCGATGCCGCATCCTTGAGGGTGTGCCGCATTCTTGGAGATGTGGAGTCCTCGTCCTTGGGGACCATTCGGCCGAGCGGGAGGGGAGGGCGCAATCATGAGTTCCGGCGCACCCGCTCATAACGCTTCGATGCACGAAACCGGCCGTGGTGCCACGGAAGCTCCGGCGTCAAGGCACCATGGATTGATGCGCGACGACGAGGCCCTGGGGTCACCCGCGGCCACAGGCCCGACCGGCGCCGCCAAAGGCGGTAGTGCCGGGGGTGTCAGCGCGCTCGTACGCCGAGCGGTGGAGGGCGACGAGCAGGCCACGCACGACCTGCTCGCGTTCGTTCACCCGCTCGCGATCCGCTACTGCCGCACCCGGCTCTCGCGGCTCCCGGGTGACGCCCGCCACTTCGTGGAGGACCTGGCGCAGGAAGTCTGCGTCGCCGTCCTGATGGCCCTGCCGCGCTACCGGGACACCGGGCGGCCCTTCGAGGCCTTCGTCTTCGCGATTGCCGCACACAAGGTCGCCGACCTGCAGCGGGCCGCCATGCGGCACCCGGGCAGCACGGCCGTGCCCTCGGACGAGATGCCGGAGCGGCCCGACGACTCGCTGGGTCCCGAGGAGCGGGCGCTGCTCAGCAGTGACGCGGCCTGGGCCAAGAAGCTGCTGGCCAACCTCCCGGAGAACCAGCGCGAGCTCCTCGTGCTGCGGGTGGCCGTCGGGCTTACCGCCGAGGAGACCGGGCAGATGCTCGGCATGTCCCCCGGGGCGGTGCGCGTCGCCCAGCACCGGGCGCTCAGCCGGCTCCGCGCGCTCGCCGAGCAGTAGAAATCCCGGCGAGGATCTCCGTAGGAAACTACAAATCTTCTGCTTGACCTTGGTCGTGGAATGAGACGCGTCGGGATCCCGTTAGCATGGACATCCGCGCTGAGCAAGACCATTTGGGAAGGTGTCATGACCGCCGACGGAGTGCCCGACAAATTCGCCACGCTCGGACTGACCTACGACGACGTGCTGCTGCTGCCGGGCGCGTCGGACATGTCGCCTGACGCGATCGATACCTCTTCCCTCATCTCCCGGAACGTGCGCGTGAACGTTCCGCTGCTGTCCGCGGCGATGGACAAGGTCACCGAGGCCCGCATGGCCATCGCGATGGCCCGCCAGGGCGGCGTGGGCGTACTGCACCGCAACCTGTCGATCGCCGACCAGGCCAACCAGGTCGACCTGGTCAAGCGCTCCGAGTCCGGCATGGTCAGCGACCCGATCACGGTGCACCCGGACGCGACGCTGCGCGAGGCCGACGAGCTGTGCGCCAAGTTCCGCATCTCCGGCGTCCCGGTCACGGACCCGGCGGGCAAGCTGCTCGGCATCGTCACCAACCGCGACATGGCCTTCGAGTCGGACCGCAGCCGTCAGGTGCGCGAGGTCATGACCCCGATGCCGCTGGTCACGGGCAAGGTGGGCATCTCCGGCGTGGACGCCATGGAGCTGCTGCGCCGCCACAAGATCGAGAAGCTTCCGCTGGTCGACGACGCGGGCATCCTCAAGGGCCTCATCACGGTCAAGGACTTCGTCAAGGCCGAGAAGTACCCGAACGCCGCCAAGGACAACGACGGCCGGCTGCTCGTCGGCGCGGCCGTCGGCGTCGCCGGTGACGCGTTCGACCGTGCCCAGGCCCTGATCGAGGCGGGCGCCGACTTCATCGTCGTCGACACCGCCCACGGCCACTCCCGCCTGGTCGGCGACATGGTCGCCAAGATCAAGTCGAACTCCGGCGTGGACGTCATCGGCGGCAACGTCGCCACCCGCGACGGTGCCCAGGCGCTGATCGACGCCGGCTGCGACGGCATCAAGGTCGGCGTCGGCCCCGGCTCCATCTGCACCACCCGCGTGGTCGCCGGCATCGGCGTCCCGCAGGTCACCGCCATCTACGAGGCTTCGCTGGCCGCCAAGGCCGCGGGCGTCCCGGTCATCGGCGACGGCGGCCTGCAGTACTCCGGCGACATCGCCAAGGCCCTGGTCGCGGGCGCCGACACGGTGATGCTCGGCTCGCTGCTCGCGGGCTGCGAGGAGTCCCCCGGCGAGCTGCTCTTCATCAACGGCAAGCAGTTCAAGTCGTACCGCGGCATGGGCTCGCTCGGCGCGATGCAGTCCCGTGGCGACCAGCGCTCCTTCTCCAAGGACCGCTACTTCCAGGAGGGCGTGGGTGGCGACGACAAGCTCATCCCCGAGGGCATCGAGGGCCAGGTTCCCTACCGCGGTCCGCTCTCCGCGGTCGTGCACCAGCTCGTCGGCGGCCTGCGCCAGTCGATGTTCTACGTCGGCGGCCGCACGGTTCCCGAGCTGCAGGACCGGGGCCGCTTCGTCCGGATCACCTCGGCGGGCCTCAAGGAGAGCCACCCGCACGACATCCAGATGACGGTGGAAGCGCCGAACTACAGCCGCAAGGGCTGATCGGAGCGGCCATGTGAGGGGCGGGCCCGTCGGGCCCGCCCCTTCGCCGTGCCCGTGCCCGCGTCCGTACAGCGGTCATGGCAACGCGACTCTCCGGCGTTCGGGGATACTGGACGGGCAGACCCAGAGGAAAGGCCACCACACGTGACTGAGATCGAGATCGGGCGCGGCAAGCGCGGCCGCAGGGCGTACGCGTTCGACGACATCGCCATCGTCCCGAGCCGGCGTACCCGGGACCCGAAGGAGGTCTCGATCGCCTGGCAGATCGACGCGTACCGCTTCGAGCTCCCCTTCCTGGCCGCCCCCATGGACTCGGTCGTCTCCCCGCAGACCGCGATCCGCATCGGCGAGCTCGGCGGCCTCGGCGTGCTGAACCTCGAAGGCCTGTGGACCCGCTACGAGGACCCGCAGCCGCTGCTCGACGAGATCGCGGAGCTGGACGAGGAGTCCGCCACCCGCCGTCTCCAGGAGATCTACTCCGCCCCGATCCAGGCGGACCTGATCCGGCAGCGCATCAAGGAGGTCCGCGACTCGGGCGTCGTCACCGCCGCCGCGCTCTCCCCGCAGCGCACCGCCGAGTTCTCCAAGGCCGTCGTGGACGCGGGCGTGGACATCTTCGTGATCCGCGGCACCACCGTGTCGGCGGAGCACGTCTCCGGAGCCGCCGAGCCGCTGAACCTGAAGCAGTTCATCTACGAGCTCGACGTCCCGGTCATCGTGGGCGGCTGCGCCACCTACACCGCGGCCCTGCACCTGATGCGCACCGGTGCCGCGGGTGTCCTGGTCGGCTTCGGCGGCGGCGCCGCGCACACCACGCGCAACGTGCTCGGCATCCAGGTCCCGATGGCGACCGCCGTCGCGGACGTGGCAGCGGCCCGCCGCGACTACATGGACGAGTCCGGCGGCCGGTACGTGCACGTCATCGCCGACGGCGGCGTGGGCTGGTCGGGCGACATCCCGAAGGCCGTCGCCTGCGGCGCGGACGCCGTGATGATGGGCTCCCCGCTGGCCCGTGCCACCGACGCGCCCGGCAAGGGCAACCACTGGGGCATGGAGGCCGTCCACGAGGACGTGCCGCGCGGCAAGAAGGTCGACCTGGGTACGGTCGGCACCACCGAGGAGATCCTCACCGGCCCGTCGCACTCCCCGGACGGTTCGATGAACATCTTCGGCGCGCTGCGCCGCTCGATGGCCACCACCGGCTACAGCGAGCTCAAGGAGTTCCAGCGGGTCGAGGTCACGGTCGCGGACTCGCAGCACAGCCGCTGACCGGCTCTTTGCCGTACGTACGCCGGAGGGCCGGCACCCCGTGTGGGGTGCCGGCCCTCCGGCGTCACGCGGTGCGCCGGGTCAGTCGCTGACCTTCTTGGCCGCGCCGAAGGCGGCGAAGCCGCCGATCCCGAGGAAGACGTAGGACATGAGGTCCGCGTTCTCCTTCCAGAGATCGTTCAGGCCGCCGATGCCGACCTGGCTGAGGACCTCGCCGACGCCGATCTTGCCGTAGTCGGCCATCACGAGCGCGATGAAGAAGAGCTGGCCGAGGTAGACGGCGCCGATGGAGAGCACGGCGGCGACGACGGGCAGGATCGGGTTGCGGCCGCCGAGCTTGCCGGCGGCGAGGCCGACGAGCAGGCCGACGCCGATCGCGGCGTAGCCGACCTCGCGGTCGATGGCGTTCATGATGCCGCCGTACGCGGCCGCCGCGACGAGGGCCGCGACGACGGCCGCGACGAGGCCGAGGCCGATGTTGCCGCTGCGGGCCGGGGCCGGGGCGGCGGGCGCCTCGGTGACGGAGTCGGGCGCGGGCGGCTGGAAGTTCTGGCTCATGGTGATCCCCCCCAAGGGATACGCGGGCACACGTGTCCGGGGGGACGTATGTGCGAGATAAGTGATGCCGCAGGCTAGCAGGCGGCCGTGACATCCATGAGGGGGAATTCCCGGGCGCTCAGAGCCGGTGGGCGGCCCCCGCCGGGCTGGCGCCCCGGGTGTCCAGGAGCAACTGGGCCTTGACCGCGAGGCCTTGCAGGTCATAGGTGCGGTGGTGCTGGAGCAGGATCGTCAGGTCCGCGTTGGCGGCGGCCTCGTACAACGATTCGGCACGGGGGACCGGCTGGTCCCGGACCCGCCAGCCCGCGATGTACGGGTCGTGGTAGCTGATGAGCGCCCCCAGGTCGAGCAGGCGGCTGGCGATCTCGCGGGCCGGGGAGCCCTCCTGGTCGGCGAGGTCGGGCTTGTAGGTGACGCCCAGGAGGAGGACGCGGGCGCCGCGGGCGGATTTGCCGTGCTCGTTCAGCAGGGTGGCGGAGCGCTGGATGACGTACTGCGGCATCCGGTTGTTGATCTCCTGCGCCAGGCCGACCATGCGCAGGGGGTGGCCGGGGGTGCGGGTGGTGTGGGGGAGGTAGTTCGGGTCGAGCGGGACTCCGTGGCCGCCGACGCCCGGGCCGGGACGGAAGGCCTGGAAGCCGTACGGCTTGGTCTCGGCGCAGCGGATGACGTCCCACAGGTCCACGCCGAGATCGTGGCAGAGGACCGCCATCTCGTTCATGAGGGCGATGTTGACGTGCCGGTAGTTCGTCTCCAGGAGCTGTACGGTCTCGGCCTCGCGCAGGCCGCGGGCGCGGACGACCTTCTCGGTGAGGCGGGCGTAGAAGGCGTGCGCGGACTCGGTGCAGGCGGGGGTGAGGCCGCCGATCACCTTGGGGGTGTTGGAGACGCCGTGCGTGCGGTTGCCCGGGTCGAGGCGGCTGGGGGAGTAGGCCAGGTGGAAGTCGCGGCCCGCCCGGAGCCCGGAGCCCTCTTCGAGGATGGGGCGGAGGTACTCCTCGGTGACGCCCGGGTGGACGGCGGATTCGAGGATCACGGTGGTGTGGGGGCGCAGCCGTGCGGCGAGCGCGCGGCCCGCCTCGCCCACGGCGGACAGGTCCAGCGCGCGATCGGCGCCGAGCTGGGTGGGCGCGCAGATGACGGCGGTGCGGACCCGGCCGAGCTCGGCCGGGTTGGTGGTGACCCGGAAGCCGGCCGCCGACATGCGGCGGACCTCGGCGGCGGTGAGGGTGGAGTCCGTGACCGGACCGCTGTCGTAGCCGACCGTCTCGATCCCGGCGGCGACTGCCGCCTGGGCGAGGGGGAGGCCGAGATGGCCGAGTCCGATGACGGCGAGATCTGCGGGCATGGGGGTGCCGTCCCTTCCCTGACATGAGGGGGATGCGCGCGCAAGCCCTGTGCACAGGAGGAGCCCGGGGAGCTGGCGCAATGTCAGACTAGGCGTATATATGAAAGATATGTCGCATTCTGGGGTAGTGGTCGTCGTTGTGTTGTCCACAGGCGGTGGCTGATGTGGGTGCGGGCGGTCAGAATCAGGAAACGGGGCATGTGAGCGGGATCACCCGCACGACGCGGGGAACACCCGCACCAACGGGAGGCAGCCGTGAGGACAGCGACACTGGGACCGGTGCAGCGCGCCGAGGCGCTCGCCCGGATGGCCGAGCGGGAGCTGGACGTTCTGGTTGTGGGCGCGGGGGTGGTCGGCGCCGGTACCGCGCTCGACGCGGCGACCAGAGGCCTGTCGACCGGGCTGGTGGAAGCGCGTGACTGGGCGTCCGGCACGTCGAGCAGGTCGAGCAAGCTCATCCACGGCGGCCTGCGGTACCTGGAGATGCTCGACTTCGCCCTCGTCCGGGAGGCGCTGAAGGAGCGCGGCCTGCTGCTGGAGCGCCTCGCGCCGCACCTGGTGAAGCCCGTGCCTTTCCTCTACCCGTTGCAGCACAAGGGCTGGGAACGGCTGTATGCGGGCTCGGGCGTCGCGCTCTACGACGCCATGTCGGTCTCCAGCGGACACGGGCGCGGGCTGCCGGTGCACCGGCACCTGTCGCGGGCGCGCGCGCTGCGGGTGGCGCCGGCGCTGCGCAAGGACGCGCTGGTGGGAGCCCTCCAGTACTACGACGCCCAGATGGACGACGCGCGGTACGTGGCCACGCTGGTGCGGACGGCCGCGGCGTACGGGGCGCACTGCGCCAACCGGGCGAGGGTGATCGGCTTCCTGCGCGAGGGCGAACGGGTGGTCGGGGCGCGGGTGCGGGATGTCGAGGGCGGCGGGGAGTACGAGATCCGCGCGAAGCAGATCGTGAACGCGACCGGGGTGTGGACGGACGACACCCAGGCGCTGATCGGGGAGCGCGGGCAGTTCCACGTACGGGCGTCGAAGGGCATCCACCTGGTCGTGCCGAAGGACCGGATCCATTCGAGCACCGGGCTGATCCTGCGGACCGAGAAGTCGGTGCTGTTCGTCATCCCCTGGGGGCGGCACTGGATCGTGGGGACCACGGACACCGACTGGGACCTGGACAAGGCGCACCCGGCGGCGTCGAGCGCGGACATCGACTACCTGCTGGAGCACGTGAACTCGGTGCTGGCGGTGCCGCTGACGCGTGACGACGTACAGGGTGTGTACGCGGGCCTGCGGCCGCTGCTGGCCGGGGAGTCGGACGCGACGAGCAAGCTGTCGCGCGAACATACGGTGGCGCACCCGGTGCCGGGGCTCGTGGTGGTCGCGGGCGGCAAGTACACGACGTACCGGGTCATGGCGAAGGACGCCGTCGACGAGGCGGTGCACGGGCTGGACCAGCGGGTCGCGGAATGCGTGACGGAGGACGTGCCGCTGGTCGGCGCGGAGGGGTACCGGGCGTTGTGGAACGCACGGGCCAGGACCGCGGCCCGGACGGGCCTTCACGTGGTGCGGGTGGAGCACCTGTTGAACCGGTACGGGTCGCTGACGGAGGAACTGCTGGACCTGATCGCCGCCGACCCGGGGCTGGGGGACCCGGTGGCCGGGGCGGATGACTACCTGCGCGCCGAGATCGTGTACGCGGCCTCGCACGAGGGGGCGCGGCACCTGGACGACGTGCTGACGCGGCGGACACGGATCTCGATCGAGACCTTCGACCGGGGGACGCGGTCGGCGCGGGAGTGCGCGGAGTTGATGGCGCCGGTCCTGGGGTGGGACAAGCAGCAGATCGAGAAGGAAGTGGAGCACTACGAGAAGCGGGTCCAGGCGGAGCGGGAATCGCAGCGCCAGCCGGACGACCAGACGGCGGACGCGGCGCGACTGGGGGCGCCCGACATCGTTCCGTTGTAAGTCCGGGATGCGGAAAGGGGAACCGCGGACCCGGGGCGCCCGTCCGTTGCGGAGTGAGGAACAATGAGGGTTCTGCCGGGGCGGGTTACCGCGGACCCCGGGAGCTGCCGGGGCCGCCGGAGCGGGCGGCACGATCGCAGAGGGGACGCATGTCGAAGCCGGAGCACGGGACGCCTGCGGCGAAGCCCGAGGATGAGGGAGCTGCGGCTCCGGCTGCGTCGGCCGAGGCCGCGCCTGCTGAGGGTGCGAAGCCTGCGGCTGCGAAGCCGGGGTTGACGAAGGCCAGGGCCGAGGAACCGAAGCCCGAGGCCGAGGCCGCGGAAGTGAAGGCCGTGGCCGAGGCCGCGGATGCCAAGGTCGCGCCTGCGGCGAAGCCCGAGGATGCCAAGGCCGCGCCTGCGCCTGCGGCGAAGCCCGAGGATGCCAAGGTCGCGCCTGCGCCTGCGGCGAAGCCGGACGATGCCAAGTCCGCGGCTGCGGCCGCGGCCCGACCCGAGGACGCGAAGCCCAGGGCCGAGGCGGCCAAGGCCGACCTGGCGAAGCCCGTCAATTCCGTGGTGGAGAAGGCCGATGCCGTGGCCGCCGAGGTCAAGGCCAGGGTCGAGGCCGCCAAGTCGGCCGGGAACGGCGAGGACAAAGGCCGGCTGCTCGCGGGCCGCTACCGGCTGGGAGCCGTGCTCGGCAAGGGCGGCATGGGTACCGTCTGGCGCGCCGAGGACGAGACCCTCGGCCGGATCGTCGCCGTCAAGGAACTCCGTTTCGGCACCGGGGTCGACGAGGACGAGAAGCGCCGTCTGATCACCCGTACCCTGCGCGAGGCCAAGGCCATCGCCCGGATCCGGAGCGGGGGCGCGGTCACCGTCTTCGACGTCGTCGACGAAGACGGCCGCCCCTGGATCGTCATGGAGCTCATCGAGGGCCCCTCGCTCGCCGAGTTCATACGGGAGAACGGCCCGCTCACCCCGCACCGCGCCGCCGAGGTCGGCCTCGCGGTGCTCGACGTCCTGCGCGCCGCGCACGGCCAGGGCATCCTGCACCGCGACGTCAAACCGTCCAACGTTCTCATCGCCGCCAGCGGCCGCGTCGTCCTCACCGACTTCGGCATCGCGCAGGTCGAGGGCGACCCCTCCGTCACCTCCACCGGCATGCTCGTCGGCGCGCCCTCCTACATCTCCCCGGAGCGCGCCCGCGGTTACAAGCCCGGTCCGCCCGCCGACATGTGGTCGCTCGGTGGTCTGCTGTACGCCGCCGTCGAGGGCGTGCCCCCGTACGACAAGGGCTCCGCCCTCGCCACCCTCACCGCCGTGATGACCGAGCCGGTGGAGCCGCCCAAGAACGCGGGCCCGCTGACCGAGGTCATCTACGGCCTGCTCGCCAAGGACCCGGCCCAGCGCCTCGACGACGGCCGGGCGCGGGCGATGCTCACCGCCGTCGTCAACGCGCCCGAGCCCGCCCCGGCCCCCGTGGCGGCCCCGGCCGCCGAGGAGACCCGGCAGATCTCGCTCGCGGACGCCAAGGCGGCCGCGGAGCAGGCGGCCGCGGACAAGGCCGCCGAGAAGGCGGCGAAGAAGGAACGCGAGCGGCGGGAGCGCGAGCAGCGCGAACGAGCCCGCGCCGCGCTGAAGGCGGCCCGCAAGGCGGCGGCGGTGGCCGCCGCCACCACGGCCGCCTCGGCCGCGGAGGCACCCGCGTCCGAGCCCAAGTCCAAGCCCGCGGCCGCGGCGAAGACCTCCCCGGTGGCGGCCCCGCTCACCGACGTCATGCCGCGCCGCACCATCGCGCTCGCGATAGCCGCCGTCGTGGTCGTACTCGCGGCCGTCGGCTCGCTCATCGTCTACGCCTTCAACGGCGACGACACCGACGGCCGCAAGGACGAGGGCAAGGGCGGCAAGACCACCCCGTCCGCGTCCGCCGCCCAGTCCCCGGGCGCCACCCCGCAGTCCTCGCCGCAGCCTTCGGCGAAGCCCGGCGAGCAGGGCGGGACCAACGGCAACGCCACCCCCGGCGCCCAGAGCCAGGGGCAGAGCCAGGGGCAGGGCCAGCAGACCCCGGCCGCCGGCCAGGGCCAGGGCCAGGGCGCACAGCCGGGCGGCTCGGTCAGCGGACTCCCCGCGGGATACGTCATGGTGACGGAGCCCGGATTCCACTTCTCGATGGCGATGCCCGAGGGCTTCAGGCAGACGGGCATAGCGGGGAAGAACTCGGGCGGGATATACAGCCGCGACGGCGGCTTCCCGCGCATCCAGGTCGACTACAACAGCAGCCCGAAGGACGACGCGCGCAAGGCCTGGGTCGAGTCGAACCCCGGTACGGCGGCCAGCAGCACGAACTACAGGCTCATCAGGATCGACGTGGCGAGCTACCGGAACTACCCCACCGTCGCCGACTGGGAGTTCGAGCGAGACCAGAACGGCATCCGGGTCCGGGTGCTCAACCGCGGCTTCAAGATGGACGCGACGCACGGCTACGCCATCATGATCAGCTGCGCCGTGGACCAGTGGGACGGACCCGAGTGCACGCAGATGCGCGCCACCGCGTACGAGACCTTCCAGCCGCTGGGCTGACCTCGGGACGCGGGCGGCCCCGGCGACGTATCGTGGCAGCGGGGCCACGGGGACCCCACCGCACTCGGGGGAGGCGATGTGGAGGACTACGCGGGCCGGATCCTGGCTCACCGCTACCGTCTGCCGCTCCCGCCGTCGGACGAGTACGAACTGGTGGAGACCCGGGCCTTCGACACCCGGAGCGGGCAGGAAGTCCTGGTGCGGCAGGTGCCGTTGCCGGAGGTCGTGGACGCCGAGCTGCTGGACGGGCAGCGGGCCGTTCCGGCGGCGGGGAGCCGCGCTCCGGGCGACCTGCCGGCCGTGCGGCGCGCGATCGAGGCGGCGCAGGCCGCTGCCTCCATCCCCGACCATCCCCGGCTGGACCAGGTCTTCGACGTGTTCGCCGAGGACGGGTCGCTGTGGATAGTGAGCGAACTGGTCCCGGCCAGGCCGCTGGCGGCGCTGATAGCCGATGAACCGCTGAGCCCCTACCGGGCGGCGGAAGTGGCCTCGGACGTGCTGACCGCGCTGCGGGTGCTGCACGCGCACGGCTGGACCCACCGGAACATCACCGTGCGGACGGTGCTCGTCTGCGACGACGGCCGGGTCGTGCTGACCGGCCTCGCGGCCGGTGCGGCGGAGGAGGCCCTCTGCGGGTACGACCCCGTCCCGGGCACCGCCGAAGGCGAGACCTCCGGCGGCGGCGCGGGGTGGGGCGGTCCGCACACCCCGGCGGCTCGGGAGACCGGGCCGGGTGAAGGATTCGGCCGCGGGACCGTCGCGGGTACGGGGTCCGTCGGCCCCGAGCTGCCCGACGCCGCATACGCGCCGCTGGTGGCTCCTGGGTACGACACCGGGCCGCGGTACACCGATCACATCACCCCCGTACGCCCCCAGGAGCGGCCCGACCACGACGCCGCCGCGCGCGCCGGTGCCATCGCCGCGTACCGGGCCGGGGCGCGGGCGGCCGCCGCCAAGGTCGGCGAGCAGCGCAAGGCCGGGCCCGTGGTCGTGCCGGAGCCGAGGCCGCAGGGGTCGACCCTCCCGCAGGGGTACTCGTACCCGTACGGCGGCCCGGAGACCGGCGCCGCCGCCTGGCACGGGGCCACCCCCCGCCGCCCGGCCCTCGCCCCCCCCGACCGGGCGCCCGAGCCGGAGCCCGCACCCACCTCGGAGCCCGCGCCCGCCCTGGAGCCCGCGCCCGGCCTGGAGCCCGCGCCCGGCCTGGAGCCCGCGCCCGGCCTGGAGCCCGCGCCCGGCCTGGAGCCCGCGCCCGGCCTGGAGCCCGCGCCCGTTCTGGAGCCCGCGCCCGCCCTGGAGCCCGGGTCGCAGCCGCCCGTGCTCCCCGCCCAGCTCGCGCTCCCGCAGGGCTACCGCCAGGCCGACACCGCACCGGCGCGACCGCAGCCGCAGGCGGGCCCCGGCTCAGGCTCCGGTTCCGGCTGGACCGGGCCCCGGAGCGGGCTGGACGCCGAGCGGGCGCGCCAGACACGGATGGCCGTCGTCGGAGCCGTCACCGAACGGTGGGCCCCCGAGCAGGCCGGTCCCGTGCACGGGCACTGGCACTTGGCGCCCCCCATCGGGCCCGCCACCGACCTCTGGGCGCTCGGCGCGCTGCTGTACCGCGCCGTCCAGGGCCACGCCCCGTACCCCGAGGAAAGCGTCGCCGAGCTCGTCGAGATGGTCTGCGCCGAGCCGCCCGCCTTCGCGGAGGAGTGCGGCGCGCTCCGCCCGGTCGTGGAGTCGCTGCTGCGTCAGGACCCGGAAGAGCGGCCCGATTTCGAGGAGCTGCGCGGCTGGCTGCGCTCGCTCGTACGCTCCGCACCCGAGCCCGAGGCCGGCTTCGCCTTGCTCCCGATGCCGGAGCCGGATCCCGCGCGGCTGCCCGTCGTACGCCGCCGTGGCGAACTCCACGGGCGCCACCGCAATCCCGCGGCCCCCCGGGGGCCCCGATCCCTGGGCCGGACCCTGCTCGTCGGCATCCTGGTCCTGCTCGCCGGGGCCGTGGCGTACGCGATGCTGTTCATGCCCCGGTCCGCCGAACCGGGGGAACAGGGCAGCGGCGCGCAGACAACGCCCAAGCAGAGCCCGTCCCAGGTGCCCAGCGGAACCCCTGAGTCCAAGACCGCGCCCCAGACCACCACGCCGCCCGCCACCGCTCCGACGGCCGCGCCGGCCCCCGCCCCGGCCGGTTACACCACCCAGCAGGACCCGGAGCACTTCGAGATCGCGGTCCCCGACGGCTGGGAGCGCCGCGGCATCAACGAAGCCGGCCAGGTGCGCTACACCGGGGGGCAGTTCACCCTGACCGTCGTCCCCGGCCGGGACAAGGTCGAGGGGAACCCGGACCCGGCGGCGTACCAGAAGGACAAGCAGCAGGAGCTGGCCCCGTACCGGAGCTCCACCTGGTCCACCGTCGGCGACGTCAAGACCACCAAGGTCGGGCAGCAACTGCGTGCCACGGGCCGCTACACGTGGATCGACGGCACCGGCCGCAACGTCTTCGCCCGCAACTTCGTCGTCGCGCTCGGCGGCAGCTACCACGTCGTGATGGTGACGGGCCCGGAGGACGAACAGAGCAAGGTCACCGAAGTCTTCGAGAAGGCCACGGCGAGTTACAAGTCGGGGGGTTGAGGGGAGCCTGACGGGCGGTCAGTACGGCGATTGCGTCACAGTGCCGCCTTTCGGCGGCCGGGCGGTTCCGACAGCCCCTGTGGGCTCCGTAATCTGGCCTGAAGTGCAGAGAGCGGCGGGGTTTCGTGGAACAGCAGACAGGTGGGGGCGCCGTGCTGGCGGGCCGGTATCGGCTCGTCGAGCCGATCGGCCGCGGCGGCATGGGCAAGGTGTGGCGCGCGCATGACGAGCTGCTCCACAGGACCGTCGCCGTCAAGGAACTGACGGCGGGTCTGTACGTGGCCCAGGCCGACCGGGACGTCATGCACGCCCGGACGCAGAAGGAGGCCCGGGCCGCGGCCCGGATCCAGCATCCGGCGGTCGTCACCGTCCACGACGTGCTGGAGCACGACGACCGGCCGTGGATCGTCATGGAGTACATCGACGGACCCTCGCTCGCGGACGCGGCCAAGGCGGCCGGGCGCATCGAGCCCCGTGAGGCTGCCAGGATCGGGCTGCACGTGCTGGGCGCGCTGCGCGCCGCGCACGCGGTGGGCGTACTGCACCGGGACGTGAAGCCGGGCAACGTGCTGCTCGCCAAGGACGGCCGGGTGCTGCTCACGGACTTCGGGATCGCCGCGATCGAGGGCGACTCGTCCATCACGCGAACCGGCGAGATCGTCGGCTCCATCGACTACCTGGCCCCCGAGCGGGTCACCGGCGCGACCCCCGGCACGGCCTCCGACCTGTGGTCGCTGGGCGCCACCCTGTACACGGCGGTGGAGGCGCGCTCGCCGTTCCGCCGCACCTCGCCGATCTCCAGCCTCCAGGCCGTGGTGAACGACGAACCGCCGGCGCCGCGCCAGGCCGGTGCGCTGGGGCCGGTCATCACCGCCCTGCTGCGCAAGGATCCGGCGGAGCGGCCGACGGCCGAGGACGCCGAGCGGATGCTGATCGAGGCGATGGAGGGCCGGGCGCCGAAGGCCGCTCAGGCGTACGTGCCGACGCGCGCGGTGACTTCGCAGGAACTCGCTCCGGCCCAGGAGCGGCCGCAGGAGGCGGCCCCGCAGGCGGACGTCGCGCAGACGGCCCCGCTGCCGGAACCGCCGGCCACTTCGGCCTCGACCCCGACCGTGCCCGAGACCGTATCCGCCCCCGCCCGCCCGGCCCCGGGCCGGCTCAAGCGTGCCGCGGCGGTCGCCCTGGTGGCGGCGCTGCTCGGCGGCGGCGGTGTCTTCGGGGTGCTGAAGCTCACCGGTGACTCGGACAAGGGCGGCGGCTCGGACAAGAACGCGAGCGCCCCCGACCAGCAGGGCGACGAGGACACCACGTCGTCGGACGAGGCCGACGTCGTGCCGGCCGGCTGGACCGAGGTCACCGACCCGACGGGCTTCGCCCTCTTCGTCCCGGAGGGCTGGAAGCGTCAGATGGACGGCAACCAGATCGACTACACCCCGGACAACGGGAAGCACTTCATCCGGATCGCCGCCGACTCCACCCCGGACTACGCGAACCCGTACGAGCACCTGGTCGACCTGGAGAAGCAGGTGGCGAAGCGGACGGACTACAAGAAGCAGCGGCTGAACCAGAACACCTTCCGCGACACCGTCCGGGCCGCGCTGTGGGAGTTCAGCTGGACCGAGAAAGGGACGCAGGCGGGACCGCGCCGAGCCATCGAGCAGATGTACATCGCCCCGGACGGCACCGAGTACGCGATCTACATGTCGAGCCCCGCCGCCGACTGGGACACGACCCGCCAGCAGTTCGACATCGTGCTCAGCGGCTGGGCTCCACCCGCCAAGAAGCCCTGATCACGTCATCCTGCCAGCGATCACTGGCGGAAATGGCAAAATCAGGTTACCGACGGGTACCCAAAGGCTGCCGGGCGCAATACGCTCACCGCCATGACGGACTCGCAGGCCCCGGCCCCCCTCCGCACCGCACCGGAACCCACCAACCCGGTCGCCCCGGCCCCGGCCGGCGCCCGCACCGCCGCCGACGTGGTGACCCCCGACCTCATCGCCCGCCTCACCCGCGGGGTGATCGGCTCCGGCCGCACCGCCAACCACACCCCCTTCACCGGGGACCGGCTGGCCGAGCTCCCCGAGGCCACCCCCGAGGACGTCGCCGAGGCGTTCGGCCGGGCCCGCGCCGCCCAGCCCGCCTGGGCCGCCCTCCCCGTACGCAAGCGGGCCGCGGTCCTGCTCCGCTTCCACGACCTGGTCCTCGCCCGGCAGGCCGAGGTCCTCGACCTCATCCAGCTGGAGACCGGCAAGGCCCGCCTGCACGCCCACGAAGAGGTCCAGGCGGTCGCCGTCTCCGCCCGCCACTACGGCCGCAAGGCCCCCTCGTACCTGCGCCCCAAGGGCCACACGGGCGCGATGCCCACCCTCACCAAGGTCACCGAGCTGCGCCAGCCGCGCGGGGTCGTCGGCCAGATCGCGCCCTGGAACTACCCGCTGGAGCTCTCCGTCGGCGACGCCCTGCCCGCCTTCGCGGCGGGCAACGCGCTCGTCATGAAGCCCGACACCGAGACCGCCCTGACCGCCCTGTGGGCGCGCGACCTGCTGATCGAGGCCGGCCTGCCCGCCGAGGTCTTCCAGATCGTCCTCGGTGAGGGCCCCGTCGTCGGCCCCGAGGTGGTCCGGCACGCCGACTACGTCTCCTTCACCGGCTCCACCCGCACCGGCCGCGAGGTCGCCCGGGGCGCGGCCGACCGCCTCGTCGGCGTCACTCTGGAGCTGGGCGGCAAGAACGCGATGCTCGTCCTGCACGACGCCGACATAGAGAAAGCGGCGGCGGGCGCCGTACGCGCCTGCTTCTCCTCCGCCGGCCAGCTGTGCATTTCCATCGAGCGGCTCTACGTCCACGCCTCGATCGCCGACGCGTTCGTGGCCCGCTTCGCCGCCCGGACGAAGGCGATGCGCCTCGGCAAGTCCCTCGCCTACGGCGCCGACATGGGATCGCTCGTCGGCGAGCGCCAGCTGGAGACCGTACAGCGGCACGTGGACGAGGCCGTCGCCAAGGGCGCCACGCTCGTCGCGGGCGGCACCGCCCGCCCCGACATCGGCCCCCTCTTCTACGAGCCCACCATCCTCGACGGCGTCGAGGCACCCATGGCGGTGTGCGGCGAGGAGACCTTCGGCCCGGTCGTCTCCATCTACCGCTTCACCGACGAGGACCAGGCGATCGCGGACGCCAACGCCACCGCCTACGGCCTGAACTCCAGCGTCTGGACCAAGGACTCCCGCCGCGGCCACGCGGTCGCCGCCCGCCTGCGCACCGGCACCGTCAACATCAACGAGGGCTACGCCCCCGCCTACGGCAGCGCCCAGGCACCCATGGGCGGCATGAAGGACTCCGGTCTCGGCCGCCGCCACGGCTCCGAGGGCATCCTCAAGTACACCGAGGCCCAGACCGTCGCCCACCAGCGGCTGCTGCCGATGGCGCCCTCGCTGGGCATGGACGACGAGAAGTACGCGGCGTTCATGACCCGCAGCCTCAAGGTCATGAAGGCTCTCCGACTGCGCTAAGGGGTACCCGTGTCGCACGACGACGCATACGACGACGCATACGACTACGACGTCATCGTCATCGGATCGGGCTTCGGGGGGTCGGTCTCCGCCCTGCGCCTCACCGAGAAGGGCTACCGGGTCGGCGTCCTGGAGGCAGGCCGCCGGTTCACCCGCGAGAGCCTGCCCAAGAACAGCTGGGACCTGCGGAACTACCTGTGGGCCCCGGCCCTCGGGCTGTACGGGATCCAGCGGATCCACCTGCTCGGCAATGTCATGGTGCTCGCGGGCGCCGGCGTGGGCGGCGGCTCGCTCAACTACGCCAACACCCTGTACGTGCCGCCCACGGCCTTCTTCGAGGACCGGCAGTGGGCTTCGATCACAGACTGGCAGGACGAGCTCACCCCGTACTACGACCAGGCCAAGCGGATGCTCGGCGTGCGGCTCAACCCGACGATGACCCCCTCCGACGTCCACCTGAAGGCCGCCGCCGAGAAGATGGGCGTCGGGGACTCCTTCCACATGGCCCCGGTCGGCGTCTTCTTCGGCGACGGCTCGGACGCCGGGGGCGGCTGCGAGGCCCGCCCCGGCCAGGAGGTCCCCGACCCGTACTTCGGCGGCGCCGGGCCCGCCCGCAAGGCCTGCACCGAGTGCGGCGAGTGCATGACCGGTTGCCGTCACGGCGCGAAGAACACCCTGAACGAGAACTACCTGCACCTCGCCGAGCGCGCGGGCGCCGTCATCCACCCCATGACCACGGTCACCGCGCTCTCCGAACACCCCGAGGGCGGCTACCGGGTCCGTACCGTCCCCACCGACGGCCGCCGCTCCGGCAGGGCCAAGGTGCTGCGCGCCCGGTACGTGGTCGTCGCGGCGGGCACGTACGGCACCCAGACCCTGCTGCACACGATGAAGGACCTGGGCGAGCTGCCGAAGATCTCGGACAGGCTCGGCGACCTGACCCGGACCAACTCGGAAGGCCTGGTCGGCGCGCAGACGGACGACCGCCGCTACCGCAAACGGCACGGAGCCGACCGGCGGGCCGACTTCACCCGGGGCGTGGCGATCACCTCTTCGGTGCACCCCAACGACGACACCCACATCGAGCCCGTCCGCTACGGCAAGGGCTCCAACGCCATGGGGTTCATGACCGTCCTCCAGGTGCCCTACGCCAAGCACCGGGTCCGGGCGTGGTTCGCCCGCACCGCCCGCCATCCGCTGCAGCTGGTCCGCTCGCTCTCCAACCGTCGCTGGTCGGAGCGGACGATCATCGGTCTGGTGATGCAGTCGCTGGACAACTCCCTGACGACCTACCGCAAGCCCGGCGGGATCGGGAAGGGCCTGCTGACCGCCCGCCAGGGCCACGGCGCCCCGAACCCGGTGCAGATCGCGGAGGCCACCCAGGCCGCGACGCTGCTCGCCGAGGAGATCAACGGCTTCCCCGGCAGCAACGTCGGCGAGCTGATGGGGACCCCGCTGACCGCGCACTTCCTCGGCGGCTGCCCGATCGGCGCCTCCGCGGGGGAGGGCGTGGTGGACCCGTACCACCGGCTCTACGGGCACCCGGGGATCTCGGTGGTGGACGGTTCGGCGGTCTCCGCGAACCTCGGGGTCAACCCGTCGCTGACGATCACGGCGCAGGCCGAGCGGGCGATGTCGTACTGGCCGAACAAGGGCGAGCAGGACCCGCGGCCGGAGCAGGGGGAGGGTTACGTGCGCCTCGCGGCGGTGGAGCCGGTCCGGCCGGCCGTCCCGAAGGAGGCCTTCGGTGCGCTGCGGCTGCCGTTCCTGGCGGTCCCGGAAGTCCCGCCGAAGGCCGCGGACCCGGCCTGACAACCGGGTCGGTACCGCGCTCCCCCTCCGAGCGCGGTACCCACCGCGGTACATGAGTGACAGGCGGTCGGTACGGATGGTTGTACCGGAATCACGCAGCCCGGGCTGTGGTGTCGATCACACAGCGAAATGTGCATGTGCTACGTGAGGGATCCCAAGGGGCCGGGGGGCTCGCGAGCGGAACGCGGAACGCGGAACGCCGACGCGGAACCCCGAACCCCGGACACGGAACGCGGAACGCCGAACGGCCGGCCCGGGGCGTCCCCTGGGCCGGCCGTCCTTCGCGGGGTGACCGGGCTGCTGTCCCCTGCCGTCCGGTCACGCGGGGGAGCGAGGTCCCACGACGCACGCTCCACGGGGCGTGCGTCTCATCGCTCCGGCGGAGCCACGCGTGGTGTTGCGGTCGTTCCGCGCCTGGCTGGCGCGGACATCCTCACCAACGAAGGGCCCTGGGGGCGGTCACGGGCCGGACGAGTGACGAACACCCGTCAGACTCGGCCCCGGCACAGCTCCAGCAGCGTCATGGCCAGGGTCGTGCCGGGCTTTCCGAGGGCGTCGCTCCAGTGCGAGAGCACCTCCATCTCGCGCGACAGGTGCACCCGGCGGCCGCCGGAGGTGATCCGGGCCTCCTGGATGACCGTCGAGACGGCCATGCGTTCCTGGATCAGGCCGATGATCCGGTCGTCGAGGGCGTCGATGCGGGCGCGGGAGTCGGCGATCAGCTGTTCGGGGGTGGTGGTGATCGTGTTCATGTCGGTCTCCTGTCGGGTGGGGCCCACAGGCCGGAGAACGCGAGAGCGCCCCGGTCCTGTCGGACCGGGGCGCTCTGGGAAGTCAGCGGCTCAAGCGAGCATCACGATGACCCATGGCGACCGGACCGGCCGGTGCCATAGGTAAAGAGGAAGCTCAGCTGCTTGCGCATGAAGGGGATTATTGCCTTCCGTCCCCCTCCCGGCCAACCGGGTTCGGATGGTGAGACGAATAGGGGGGTGCGTCCCCCGTTAGAATTGACAAAACAGCCACCTCTTCCGCCGGAAGGCCGCCCCGTGCCAGAAGCACCCTCCGCCGCCCACGACAGCGCCCCGGACACGGTTCTCGTCGTCGACTTCGGCGCCCAGTACGCCCAGCTCATCGCCCGCCGCGTCCGCGAGGCACGGGTCTACAGCGAGATCGTGCCGAGCTCGATGCCCGTCGACGAGATGCTGGCCAAGAACCCCAAGGCGATCATCCTCTCCGGCGGCCCGTCCTCCGTGTACGAGGAGGGTGCCCCGCAGCTCGACCGCTCCCTGTTCGAGGCCGGTGTCCCCGTCTTCGGCATGTGCTACGGCTTCCAGCTGATGGCGACCACCCTCGGCGGCAAGGTCGACAACACCGGCGCCCGCGAATACGGCCGCACCCCGCTGGCCGTCTCCAAGGCCGGCTCCACCCTCTTCGAGGGCACGCCCGAGCAGCAGTCGGTGTGGATGTCCCACGGGGACGCCTGCTCCGCCGCCCCCGAGGGCTTCACCGTCACCGCGTCGACCGACGTCGTCCCGGTCGCGGCCTTCGAGAACGACGAGAAGAAGCTGTACGGGGTCCAGTACCACCCCGAGGTCATGCACTCCACGCACGGCCAGCAGGTCCTGGAGCACTTCCTCTACCGCGGCGCCGGCCTGGCCCCCAGCTGGACCACCGGCAACATCGTCGAGGAGCAGATCGCCGCGATCCGCGAGCAGGTCGGCGACAAGCGCGCCATCTGCGGCCTGTCCGGCGGCGTGGACTCCGCGGTCGCGGCAGCGCTCGTGCAGAAGGCCATCGGCTCGCAGCTGACCTGCGTGTACGTCGACCACGGCCTGATGCGCAAGGGCGAGACCGAGCAGGTCGAGAAGGACTTCGTCGCCGCCACCGGCGTGCAGCTGAAGGTCGTCGACGCGCAGGAGCGGTTCCTGACCGCGCTGGCCGGGGTCTCCGACCCGGAGACCAAGCGCAAGATCATCGGCCGCGAGTTCATCCGCGTCTTCGAGCAGGCCCAGCTGGAGATCCTCCAGGAGGACGGCCCCGCGGTCGCCTTCCTCGTGCAGGGCACCCTGTACCCGGACGTGGTCGAGTCCGGCGGCGGCACCGGCACCGCGAACATCAAGTCCCACCACAACGTGGGCGGTCTTCCCGACGACATCGAGTTCGAGCTCGTCGAGCCGCTGCGCCAGCTGTTCAAGGACGAGGTCCGGATGGTCGGCCAAGAGCTCGGTCTGCCCGAGGAAATCGTCCAGCGCCAGCCCTTCCCCGGCCCCGGCCTCGGCATCCGCATCGTCGGTGAGGTCACCAAGGAGCGCCTGGACCTGCTGCGCGAGGCCGACGCGATCGCCCGCCACGAGCTCACCGCGGCCGGCCTGGACCGCGAGATCTGGCAGTGCCCGGTCGTCCTGCTCGCGGACGTCCGCAGCGTCGGCGTCCAGGGCGACGGCCGCACCTACGGCCACCCGATCGTGCTGCGCCCCGTCTCCTCCGAGGACGCGATGACCGCGGACTGGACGCGCCTGCCGTACGAGGTGCTCGCGCGGATCTCCACCCGCATCACCAACGAGGTGCCGGACGTGAACCGTGTGGTCCTGGACTGCACGAGCAAGCCCCCGGGCACCATCGAGTGGGAGTAGTCCCCACCGCGTTCATCGAAGCCGCCGCTCCCCGGGGAGCGGCGGCTTCGCCGTTCCTCTGGCCACTTGGCGGCCCCGCCGGTAGCTTGCGCCGCGACCAGGAGGAGGGGCCATGCCGGACCAGTTCGTACCCGCTCCCGTGCCGGTGGACCGGCTGCGGTTCGAGATGCCGCCCGAGCACACGGACCCGGCCGAGGAGCGCGCGTACCGCAAGGAGCGGCTCGCCGGAGCCCTGCGGCTGTTCGCGCGCCTCGGGTACGAGGACGGGGTCGCCGGGCACGTCACCGCGCGGGACCCGGAGTTCGAGGACTGCTACTGGGTGAACCCCTTCGGCCGGGCGTTGGCCGGTCTGGGCCCCGACGACCTGCTGCTGGTCGACGGCGGCGGGCGGGTGCTCCAGGGGGAGCGGCGGGTCAACCAGCTGGCCCTCGCCGTGCACGCAGCCGTGCACCGGGCGCGCCCCGAGGCGGTGGCCGTCGTGCGTACGCCGGCCCCGTACGGCCGCGCCCTCGCCTGCCTCGGTGAACTGCTCGCCCCCGTCACCCACGAGGCCTGCGCCTTCTACGAGGACCACGCGCTCCTCGACGAGTGGGCCGGCCCGGAGGACGGCGCGCGGATCAGCCGCGCGCTCGGCCCGTACAAGGCGCTCATCCTGCGAAACCAGGGGCTGCTGACGGTCGGCGATTCGGTGGACGCGGCCGCGTGGTGGTTCATCGCGGCGGAGCGGGCCGCACAGGTCCAGCTGATCGCCCGGGCGGCCGGAAAGCCGGTGCTCATCGACCACCACCGTGCAGTGGCCGCGCGCGAGCGGTTCGGCGGCGATCTGGCCGCCTGGGTCAGCTATCAACCGCTGTGGCAGACAGTGGCGTCAACATCATGAACCGTTAATCACCTGCTCTGACATCGTGCGCAATCCGGAACACTGCCGCAGTGGTGCACAATTCGCTGGCACTGCACCGTTGTTCAGAGAGGCGGCACGCACGTGGCTGTCCAAGAGATCTCCCGAAGTACCCATACCGCCGCCTGCACCTGCGAGGAGTGCGTGCGGGTAGGGCACCGCCGCGCCGTCGCCGCCTTCCTGGAGAAGCGCGACGAGTTCGCCGCGGGGCAGGGGGTGCCGGCCGCCGTGGCCCACTCCCTCGGAGCGTCCCGCCAGTGGGTCTCCGACGAGCTGACCCTGTCGGCCCGCAGCGTCGCCGACCGCAGCCGGGAGGCGGGGAGCTCCTGGCTGTACCTGTTCTCGCGGCGGGCCGTGCTCGCCGTGTGGATCGCCGCCGGGGTCCTGCTCCTCGTCCAGGTCGGCACCGCGCTCGGCACCGGCTGGTCCACGGCCCGCACCGCCGGACTGCTGACGGCCCTGGCGCTGGCCGGGCTGCTCACCGTCGCGGCCCGCCCCCAGTCGGTGCGCGGCGGACTCCTCGCCCCGATCGTCGGCGAGGACAACCGGCTGTCCACCTCCAAGACGGTGCCCAGCGCCTGGGTGGTGCTGACGGCGTTCGCCGCGCTGCTGCCCGCGCTGCGGCTGGCGGCCTCGTCGCCCGGCCCGGAGCGGCAGGCGCTGTACGCGGGGCTGGCGCTGGACCGGGCGCTGCCGCTGCTGGCGGTGGTCTCGCTGACCTCCGTCGTGGCCGTGCTGGTGCGCCGGGTGGTCTCCGTACGGATCATGGGCCAGCGGCTGCAGAAGCTGCCCGCCGACCGGCCGCGCGGGGTGGACCTGCTTACGGACGACGCCGGGCGCGGCAGCTTCCCGGACGCGCAGTACGTGCTCGTCTCGACGGTGGTGCTGGCCTACGCGGCGGCGTCGCTGGCCCGGTTCCCCGACCGGCTGCCGCGGCTCCCGTGGGCGCTGGCCCTGCTGATGGCCCTGTCGGCCGCGGTGTACCTGGCGGCCAAGTACGCGGAGGGCACCCGCCCGCTGGTGCTGTCGGTGGTGCGCAGACGCGAGCCCGGGGACCTGGACGCGGCCGTCCGCCCCGGGGACGACATCGAGATCCGGGGGGTGGGCTTCGTGCCGCCCGGGGCTCAGACGCCGGAGATGCTGGCCCGGCTGGTGGTGCGGATCGGGGCGGTCCACGTGCACGTGCCGCTGGTTCCGGTGGCGGGCGGGTTCACCAATCCCTCCGACGCCGTGCTGACCGTGCCGGTCCCGGCGGAAGTGGAACCGGGGCGCGTCGAGATCCAGGTGGTCACCGCAGCGGGAGTGGAATCCAACCGCTGCACCATCGACGTGGCCGAGTGATCGGGGTACACATGCCCCCATGACCCGAACTGATGTCTCGGCTGTCCTCCCGCCGAAGCGCTCCTCGCTGAAGGAGTCGGCGGCCCGGCACGCCCTGCTGCCCCTGCGGATCTTCCTCGGCGTGACCTTCGTCTACGCGGGTCTGGACAAGCTGACCGATTCCGCGTTCCTCTCCGCCTCCGGCGCGGGCTCCATCGGCGAGCTGATGCGCGGGGTGCGCGACACCTCCGCCGTCCCCGCCCTCGTGGACCTGGCGCTGAAGGACCCCGTCGGCTTCGCGGTGGCCCTGGCCATCGGGGAGATCCTGGTGGGCCTCGGGGTGCTGGCCGGCCTGCTGACGCGAGTCGCGGCCGTGGGCGGAGCGCTGATCTCGCTCAGCCTGTGGCTCACGGTGTCGTGGGCGGTGACCCCGTACTACTACGGCAACGACCTGATCTACCTGATGGCCTGGACCCCGCTGATCCTCGCCGGGGCGCCCTACCTGTCCCTCGACTCGGTGATCCGATCGCGCTGGTCCCGGCGTACGGCGTAGGTCACCATCCCCACGAGCGCCGCGAGCGAGAGCCCGCCCAGCGAGATCGGGACGACGACGAACCACGGCACGTCGGCCTCGCCGCTGCTGTCGAGCAGGTACAGCACGCCCGCCACCAGCAGGGCCAGCCCCGCGATCAGCCGCCCCGGCTGGAACTCATGACGCCGCACGGGCCACCTCCACCTGTCCCACACCCGCGTTCAGGTGCAGCTTGATCGTCCCGCCGGCCTCGGTGCCGGCGGGCGGCGGCAGGGTCTCCTGCTGGTGCTCGCCGCCGGCGCGGATCCGTACGTCCTGGCTCGTGTCCCCGGGCATCCGGATGTCGCCCAGCTCGATCGTGACGTCGGCCTCGGCCGTCACCTCCCGGGGCACGATCACCTTGAGCCGGCCCGCGTCGAGGGAAGCGGCGACGGCCAGGGTGGTGCCCTTCGGCACGTCCAGCCGGCTGAGGTCCAAGGTGGCGAAGCCGGTGCCCGCCCCGTACACGGGCCGTACGTCGGCCACCGCGGCCGGACGCCACTCGGTCTCCCGCCAGTCGGTGCCGATCTCCCGGGGCAGCACGGCCGCGACCGCGAGCAGCCCCGAGGTCAGCAGGGCCAGCAGGACCGTGCCGAAGCCGGTCCGCCCCAGCAGGGAACTGACCGCGAGGCCCAGGCCGAAGACGGCCAGCGCGGCGGCGAACCCGGTCTGCAGGGCCTCGCCCAGCGGGTGGCCCTCCCAGGTGACCGCGGCGGCGACGATCCCGGCGATCAGCGCCAGCACGAAGACCCGGCCGCCGATCCCGCCGCGCGGGCGGGCAGCGACGGCGGGCGCCTTCGCGGCCTTCCTCGGAGCTCCGGCGGTGCGCACCGCGTCGGCGGTGTCGTCCGGCCCCCACAGGTACCCCGTGGAGCCGACCGGGCCCGTTGTGCCGTCCTTGACCAGCGGGTCCCGCCACCACGACGGGGCGCCCGGGGCGGGCGGAGCCTTCGTCTCCGGCGGGGCGGGCGAGTGCGCGTCGGGGGCCTGAGCCTCCGGGGGCTGGACGAGGCGCCGCCGCTGCGACCAGTAGGAGGCACCGCCCAGCGCCAGGATGACCAGCACCGAGAAGACCGCGAGGCCGCCGTTGTCCAGCATCGACAGGAACAGCGCGCAGCCCACCAGGGCGGCGAACACCGCCGCGAGCGTGGCGCCCTCGACCCGGCCGGTCAGCATCTTCTTCGCTTCGCTGTCGTCCTCGCCCTCCAGGGGGAGCAGCAGCCAGGCGAACCCGTAGAAGATCAGCCCGACGCCGCCCGTGACGGCGAGGACACCGAGGACGATCCGGAAGACCACCGGGTCCAGGTCGAAGTACCGGCCCAGGCCTCCGCACACGCCCGCGAGGACCTTGTCGCGCTTGCTGCGGCGCAGGGGAGGCCGGGCGTCGGGGGACTGGGGTGCCCCGGGATCCTCCCCCGGGCTTCGTCCGGGGGTACCCCCGGGCGGGGCGTCGTGTACTTCGGTCATGGGTCCATGGTGACGGTCCCCGGCCCCCGGTGGCATCGGGCCCGACCCTGGCACAACCCTGATATCCGCCGGGCCGAATTGGGGGGCAGCCCTGATGCCCGCACCTCCCCGCGCGTGTGACCATCGGTGACATGCCCGTAGCCGCCGCCCCCCGCATCCCGCACGCGTCCGACAGCGAGGACGTCCCGCAGCGCAAGCTCTACCGCAGCGCCGACGGACGGATGCTCGGCGGTGTCGCGCGCGGTCTCGCCGGGCACCTCGGGCTGCAGGTGATCTGGGTCCGGCTGGCGTTCCTCAGCCTGTTCATGTGGGGGGACGGCCTCGGCGTGCTGCTGTACGCCGCCTTCTGGGTGTTCGTACCGCTGGGCGTCGGCGGCCGAGCCGGGCACCGCTCCTACTTCGAGACCCTGGCCGACGGCACCCGCCGCCTGCGCAAACCCGACCGGGGGCAGATCACCGCGCTGATCGCCCTGTGCATCGGCGCGGGCATCCTCATCTCCAAGGTCCAGGTCGGCGGCGCCTCCGGCCGGTACGTGTGGCCGACGCTGCTGGTCGGGGCCGGGGTGGTCCTCGTATGGCGACAGGCGGACAACTCCCGCCGCGCCCACTGGAACGAGTCCGCCGCGCGGCACGGGCGCCTGCTCCCCGTCGTCCGGGCGCTCGCGGGTGTCGTCCTGGTCGGCGTTGGCCTCACCGTCTTCATCGTCGTACGCGGCTCCGCGGCGCAGCTCGGCAACGTCCTCACCGCCACCCTCGCCGTGCTCGTCGGCGTCGCCCTGCTCGCCGGACCCTGGCTGATCCGGATGACCCAGGACCTCTCCGAGGAGCGCCTGATGCGCATCCGCGCCCAGGAGCGCGCCGAGGTCGCCGCCCACGTGCACGACTCCGTGCTGCACACCCTCACCCTGATCCAGCGCAACGCCGAGGACGTCGGAGAGGTACGCCGGCTCGCGCGGGCCCAGGAACGGGAGCTGCGGAACTGGCTGTACAAACCCGAGGGCACCGGCAAGGACGAGGCCGAGGAGGCGGCCACCCTGGCGGAGGCCGTGAAGAAGACCGCCGCCGAGGTGGAGGACCACCACGGCGTCCCCATCGAGGTCGTGGTCGTCGGCGACTGCCCCCTCGACGAGCGGCTGGCCGCACAGATCCAGGCCGCACGCGAGGCAATGGTCAACGCCGCCAAGTACGGTGGCGAGGGCGGGCCCGTGCAGGTGTACGCGGAGGTGGAGGGGCAGACGGTGTTCGTGTCCGTACGGGACCGGGGACCGGGCTTCGACATGGACGCGGTACCGGACGACCGCATGGGCGTACGAGAATCGATCATCGGCCGGATGCAGCGCAACGGCGGGACCGCACGGCTGCGGTCCGCGCCCGACGGCGGCACGGAAGTCGAGCTGGAGATGGAGAGGGCGGCGAACGCAGCATGACCGAGGCAGCTGGGACGACTGAGGACGGGACCGAGGCCCGGCGCGTCCGGGTGGTGCTCGTCGACGACCACCGGATGTTCCGTACCGGCGTACAGGCCGAGATCGGCGAGACCGCCCGGACCGGGGTCGAGGTCGTCGGCGAGGCCGCCGACGTCGACCAGGCCGTCACGGTCATCACGGCCACCCGCCCCGAGGTCGTCCTGCTGGACGTGCACCTGCCCGGCGGCGGCGGGGTCGAGGTGCTGCGGCGCTGCGCGCCGCTGATGACGGCGGCCGAGAACCCCGTACGGTTCCTGGCCCTGTCCGTGTCGGACGCGGCGGAGGACGTCATCGGGGTCATCCGGGGCGGCGCGCGCGGCTACGTCACCAAGACCATCACCGGCACCGACCTGGTGGACTCGGTCTTCCGGGTGCAGGACGGGGACGCGGTCTTCTCACCGCGGCTGGCGGGCTTCGTGCTCGACGCCTTCGCCTCGTCGGACGCGCCGCCTGTGGACGAGGACCTGGACCGCCTCACCCAGCGCGAGCGCGAGGTGCTGCGGCTGATCGCGCGCGGGTACGCGTACAAGGAGATCGCCAAGCAGCTCTTCATCTCGGTGAAGACGGTGGAATCGCACGTCTCGGCGGTGCTGCGCAAGCTCCAGCTCTCCAACCGGCACGAGCTGACCCGCTGGGCCACGGCGCGCCGCCTGGTGTGACCGGCCGGTAGGTAACGGTGTGATTCATGCCGCAGGCCCCCCGGGCAACCGGGGCGGCCCGCGGCGCCCTCTACGTTGCCGTGATGAGCTTGACGGGGACTCCCCTGTTCGTGACGGTGATCGTACTGACCGTGATCGCCGTCCTCCTTCCGCTGGCCGTGTGGAGCAAGGTGCGCGGGCCTGCCGCCGTACGCGTGGCCACCCGCGCCCTGATGGTGGTGTTCGCCCAGGTCACCGCCGTCGCGGTGGTGTTCATCACGCTCAACCGGGACATGAACTTCTACGCCTCCTGGGGCGATCTGTTCGGCACCGGCAAGTACGTCACCGCCGCGCCCGACCTCGGACCGGACGGGCTCGGGGGGAAGAAGGCCTCGGAGGTCAAGGCCGAGCCGAAGGTGAAGCAGGCCTTCGAGCCGGTCGAGGGCCTCGGCGGCCGGGTCCGCAAGACGGAGCTCGACGGCAAGATCTCCGGGGTCAAGGGCGACGTCATGGTGTGGCTGCCGCCCCAGTACGACGACCCGGCCTTCAAGGACAAGAAGTTCCCCGTGGTCGAGCTGATCCCGGGCATACCGGGGACGGGCAAGTCCTGGTTCCAGGGGCTCAAGGCGCACGAGGTACTGGAGCCGCTGATGAAGAGCGGCAAGGTGCAGCCGTTCATCCTGGTCTCGCCGCGCGCCATGCTGCTCGGCAACGCCGACACCGGCTGCGCCAACATCCCCGGCAAGGTCAACGCCGACAGCTGGTTCAGCGTCGACGTCCGCAAAATGGTCACCGACAACTTCCGCGTCTCGGACGAGGCCCGCACCTGGGGCGTGGCCGGGTACTCGGCCGGTGCGTACTGCGCGGCCAAGCTGGCGATCGCCCACCCCGACCGCTACAGCGCGGCCGTCTCCCTGTCCGGCTACAACGACCCCGGCCAGGAGCCCACTTCCCTGGTGGCCCAGGACCCGCAGATGCGCACCACGCACAACCTGAAGAACGTGCTGAAGGCCGCGCCGAAGCCGCCTGCGGTCTCGCTGTGGATGTCGGGGGCCGAGCAGGACGGCTACCTGTCCGGCACGGACCTCAAGGCGATCGCGCAGAGCCCGACGGCGGTGCACGCGGAGAAGGTGGTCGGCGGCCACAACCTCGAATCGTGGTCGAAGCAGCTGCCCCAGACCTTCCAGTGGCTCAGCACCGTGGTCAAGACGCCGTAGCGGCCGTTACCGGGGGCGGTAGGCGCTACGCGGGTCGGGAGGCGCCTGCCCACGGCATCGAGTCGATCGGAGCCACCCGGACCGTGGAACCGGGCCGCGGGGCGTGGATCATCTGACCGTTGCCGATGTACATGCCGACGTGCGTGACTCCGGAGTAGAAGAACACCAGGTCGCCGGGGGCCAGCTGGTCGCGGGAGACGCGCTGTCCGGCATTGATCTGGGTATAGGTGGTGCGGGGGAGGGAAACCCCGGCCGAGCGCCAGGCCGCCTGGGTCAGGCCCGAGCAGTCGAAGGATCCCGGCCCCGTCGCCCCCCACACGTACGGCTTGCCGATCGCCCCGTGTGCGAAGGCCACGGCGCGGGCCGCGCGCGATTCTCCCGAGGCAGGAGCAGGAGCAGGGGCCGACACCGGGGACTGCGCGGACTGCGGTCCGGCGACGGGGGCGGCGCCGGCCGTACGGGCCTCGTACGCGGCCCGCTGCTCGGCGGTGAGCTTGGCCAGCAGCTGCTTGGCGGTGGCGAGCTTGCCCTCGATCTTGGCCTTGCGCCGGGCGAGTTCGTCCCGCTGCGTGCGCAGCTCGGCGAGCCGACCGGCGGCCTGCTCCCGCAGTTTGCCGACCTCGTCGAGCTTGCGGCGCACGGTGCTGATCCCGGCGGCATTGCGGTCCCCGGCGCGGGTGATGAGGGAGGCCTGGGAGAGGTACTCCTGCGGGTCCCTGGCCGTCGCGAGTTTCACCGCGGTACCCAGGGTCCCGCCGCTGCGGTACTGGCCGGCCGCGAGGGAACCGAGTGTGCCGCGGGCGGCGTTGAGCTGATCGGTCTTGCGGGCGGTCTCGTCGCGCAGTCTCGTCAGCGCCTGCTCGGCCTCGTCGGCCTTCTGCTTCGCCCCGTTGTACCGCTCGGTCGCCGCCTCCGCCTCCTCGTAGAGCCGGTCCACCTCCGACTCGACCTGCGCGGCGGTGGGCTGCGGGTCGGCCTGGGAGGTGCCTTCGAAGGCGGTGGCGGTGGCAGCGCCCGCGAGGGCGAGGGTGGTGGCGGCGGTCCGTACGGTGCCGCCGGAAAGCGGGCGCTGCCTGGGCTTTCGATGACTGGCCACGAGGGCCTCACGTCCTTCCTCCGTCGGTGCTTGGAGGAGGACGCTAGACGCGGAGGTAACGGCCGGGTGACGGGTGACCGCAAGTGGCCTGATGCGACCGGGGATGGCCGCACGGGACCGAAGCCGATCAGTGCCAGAGGGTGGCGATGAAGATATTGACCACGGTCAGTCCGCCGACCGCGCCGAACAGTGCCTTCTCCACCCGCTCCTCGTCACGCTTGACGTAGACGAGGGCGAGGACCACGAAGAGGATCGCGAGCTTCGCGCCGATCTTGATGTTGTTGACGGCGGAGCCGTCCATCTCGTTGAAGCCGACCAGGAGCACGCCGGTGACCAGCATGGTCAGCGCGCCGTGCAGCATGGCGGGCACGAAGCGGGCGGTGCCCGCGCCCATCGCCTTCATCTGGGTCAGGAAGCCGCCGAGGAGCGAGGCTATTCCGATGATGTGCAGGCCGACGAAGACATTGATCAGGACGGTCATGCGTCGAGCGTACGGGGCGGTTGTGGGCGGCCTTCGGGCGGGCCGGGGGGTCGGCTGAGAGGTGGGCGGCAGGCCCGGCGGAGTCCTCGCGTCGGAACGTCGAGCGTCGGAATCTCGTACGGTACGAGACCGTACGAGATCTTCGTACGGTTGGTCGGCCTCCGTTCGGGTTTTGCGTACAGTTGCCGCATGGCCGCCGAAGCGCTCCACCACCCCGACGCCGTCCGGATCGCCCTGGTCGAGGTCCTGGCGGCCCTCGGCCATCCCGTACGGCTGGAGATCGTCCGGACCCTCGCCGGCTCCGAGTCCGAGGTCTACTGCGGTGCGGTGGCCGAAGGCCTCCCCCGCTCCACCGTCACCCATCACCTGCGCACGCTGCGCGAGGCCGGCGTGATCTGCCAGCGGCCCGAGGGCCGCAAGCTCTTCCTGACCCTGCGCCGAGCGGACCTGGAGCAGCGCTTCCCGGGTCTGCTGGCGCTCGCCGTAGGCGATTTTCCCGGCCCGGAACCGGCTGTCGGTCCCGCCCCCTAGACTCGGAATGCGATGAGCAGCCTCTTTGACGACAGTTTCCTGGCGGACCTCACCCCCTCCGACGAGGTCCCGCCGCCGCCCGAGGACCACGCCGCCCCGGAAGCGGGCGCGGACGATCTCTTCGGGGGTCGGTTCGACGTGCCCATGACCGGGGATGCGTACTACCGGGACGGCGCCCCCAGGCCCGTCATCGACCCGGCGGCGCTCCTGGACGGGCTGAACGAGCAGCAGGCCGCGGCCGTGGTGCACGCCGGCTCCCCGCTGCTCATCGTGGCCGGCGCCGGCTCCGGCAAGACCCGGGTGCTGACCCACCGCATCGGCCACCTGCTGGCCGCGCGCAACGTCCACCCCGGCCAGATCCTGGCGATCACCTTCACCAACAAGGCCGCCGGTGAGATGAAGGAGCGCGTCGAGGGCCTGGTCGGCCCGCGCGCCAACGCCATGTGGGTGTCCACGTTCCACAGCGCGTGCGTACGGATCCTGCGCCGCGAGTCGAAGCGCCTCGGTTTCACCTCGTCCTTCTCGATCTACGACGCCGCCGACTCGAAGCGCCTGATGGCGCTCGTCTGCCGCGACCTGGACCTGGACCCGAAGAAGTTCCCGCCCAAGGCCTTCAACGCCAAGATCTCCAACCTGAAGAACGAGCTGATCGACGAGGAAGCCTTCGCCGACCAGGCCGTGGACGGCTTCGAGAAGACCCTCGCCCAGGCGTACGCGATGTACCAGGGGCGGCTGCGCGAGGCCAACGCGCTCGACTTCGACGACATCATCATGACCACCGTCCACCTGCTCCAGGCCTTCCCGGACGTCGCCGAGCACTACCGGCGCCGCTTCCGGCACGTCCTGGTGGACGAGTACCAGGACACCAACCACGCCCAGTACACGCTCGTGCGCGAGCTGGTCGGCACCGGCTACCCGGACCTGCCGCCCGCCGAGCTGTGCGTGGTGGGTGACGCCGACCAGTCGATCTACGCCTTCCGCGGCGCGACCATCCGCAACATCCTCCAGTTCGAGGAGGACTACAAGGACGCGACGACGATCCTGCTGGAGCAGAACTACCGCTCCACGCAGACGATCCTCTCCGCGGCCAACGCGGTCATCGAGCGCAACGAGAACCGCCGCGCCAAGAACCTGTGGACCCAGGCCGGCAGCGGCGCCGTGATCACCGGCTACGTCGCGGACACCGAGCACGACGAAGCGCAGTTCATCGCCGACGAGATCGACCGGCTGACGGACGCCGGTAACGCCAAGGCCGGGGACGTCGCGATCTTCTACCGGACCAACGCGCAGTCGCGCGTGTTCGAGGAGATCTTCATCCGGGTCGGGCTGCCCTACAAGGTCGTCGGTGGCGTCCGCTTCTACGAGCGCAAGGAGGTCCGCGACGTCCTCGCGTACCTGCGCGTCCTCGCGAACCCGGAGGACAACGTCCCGCTGCGCCGCATCCTGAACGTGCCCAAGCGCGGCATCGGCGAGCGCGCCGAGGCGATGATCGACGCCCTCGCGATGCGCGAGAAGATCACCTTCCCGCAGGCGCTGCGGCGCGTGGACGAGGCCTTCGGCATGGCCGCACGCTCGACCAACGCGGTGAAGCGGTTCAACGTGCTGATGGAGGAGCTCCGTACGATCGCGGACTCCGGCGCCGGCCCCGCGGTGGTGCTGGAGGCGGTGCTGGAGCGCACGGGCTACCTCGCCGAGCTCCAGGCGTCGACCGACCCGCAGGACGAGACGCGGATCGAGAACCTCCAGGAACTGGCGGCGGTGGCGCTGGAGTTCGAGCAGGCGCGCGAGGCGGCGGCCACCGAGGCGGCCGAGGCCGGCGCCCCGGCCCCCGGCCCGGGCACGCTCGCCGAGTTCCTGGAACAGGTCGCGCTCGTCGCCGACTCCGACCAGATCCCGGACGAGGACACCGACGGCAGCGGCGTCATCACGCTCATGACCCTGCACACCGCCAAGGGCCTGGAGTTCCCCGTGGTCTTCCTGACCGGCATGGAGGACGGGGTCTTCCCGCACATGCGGTCGCTGGGCCAGACCAAGGAGCTGGAGGAGGAGCGCCGCCTCGCGTACGTCGGCATCACGCGTGCCCGCGAACGGCTGTACCTGACCCGCTCCTCGATGCGCAGTGCGTGGGGGACCCCCTCGTACAACCCGCCGTCGCGGTTCCTGGAGGAGATCCCGGCCGAGTACCTGCAGTGGAAGCGCACGGGCGCCTCCCAGAAGCCGGCCGGGCCGATGCGGAGTTCGGGCTACGGGTCTTCGGGCTCGGGTTCGGGCTTCGGCGGCGGCAAGGCCTCGTTCGGCACCTCGCCGGAGTCGTTCCTGTCCTCGTCGCGTACGAAGTCGGGCCCGTCCGGGTTCGCGACGCGCCGGGCCGCCGACAAGCCGGTCGTCGCCCTGGCCGTCGGGGACCGGGTCACGCACGACCAGTTCGGGCTCGGGACCGTCATGGAGGTCAAGGGAGCGGGCGCGGACGCGCAGGCCACCATCGACTTCGGGGACGACAAGCCGAAGCGGCTGCTGCTGCGCTACGCGCCGGTGCAGAAGCTCTGAACCCCCCTCGGGGCCGGGGGCCCTGGGGGTTGGTGCCCAGGGGTTGGCGATTCGTCGGGGGCTGTCGGGTTACGTCGGGTCCAGGCCGTGGCTGCGGAGCCACGGCAGGGGGTCGATCGCGGACCCGCCGCCGGGACGTACCTCGAAGTGGAGGTGCGGGCCGGTGGAGTTGCCGGAGTTGCCCGAGTAGGCGATGACGTCGCCGGCCTTCACCTTGCCGGACCGGATCTTGGTGCTGCTGAGGTGGCAGTACCAGGTCTCGGTGCCGTCGGGCGAGGTCACTATGGCCATGTTCCCGTAGGCGCTGTTCCACTGCGTGCGCACGGTGCCGTCGGTGGCGGCCATGACCGGGGTGCCGTAGGAGACCGGGAAGTCGATGCCCGTGTGCACGGACATCCACATGCCGCCTGCCTGGCCGAAGCTGGCGCTGAGGCCGTGCTGCCCGACGGGGATCGCGAACTTGGGGCGGGCCGCCTCCTTGGCCGCGGCCTCCTCCGCCTTCTTCTTCTTCTCGTCGTCCTGGCGCTGGCGCAGGTCGATGCGCTCCTGCGTACGGCTCGCGCGGTCCGCGAAGTCGCCCGCGTCGGCGCTGAGCGCCGCCAGCTGGGTGTCGAGCTTGGTGTTCGCCGCGACGGGCTTGACGGAGGCCGGGTCGGGCGCGGCCATCGTGGTGGTGTCCTCGCTGGGCTTGTCCGTGCCGGTGAGCCCGCCGACGGAGGCGGCGGCGACGCCGGCGACGCCCATCACACAGGCGGAAGGGACGGCCACGGTCAACAAGGCGGAACGCTTCGCCGGGGTGCGACGACGGCTGCTGCCGGCCTTGGCGCCGGCCTTGCCGCTCGCCTTGGCATCGCCCTTCGCGGTGGTCCGGCGCGCGGCGCGCGGCACGGTGGTCACCGGTACGGCCTGGGTGGGGAGGTCGTGCACCTCGGGCACCTCGTGCGCCTCGGGCGTTTCGTACACCTCGGGGGCTTCGTCCGCTTCGGAGGCTTCGGGTGCCCCGGGTGTTTCGAGCGCTTCGTCGGTGACGGGCTCGAAGACCGCGGTCTCGCTGTAGGGCGCCTCGTACGTGTACTCCTGCTGCGCGTACTCCTGCTCCGGCTGCGCGGGCTGCTGGTACTCGTACCCGTACGTGTAGCCGGTCTCGTGCTGCGGCTGGGTCTGCGTCTCCGGGACGGAGTTCCAGGCGGTGGCGTCGTACGCCCCCGTCTCGGTGCCGGTGAGGGTGCCGTAGCCCGGCATCGCCCAGTGGCCGGTCTGCTCGGCGGAGGTGTCGTAGCCGAAGGGGGCCTGTGGCTGCTGGTACTCCGTGTAACCGGAGTAGTCAGCGCTCGGGGCGCTCGGCGCACTCCAGGCGTTCGTATCCCACTGACCGGTGCCGTCCGCAGGGACACCCTGGGCCGGGATCGAGGACAGGTAGGGGTCCTGCGAGGTCCACGCGGTGGTGTCGTACGCGCCGGTCTCATAGGAGCCGTATGCCGCGTAGTTGACCCCCTGACCCTGCGTTTCGTAGGAAACGTAGGTTGAGTCACCAGCGAAAGTGGTGGTGGCAAGGCCGTCATACCCGGGATCCGGGTACTGGCCCGGCGAGGGGCGGTCGTTCACCAACTTCTCTTTCGCCTCGGCATTGGGGGGCCTGGGTGGCCGGGGAACTCGCGGTTCACCGGAGGAGAGCAGTGGCGTGACTGTACCCGGCGGTTACTGGCAACGACAATCTTCCGAGGGCTTCCATATCCCGGGAACCGGGCATTCGGCCGTCTTTCGGTCGCACAAAGACGCACCCTTGGCCTTGAGTTCGAAATTCGTTCGACTCTTCGTCGTTGTGCGTCTATGCGACGGACGTGGCTTCCGAGCCCTCCGCCGCGGCCGTCGCGGGCCCGTCGAGGGCGCGCAGGACCGCCGCGATCACGGTGGGATGCGCGGGCAGGGCGAGATGCCCGATGCCGGTGACCTGCACGTTCTCCACGCGCAGATCCGGATGCTCGATCCGGGCCGTACCGACCGGAGTCATCAGCGCATCGAACTCGCTCCAGAAGGCCACGCATCGGGTCGCGCAGCCGGGCGCGGGCGCGGCCAGTTCGGCGAGCACTTCGGAGTCCGGGCGCATCTGCCGGACCAGCGGGTGCGCGTCCATGAAGGGGGCGACCAGCGTGCCGGAATGCGGGGTGCCGAGCGTGACGAGCGTCCGGACGCGGGCGTCTCCGCCGAGGCGCTGGACGTAGTACCGGGCGACCAGTCCGCCCAGGCTGTGGCCGACCAGGTCCACCTGCTCCTGTCCGGTGCGCGCGCACAGCTCCTCGACGCGCCGGGCCAGATGGCGGGCGGTCACGCGCAGGTCGCGGGTGAAGGGCGAATAGTTGTACGCCTCCACGTGCCGCCGGCCCCCCGCCCCGAGGGCGCGGCGCAGCAGGACGAAGACGGAACGGTTGTCGGAGAACCCGTGGAGGAGGAGAGCGGGCGGGCGCGTCGCGGACGAGCGTGTCGCCGGTGGTCCGGCGCCGACCTTCTCCTGGCACACTCCGGTGGGATACAGGAGGAGGTGCCCGCCGAGCACGACCACCTCGAGTGCTCCGGCCCGCAGCGCGGCGCCGGATGCGGGAATGGACACGGGTATGGACAGCCCCATCGACGGCCTCCCCTGAGCCTGCTGGGACTGCGGCCGGTCGCGCCACCGTGCCGTGCGGCTGTCGGCACGGTGGCGCAATGCCGTCCCACGTGTGATTTCCCCCTCCTGGTTGACCGTGAAACGGCGGCGTGCGCGATGCTGTACTTAACGTTCGTTCACTCGGGAGGCAGTGCGATGGGTGTGACCGGTCCGATCCGTGTGGTGGTGGCCAAGCCGGGTCTCGACGGCCACGACCGCGGCGCGAAGGTGATCGCGCGGGCGCTGCGTGACGCGGGCATGGAGGTCATCTACACCGGCCTCCACCAGACCCCCGAGCAGATCGTGGACACCGCCATCCAGGAGGACGCCGACGCCATCGGCCTCTCGATCCTCTCCGGCGCCCACAACACGCTCTTCGTGCGCGTGCTGGAACTCCTCAAGGAGCGCGACGCGGAGGACATCAAGGTCTTCGGCGGCGGCATCATCCCGGAGGACGACATCGCCCCCCTGAAGGAGAAGGGCGTGGCCGAGATCTTCACCCCGGGCGCGACCACAACCTCCATCGTCGACTGGGTCCGCACCAACGTCCGGCAGTAGCCGGCCCGTGTCCGTTCGGCGCGGGCCCGATCTGCCCGCAGGGCGATTTCAGCCGCGCCACCGTCTGACCCCCGCCCCCGGGCGGGGTCAGGCCGGGGCCAGCTCCGCCAGCATCGCCTCGCGCAGGCGAAGTGTGGCCACCAGTCGCTGAAAGGCCTCCGCCCAGTACGCGGCGGCGCCGGACGCCGCGTCCGCCCGCGCCGAGGCCGCCGCGGTCAGTACCTCCAGCCGCCCCGCCTCCGCAGGGTCGAGGCAGCGCTCCGCCAGCCCCATCACCCCGCTGAAGCTCCACGGGTAGCTGCCGGCTTCCCGGGCCGAGTCCAGCGCGTCGACCACGGCCCGCCCCAGCGCCCCGGCCCACGGCACCACGCACACCCCGAGCAGCTGGAACGCCTCCGACAGCCCGTGGGCCCGTATGAACTCCGCGACCCAGTCCGCCCGTTCCCCGTCGGACAGGGTCTCCAGCAGCTTCGCCCGCTCCGCCAGTGAGGCCGTCCCCGGCCCCGCCGCGGGCGGCGCGGACGCCGCGCCGAGCAGGGCCCGCGACCACCGTGCGTCGCGCTGGCGCACCGCCGCCCGGCACCAGGCCGCGTGCAGTTCCTCCCGCCACTCCTCGCCCCCGGCCACCGGCAGCGCCACGATCTCCGCCGGGCCGAGCCCGCCGAACCGCTCCCGCCAGCAGGACAGCGGGGCCGCCTCCACCAACTGGCCGAGCCACCAGGCCCGTTCCCCGCGCCCGGCGGGGGGCCGCTTGACCACCCCGTCCCGCAGCATTCCCGCATCGCACTCGGCCGGCGGGGTCACCCCCTCGGGGCCCACGCAGGCCAGGGCGCGCTCCGCCATCCGCCCGGCCAGCGCCGAGCCCGGCAGCGCCGACAGCAGCTCGGCGGCCGTCGCGCGGACGTTGCGGCTGCGGTCGCCCAGGGCCGCCTCCAGGAACGGCTCGTCCTGCGCCGACAGCCCCGCCCGCAGCGAATCGAGGAACATCAGCCGGTCCTCGGCCCGCTCGGTGGCCCAGGTCGTCGCCAGCAGCCTCGGCGCGGCCGCCGCCTCGTGGGCCCGTACGGCACCCAACAGCGCCACCCGCTCCGCGAACAGCCCCTCCTGCCACAGCCGTTCCACCGCTGCCCCGTCCGTCACGTCCGGCAGCTCCCCGGCCCCTCCGGCTCCGCCGCGCAGGGCGAACCGCCAGTCCGGATTCAGCCGCGCCAGCCACATTCCCCGCGCCCCGGCCAGCGCCAGCGCCGGTGCCCTCAGATCCGTACGGGCCCGGGCCGCGTCCAGCAGCGCGGGCACGAGCGCGGCCGGTGAGCGGTAACCGTGCCGGCCGGCCGCGGCCAGCCACTGGGGCAGCAGCTCCGTCAGATCCGGGGCCGCGCCGCGCCGACCGCCGCTCGCCGCGGCGGTCCGGCCGGCCAGCAGTTGCGCGAGCCGCTGCCGGGCCGCCGCCGGTGGCGCCGGCCGCGGGTCCCGGGGTGCGGGCTGCGGGCGCGGGCCCGCCTCGGCCGGTCGCAGCCCCGCCCGGCGCCGCACGGTGTGCACGGCCGCCGCGTCCAGCAAGGCCTCCGGCGAGCCGGCCGGGCCCCCGCCCCGGCGCCGGTCGGTGCCCAGCAGCGCGGCGGCGACCAGCTCGTCCCAGTCCCCGTACTCCTCGTCGCCCTTGACCATCGAACCCCTCCCTCTGCCCTGTGCGAGCACTGCGCTCCGGTCCCGCCCCCTCCGCGGGACCGGAGCTGTCGATGCCACCGTTGAATTCGTTCAGCTGGCGTGGTTGTCGTTCACGGCAAAGCCCCCCGGCTTCTCGTCTCGTCACGCCGACGCTCCCGCGCCGCCGCGTCCTCCCCGTTCCCCTCCCCGCCGCCCCCGCGGCACACGGGCCCCCAGGCCCCCAGCGTTCTCCTGTGTGTTTCCGCCCCTCGTTCAGGCGAGCGGCACCGGCTCGGGTGAGCCCGGCTGCCAGGCCGTCAGGGGGGTGAAGCCGCGATGGCCGCACTCCCCGAACACCGTGACCGGCCCCCCGCCCGACAGCGCGGCCAGTTGCCACAGGCCCGGTCGGGAGCGGCTCCCGGCCCCGGTGAGGGGCACCGGCAGGGCGGAGGTGCCCTCCGCGTCCGCCAGCTGCCAGCCCAGCTCTCCCGGTATCGGGATCACCGGGCCCAGGACCACCGGCCAGGACTCCAGCCACGGGTCCTCCCGCAGCGCGGCCCCGTAGGCCTCCAGGGCGGCCCCCGTGCTCACCCCGGCCGGAACCTCCGTGCACGGCACGGCCGCCGGCCGTCTCTCCCCGAGATCCGCCCGCAGCCCCGCCGATCCGGGCCGGAAGCGGACATCCGCCTCCAGCACCAGCCCCACCGGCAGCGCCAGCCCCGGCGGCCGCCCGGGCGGTCCGAAGTCGAGCACCAGGGCGGGCCGCCCGCTCCCCAGCCCGCGCAGCCATATGCGGCGGGTGGTGAGCCGGCCGTCCGGCGACACCGAGTCGTACTGGGCGAGCACCAGCCATCGGTCCCGTACGGCCTCCCCCTCCCCGGAGGCCGGCAGTCCCACCCGGCTGCGCACGGTCGCCGCCAGCTGTTCCGGCAACGCGGCCACCCCCAGCCAGGCCCGGTCCAGCAGGTGCAGCAGCGCCGCCTCCTCAAGCATCCGGGCGGGCCAGCCGGAGCCGCAACTGGGTATCGTCCCCAACTCCCGGACCCGCGCGGCCAGTCCGGGCGCCTGGGCGTCGACCATCCGGGCGGCCGTCTCCTCCCACCCCGCGTACCCCGACTGCTCCTGGCCGGCGAGGCCGCCGCGCAGCAGGTCGGCCAGCCGCTGCTCCAGCTCGCCGACGCCCGCTCCTATCCGCGCCGCCCGCCGCTCGGCCCGCCGACGGGCCCCCTCCTCGTCCGCCGGCCTGCCCGCCGCGGCGGCCGGGCGCGCGGCCTTCGCCGCCCGGTCCGCCAGCCACTGCGCGGCCCAGTCCGGCGCCTCGCCCGGCTCACCCACCCCCTCCGCCGACCAGAGCAGCAGCAGCCCCAGCGCGTGCTTGCACGGGAACTTGCGGCTCGGGCAGGAGCACTTGTACGCCGGCCCCGCCAGATCCACGACCGTCCGGTACGGCGTGCTGCCGCTGCCCTTGCACAACCCCCACAACGAACCGGAAGCGGAACCTCCGATCTGCGACCACGGACCCGCCCCGCGGAGCCTGCCTCCCGCCTTGCGTGAGGCATCGTCAGGAGCCAGAGCCAGTACCTGTTCCGCCGTCCAGCGGACCTGCTGCTCAGTCATGTGAACCACCGTACGGACCGCCACTGACAATCACTCTGACCTGCAACAACGCCTCGAACAAGGCTCGTTGTCAGTGCCGTGGTGCACCTTGGATCCAGCAGTCGGGAGCGGCTGCCGAGCATCGGAGGGGGACCATGACCATGCCCGAGGACACCAAGCCCGACGAGGCGCTGCGACCGCACGCCGAAGACGCCTTCGCACACGAACTGAAAGCCCTCGCCGCCGCCGACGACCGGCCCCGCCCGGCCCGTTGGAAGCTCTCCCCCTGGGCCGTGGCCACGTACCTGCAAGGCGGCACGCTCGCCGACGGCACGGTCATCACGCCCAAGTACGTCGGGCCGCGCCGCATCGTCGAAGTGGCCGTCACCACCCTGGCCACCGACCGCGCCCTGCTCCTCCTCGGTGTCCCCGGCACGGCCAAGACCTGGGTGTCCGAGCACCTCGCCGCCGCCGTCAGCGCAGACTCCACCCTCCTCGTCCAGGGCACGGCCGGAACCCCGGAGGAGGCCATCCGCTACGGCTGGAACTACGCCCGGCTCCTCGCCCACGGTCCCAGCCGCGAGGCCCTCGTCCCCAGCCCCGTCATGCGGGCCATGGCCGAAGGCATGACCGCCCGCGTCGAGGAGCTCACCCGCATCCCCGCCGACGTCCAGGACACCCTCATCACCGTCCTGTCCGAGAAGACCCTGCCGATACCGGAACTCGGCGAAGAGGTGCAGGCCGTGCGCGGCTTCAACCTCATCGCCACCGCCAACGACCGCGACCGCGGGGTCAACGAGCTCTCCAGCGCGCTGCGCCGGCGCTTCAACACCGTCGTCCTGCCGCTGCCCGCCACCGCCGACGCCGAGGTCGACATCGTCGCCCGCCGCGTCGACCAGATGGGCCGCTCCCTCGACCTGCCGGCCGTGCCCGAGGGCCTGGAGGAGATCCGCCGCGTCGTCACCGTCTTCCGCGAGCTGCGCGACGGAGTCACCGACGACGGCCGGACGAAGGTGAAGTCGCCCAGCGGCACCCTGTCCACCGCCGAGGCCATCTCCGTCGTCACCGGCGGCCTGGCCCTGGCCGCCCACTTCGGGGACGGCGTGCTGCGCCCCTGCGACGTGGCCGCCGGGATCCTCGGCGCCGTGGTCCGGGACCCGGCCGCCGACAAGGTCGTCTGGCAGGAGTACCTGGAGACCGTGGTGCGCGAGCGCGACGGCTGGAAGGACTTCTACCGAGCCTGCCGGGAGGTGACGGTATGAGCCCACTGCTGCTGGGCGTACGGCACCACGGGCCCGGTTCGGCCCGCGCCGTGCGCGCCGCCCTCGACGCGGCCCGGCCGCCCGCCGTGCTCGTCGAGGGGCCGCCCGAGGGGGACGCGCTGCTCGCCTTGGCCGCCGATCCCGGGATGCGGCCGCCCGTGGCGCTGCTCGCGCACGCCGCGGACGATCCCGGCCGGGCGGCGTTCTGGCCGCTCGCCGAGTTCTCCCCGGAGTGGGTCGCGATCCGCTGGGCCCAGGAGGCCGGCGTACCCGTCCGGTTCATGGACCTCCCCGCCGCGCACTCGCTGGCCGCGCGGGACGAGGGCGAGGAGCCGGACTGCGCCGGGCCGGACCCTCTCGCGGCGCTGGCCGGTGCCGCCGGGTACGACGACCCCGAGCGCTGGTGGGAGGACGTGGTCGAGCACCGGGACTCCGGGGCCGTACAGGACCCCCTCGTCCCGTTCGAGGCGCTCGGGGAGGCCATGGGAGCCCTGCGCGAGGGATCCGGAGACGGCGGTCACGGGCGCGACCTCGTGCGCGAGGCGTACATGCGGCAGCGGATGCGGGCCGCCCGCCGGGAGTTCGGCGACACGTACGCCGTGGTGTGCGGAGCCTGGCACGTCCCGGCGCTGCGCGCGAAGACCACCGCGGCCGCCGACAAGGCGCTGCTCACCGGCCTGCCCAAGGTCAAGGTGGAGACCACCTGGGTGCCCTGGACCCACCGCAGGCTGGCCCGGGCGGGAGGGTACGGGGCGGGCATCACCTCGCCCGGGTGGTACGCGCACCTCTTCGCCGCCCGGGACCGGCCCGTGGAGCGGTGGCTGACCAAGGTCGCCGGGCTGCTCCGGGAAGAGGACCGGCAGGTCTCCTCCGCCCACGTCATCGAAGCGGTCCGGCTGGCCCGGACCCTGGCCGCGATGCGGGGGAGGCCGCTGCCGGGCCTGTCGGAGACCCTGGAAGCGGTCCGGGCGGTGATGTGCGACGGCTCCGACATACCGCTCGCGCTGATCGAGGACCGCCTGGTCGTCGGGGACGCGCTCGGCGAGGTCCCGGACACGGCGCCCGTCGTACCGCTGCAGCGCGATCTCACGCGGCGCCAGCGCTCCCTGCGGCTCAAGCCCGAGGCGCAGGACCGCGAGCTGGAGCTCGATCTGCGCAAGGAGGCCGACGCGGCGAAGTCCCTGCTGCTGCACCGGCTGCGGCTGCTCGGCATCGACTGGGGCATACCCACCGCCTCCCGGGGCGCGACCGGCACCTTCCGGGAGACCTGGCGCCTGCGCTGGGAGCCGGAGCTGTCGGTGCGGGTGGCCGAGGCCGGGATCTGGGGAACCACCGTCCCCGCGGCGGCCACCGCAAAGGCGGAGGCGGATGCCGCGGCCGCCGAGGAGCTGGGCGAGGTCACGGCACTGGCCGAGCGGTGCCTGCTGGCCGGGCTGTCACAGGCCCTGCCCGCCGTGCTGCGGGCGCTCGCCGACCGGGCGGCGCTGGACACCGATGTGGCGCGCCTGGCCAAGGCCCTGCCCGCGCTGGCCCGTTCGCTGCGGTACGGGGACGTCCGGGGCACCGACGCGGCCGCCCTCGGCACGGTGGCGGCCGGGCTCGCGGAACGGATATGCGTGGCGCTGCCGCCGGCCTGCACCGCCGGGCTGGACGCCGACGCGGCGGCGGAGCTGCGGGGCCATGTGGACGGGGTGCACGGGGCGGTCGGGCTGCTGGCGGACGCGGACGAGGGGCTGCGCGAGAGATGGTCCGCGGTGCTGCGGACGCTGGCGGGCCGGGAGACCGTGCCGGGCCTGATCCGCGGCCGCGCGGCCCGGCTGCTGCTCGACGACGGACGGCTCCCGGCCGGGGAGACGGCCCGGCTGATGGGGCTCGCGCTGTCCCCGGCGGCCTCCCCGGCCGACGCGGCGGGCTGGATAGAGGGCTTCGCCGGCGGGAGTTCGGGCGGCGGCACCCTGCTGGTCCACGACGACCGGCTGCTGGGCCTGATCGACGCCTGGCTGACGGGGGTGCCGGAGCGCGCGTTCACCGACGTACTGCCGCTGCTGCGGCGGACGTTCGGGGCGTACGAGCCGGGAGTGAAGCGGACCCTGGGCGAGCTGGTCCGCCGCGGCCCCGGCGGCCCGGCCACGCGGCCGCGTGCCGGTTCGGCCCCCGAGGGCTTCGCGCCGGACCTGGACCCGGCCCGCGCGGACGCGGTCTTGGACCTGGTCCTGCTCCTGCTGTCGCCGCCGGGCCGCCTCCCGGCGGCGTAGCGGGGGCCGGCGGCGGCCCGAGGGGGGAGAGGGACCGGTGGCGGTGGCCGCCGGCACACGACGAGTCGAGGGGGGACGGACAGATGACCGGCACGGAGAACGCGACGGTGACCGAGGCGGCCGCCGCAGGCACCGCCGGAGACGAGCGGCTGCGGCGGTGGCGGATGGTGCTCGGTGGCGGAGAGGGCGACGGGACCGGGTGTGCGCTGAGCGGGCGGGACGCGTCCATGGACGCCGCGCTCGGTGCGCTGTACGACGGAGGCGGCGCGCGCGGCGCGGGCGGCTCCCGCAAGACGTCGGGGGCACGGTCGGCCGGGCTCGGCGGATCCGCGCCCAACGTGGCCCGCTGGCTCGGGGACATCCGTACGTACTTCCCCAGCTCGGTGGTCCAGGTCATGCAGCGCGACGCGATCGAGCGGCTCGGCCTGTCCGCCCTGCTGCTGGAGCCGGAGATGCTGGAGGCGGTCGAGCCCGACGTGCACCTGGTCGGCACCCTGCTCTCCCTGAACAAGGCGATGCCCGACACGACGAAGGAGACGGCGCGGGCCGTGGTCCGCAAGGTGGTCGAACAGCTGGAGCAGCGCCTCGCGACCCGCACCCGGGCCACCCTCACCGGGGCACTGGACCGCTCCGCCCGGACCAGCCGCCCCCGCCACCACGACATCGACTGGAACCGCACGATCCGGGCCAACCTCAAGAACTACCTGCCCGAGTACCGCACCGTCGTCCCCGAAAGGCTGATCGGCTACGGCCGGGCGGCCCAGTCGGTGAAGAAGGAGGTGATCCTCTGTATCGACCAGTCGGGTTCGATGGCGGCGTCCGTCGTCTACGCCTCCGTCTTCGGCGCCGTCCTCGCCTCCATGCGCTCGATCGCCACCCGCCTCGTCGTCTTCGACACCTCCGTCGTCGACCTCACGGACCAGCTCGACGATCCGGTCGACGTCCTGTTCGGCACCCAGCTCGGCGGCGGCACCGACATCAACCGCGCCCTCGCCTACTGCCAGTCGAAGATCACCCGTCCTGCCGACACCGTCGTCGTCCTGATCAGCGATCTCTACGAGGGCGGCATACGCAACGAGATGCGGGGGCGGGTCGCCGCGATGAAGGCCGCGGGCGTCGAGTTCGTGACCCTTCTGGCCCTGTCCGACGAGGGCGCCCCGGCCTACGATCACGAGCACGCCGCGGCCCTCGCGGCGCTGGGCGCGCCGGCCTTCGCCTGCACCCCCGACCTGTTCCCGGAGGTGATGGCCGCGGCCCTGGAGAAGCGGCCCCTGCCGGTGCCGTGACCGGCCGCGCGCGGACCACGGGGAATCGGCAGATCACACGAATCTCCAGCTCAACCGTGAGGTGTTCTGTGACAGGTATCACCGCTCAGGTGTGATCTGCGATTTAGGGACCTACGTCCCACGGGGATAACCTGCGGGACGGACATGCCGCGTCCACGGTCACCGTGTGCGCCTTCCTTGTGACAGCGCCGTCACGTTGCCCTCCGCGGCACGCCCACGCAGATAGCAGACAACCGCGAATCACTGCGAATCTTTAAAAAGACAAGGGACGGACGCGCGTGGACCTGTTCGAGTACCAGGCGAGGGACCTCTTCGCCAAGCACGGTGTACCGGTGCTGGCCGGTGAAGTCATCGACACGCCTGAGGCGGCTCGCGAGGCCACCGAGCGGCTGGGCGGCAAGTCGGTCGTCAAGGCGCAGGTGAAGGTCGGCGGCCGCGGCAAGGCCGGTGGCGTGAAGCTGGCCGCCACTCCGGACGAGGCTGTCGCCCGGGCGACGGACATTCTCGGCATGGACATCAAGGGCCACACGGTCCACAAGGTGATGATCGCCGAGACCGCTCCGGAGATCCTGGAGGAGTACTACGTCTCGTACCTCCTCGACCGCACCAACCGCACCTTCCTGGCCATGGCCTCGGTCGCGGGCGGCATGGACATCGAGCAGGTCGCGGAGGAGACCCCCGAGAAGCTCGCCAAGGTCCCGGTGAACGCCAACGAGGGCGTGACCATCGAGAAGGCCCGCGAGATCGTCGCCCTGGCGCAGTTCCCGGCCGAGGTCGCCGAGAAGGTGGCCGAGGTCCTGGTGACCCTGTGGGCGACCTTCATCGCCGAGGACGCGCTCCTCGTCGAGGTCAACCCGCTCGCGAAGGTCGCCTCCGGCGACGTCATCGCGCTCGACGGCAAGGTCTCGCTCGACGAGAACGCCGAGTTCCGCCAGCCGGGCCACGAGGAGTTCGTGGACCACGCGGCCGCGAACCCGCTCGAGGCCGCCGCCAAGGCGAAGAACCTCAACTACGTGAAGCTCGACGGTGAGGTCGGCATCATTGGCAACGGCGCGGGTCTCGTCATGAGCACCCTCGACGTCGTCGCGTACGCCGGCGAGAACCACGGCGGCGTCAAGCCCGCCAACTTCCTGGACATCGGCGGTGGCGCCTCCGCCGCCGTCATGGCCAACGGTCTCGAGATCATCCTCGGCGACCCGGACGTCAAGTCCGTCTTCGTCAACGTCTTCGGTGGCATCACCGCGTGTGACGAGGTCGCCAACGGCATCGTCCAGGCGCTTCAGCTGCTGAAGGACAAGGGCGAAGAGGTCACCAAGCCCCTCGTCGTCCGTCTCGACGGCAACAACGCCGAGCTGGGTCGCAAGATCCTCTCGGACGCCAACCACCCGCTGGTGCAGCGTGTGGACACCATGGACGGCGCGGCCGACAAGGCCGCCGAGCTCGCGGCTGCGAAGTAAGGGCAGAGGTCACAGACTCACATGGCTATCTTCCTCAACAAGGACAGCAAGGTCATCGTCCAGGGCATGACCGGTGCCACGGGCATGAAGCACACCAAGCTGATGCTGGCTGACGGCACCAACATCGTCGGCGGCGTGAACCCGCGCAAGGCCGGCACGACCGTCGACTTCGACGGCACCGAGGTCCCGGTCTTCGGCTCGGTCGCCGAGGCGATGGAGAAGACGGGCGCCAACGTCTCCGTCCTCTTCGTCCCGCCGGCCTTCGCCAAGGCCGCGGTCGTCGAGGCCATCGACGCCGAGATCCCGCTGGCCGTCGTCATCACCGAGGGCATCGCGGTGCACGACTCCGCCGCCTTCTGGGCGTACGCCACCGCCAAGGGCAACAAGACCCGGATCATCGGCCCGAACTGCCCGGGTCTGATCACCCCCGGCCAGTCCAACGCCGGCATCATCCCGGGCGACATCACCAAGCCCGGCAAGATCGGTCTCGTGTCCAAGTCCGGCACGCTGACCTACCAGATGATGTACGAGCTCCGTGACATCGGCTTCACCTCCGCCGTCGGCATCGGTGGCGACCCGGTCATCGGCACCACGCACATCGACGCCCTGGAGGCCTTCGAGGCCGACCCGGAGACCGAGCTCATCGTCATGATCGGCGAGATCGGCGGCGACGCCGAGGAGCGTGCGGCGGACTTCATCGCGAAGAACGTCACCAAGCCGGTCGTCGGCTACGTCGCGGGCTTCACCGCCCCCGAGGGCAAGACCATGGGCCACGCCGGCGCCATCGTCTCCGGCTCCTCCGGCACCGCGCAGGCCAAGAAGGAGGCCCTCGAGGCCGCCGGCGTCAAGGTCGGCAAGACGCCGACCGAGACCGCGAAGCTGGCGCGCGAGATCCTGAACGCCGCTCAGTAAGCAGTAGCAGTACGCGTGTACGGGCGTGGCCCGCACCCTTCCCGGGTGCGGGCCACGCCCCTTTTCTCATTCGATCCGCGGGGCGAGGCGGGCGGGACCGGCGGCCGGATCCGCGCGCAGCTTGTCGTGGAGCTGCCTGCCGTGCTCGGTGAGCTGCTGGGGACCACTGAGCGGGGGTACGCCCGAGACGTTCGAGCCGGGTGCGATCGGCGGCTGGTAGTGGGTGGGCGCCGTCACCGCGGTATAGGCGGTCGCGACGGCGATGACCGAGGTCAGGCCGACGGCGGCGCGGGTCCACCGCCGGGTACGCCGCTCCGCGCGGCCCCGTACGGCGGCCGCGGGGCGCGCTTGCAGCGGTACCGCCGGTGTCAGCGCGCCGAGCCGGTCGTGCAGCACCGCGGAGTGCTTCTCGGGCGGCACCCCGGCCAGTTCGGGGACCCGGTCGGCGAGGTCGGCGTGCGCGTGGAGCAGGCGGCCGCCGGCGGTGGGCGTGCTGGCCTCCGTCTCGGCGGCGGTGTCGGGGAGGTCCAGGCCGACGCCGTCGTAGAGCAGGACGGTACGGCGGTGGGCGGTGGGGAGCGCGAGCAGGGCATCGAGGAGGATCCGGTCGGCGGGCTCGGCGGGGGGCTTGTCGGGACGCCGGTTGACCGGGCGCATCTGGTGCCAGGGGGAGAGGGCGTACTCGTACGCGGCGATCCGCACCCAGCCCACCGGGTCCGGATCGGTGGTCACTTCCGGCCACTGCCGCCAAGCCCGGCGGAACGCCCGCTCCACGGCCTCCTGGGCCCGGGCCCGGCGGCCGGTGAGCAGGTAGGCCTGGTGGATGAGGCCGGAGGCGGCCCGGGCGTAGAGGGCGTCGAAAGCCCCTTCGGCTCCGGCGAGGACGGGGCTCCCGGGTGCCTCGGGGGCTGTGGGCGCCTCGGGGACCGGGACCGCGGGTGCCTCGGGGGTTCCGCTGGTCTCGTCCCGGTCGGGAACGGCGCTGACGTCGCTCGCGTCGGCTGCGCCGGACGGGCGTTCTTCGACGAGTTCTTGCCCCGCCTCGGCGGTGGCCCCTACTGCCCCGGTCGGCGTCATGGCAGGGTCGGCCTCGGCCGCCGCGGGCGACGGCGGGTCCGGGTCGGCCGATGTCGGGCCCTCGGCTTCGGGAGCGTCCTCCGGCGGCTTTGCGAGGCCGGCCAGGAACGCCGCGTACGCCTCGCGCTTGCGCCCGCGCGGATCCGTGCGACCCGCCTCCCAGGAGCGCACCGTGGTCACGGTGACGCCGACGGCCGCCGCGACCTGCTCGTGCGTCAGGCCCGCCGTTTCGCGCAGTCTGCGGCGTTCCTTCGGGGAGGGCAGGCCAAGCCCCGAGCCCGTCTCGACGCTTTGTGTCATGCCACGCTCCCCGCGACCCGACCGCCCTGGGCAAAAAAGTACATAAACGTATATTGGGCGACACCACGGGCATTCGCCTGTTACCCGCCCATAGCGCGTGTCGTTGGCACCATGGCGGGGTGACCCAAGTGACCGAACACGGGACCCCGTTGTCCGCGGCTCCGGGAACCGTCCGGCGGCGCCGCTCCCCGGCGGCGGCCGCATGCGTGGTGGGCGGCGCCGTGGCGGCCGGACTCGGGCTCGGCTTCCTCGCCGTGCTCGTCATCGTGCTGTGGATCAGCTCCCCCTATCCCGACAGCGGCCCCGGCGGGGCCCTGCACCTCGCCGCCGGGCTGTGGCTGCTCGCCCACGGGACGGAACTGGTGCGGTACGAGACGCTCTCCGGCGTGCCCGCGCCCGTCGGCCTGACCCCCCTGCTGCTCGTCGTGCTGCCCGTGCTGCTCATGCGGCGGGCCGCGCGGCTGGGGAGCGTATCCGAGGAGGAGGGGGAGGAGGTGCTGCCGGCCGGCGCCGTCCTCTCGGCCGTGCTGTGCGGCTATCTGGCCGTCGGCGCGCTCGCCACGGTGTACGCGGCGGGTGGGCCCATGCCGGCCGACCCGCTGAGTGCCGCCTGGCACGTCCCGGTGGTCGCCGTGATCGCCGCCGCCAGTGGGGTGTTGGCGGTGCGGGGGCGGCCGGGCGGGGCGTTGCCGTCCTGGGTTCCGACGGGCGTACGGAGGGCATTCGCGCGCCCCCGGTACGCGCTGGCGCTCCGGGCCGGGGCGGGCGGGGCCCTCGTACTGCTGGGCGGTGGGGTGCTGCTCGTCGGAGGCTCGCTCGCGTGGCACGGCGCGGAGGTCCAGGGGACCTTCCTGGGGCTGACCGGGGTGTGGTCGGGCCGCTTCGCAGTGCTGCTGCTGGCGCTGGCGCTGATCCCGAACGCCATGGTGTGGGGTGCGGCCTATGCGCTCGGGCCCGGCTTCGCGCTCGGCACCGGCGTGACCGCCACGCCGCTCGGGTTCACGGGCTCGCCCGCGCTGCCCCGGTTCCCGCTGCTGGCGGCGCTGCCGCCCGAGGGGCCCGGGTCGCTGCTGACCTGGGCGGTCGTCGGGGTGCCGGTGGTGGCCGGGCTGGCGGTGGGCTGGTTCGCGGTACGCCGGGCGCGCGAGGTCTCGTACGGGGAGACCGCGCTCACGGCGGCGCTGGGCGCGTTGGTCTGCGGGCTGGTCATGGCCGGGCTGGCGGCGGCCTCGGCGGGGCCGCTGGGGTCGCGGGCGCTGGCGGACTTCGGGCCCGTGTGGTGGGCGGTGGGGGCGGCGGCCTGCGCGTGGACGCTGGCGCTGGCCGTGCCGGTGGCGGTGGGGGTGCAAGCCTGGCGGACGCGGCCGGTCAGGACCGGGCTTCCGGTTTCCGGGGAGGACGGGTGGCACGACAGCGGTGTGCGGGAGGTTCGGTGGGCGGCGCTGCGGCGTGCGGCGGGCACGCTGGTCCCGGACATCTCGGCCCCGGCCGAAGCCCCGGCCGAAGCCCCGGCCGAAGCCCGGGCCGCAGCCCCGGCCGCAGCCCCGGCCGCTGATCCGGCCGCAGCTCCGGTGCTGGCTCCGGTCCCGGCGAGGCCGCACCGGCCGGTGACCGTCGTGCCAGGGCTCAGCCTGGACATGAGTCCGGTCCTGATCCCCGCGAAGCCGGCCGAGCCGCAGGCTGCTCAGCCCTTGGCTCCGCCGGTGGCGGGAGCCCGCGTCCTGGCCCGCCGCAAGCCGCCGTCGTAGCGTCTGCCGCACCGCTGCCGGGGACCAGCCCCCGGACCCCCGCGCCTCAAACGCCGGCGAGGCTGAGGTGGCTTCGAGCGCAGGCAAGCCTGAAAGCCGGGGCTCGGCCCCGCGCCCCGCGCGCTTCGGCGGGGGCGGCAGGGCCGCGAGGCTGAGAGCCGGGGCTTGGGCCGAGGGTGGCAGGGCCGTGAGGCTGAGAGCCGGGGCTTCGCCCCGCGTCCCGCGCGCTTCGGCCGGGGGTGGCAGGGCCACGAGGCTGAAAGCCGGGGCTTCGCCCCGCGTCCCGCGCCCGGGGTGCTTCGGCTGGGGCGGCAGGGCCGCGAGATTGAGAGCCGGGGCTTCGCCCGAGGGCGGCAGGGCCGCGAGGCTTAAAAGCCGGGGCTTCAGCTGGCGGCAGGGCCGTGAGGCTGGGGCTTCGCCCCGCGCCCCGGGCTCTTCGGCTGGGGGTGGCAGGGCCGCGAGGCTGAGAGCCGGGGCTTCGCCCCGCGTCCCGCGTCCCGGGCGCCTCGGCTGGGGCGGCAGAGCCGCGAGGCTGAGAGTCGGGCTCGGCCCCGCGCCCCGGGCGCTTCGGCTGGGGGTGGCAGGGCCGCGAGGCTGAAAGCCGGGGCTCGGCCCCGCGCCCCGCGCCCCGCGCGCTTCGGCGGGGGCGGCAGGGCCGCGAGATTGAGAGCCGGGGCTTCGCCCGAGGGCGGCAGGGCCGCGAGGCTAAAAGCCGGGGCTTCAGCTGGCGGCAGGGCCGCGAGGCTGGGGCTTCGCCCCGCGCCCCGGGCGCCTCGGCTGGGGGTGGCAGGGCCGCGAGGCTGAAAGCCGGGGCTCGGCCCCGCGCCCCGCGCGCTTCGGCGGGGGCGGCAGGCCCGCAAGACTGAGAGCCGGGGCTTCGCCCGACGGCGGCAGGGCCACGAGGCTTAAAAGCCGGGGCTTCAGCTGGCGGCAGGGCCGCGAGGCTGGGGCTTCGCCCCGCGCCCCGGGCGCCTCGGCCGGGGGTGGCAGGGCCGCGAGGCTGAGAGCCGGGGCTTCGCCCCGCACCCCGTGCGCTTCGTGGGTGGCAGGGCCGCGAGGCCCAAAGCCGGGGCTTCGCCCCGCGCCCGGGCGCTTCGTCGGGGGCGGCAGGGTCGCGAGGGTGAGGGCCGGGGCTTCGGCCGGGGGCTGGTGGCGTAGAGCGATCGTTACTGGCGGACCTTCAGGACGTCGCCCACGAAGTTGTCCGGGAGGAGCGTGTTGCACTGGAGTTCCGCCGCGTTCGTCAGCGCGTCGTCGCGGCAGACGTAGAAGTCCTTGTACGCGAGCTGCACGGCGTACGAGCTCATCGCCAGCAGGATCGCCAGTGTGGCCGTGACCAGGCCGCTCACCGCCGCCGTGCGCTGGGGGCGGGCGGCCTCGCCCAGGGCCGCCAGGCCTCCCGGGGCGGGGGCCTGGCCGGGTTCCGCCGACGCCGGCTTGCCCCGCAGCGCACTGATGCCCCAGTACATGGCGAGCGCCCCCAGCAGCAGCCCCACCGACGGGATCCCGAAGATCCCGAAGAAGAAGCCCCACATGCCGGCCAGCAGCGCGTAACGGGCGCGGCGCTGGATCGGGTCCGTCGGGTCCCAGCGCGCCGGGCCGCCCCGGCCCTCGGAATCCGGCCGGCCGTTCCCGTTCCCGTCCCCGCCGCCGTCGCCACCGCCGCGCGGCTGCCACGGCTGGTCGGGCCGGCCTTCCGGGGGAGCCGCGAAGGGGTTGTCGTCGGTGGGGGAGTCGGGCTGACGGCGGTCCGGCATCGGGTGTGTTACTTCCCCTGTGTCAAGGACGTCTCGTAAGACGTCGATTCGGCTTGTAAGCAGACGCTACCCCTCGGCCGTCCCCCCGTCCCTCGGGGGCCGTCCCGTGTGCCGGTATCGTTGCAGGCGGTCGGTTGCTTCGTATGGTCCCCCGTATATAGGTACCCCGAAGTTTCGTATGACCATACAAAGACGAACAACGCATTCCCGTGAGAAAGGGCCTCCCATGGCCGCCTCCCGCCTGGTCGTGCTGGTCTCCGGTTCCGGCACCAACCTCCAGGCCCTGCTCGACGCCATCGACGCCCACCCCGGCGGATCCGAGGGCTTCGGCGCCGAAGTCGTCGCCGTGGGAGCCGACCGCGAGAACATCGTCGGCCTGGAGCGCGCCGAGAAGGCGGGGATCCCCACCTTCGTGTGCTCGGTCAAGGCCTACGGGAGCCGTGAGGAGTGGGACACCGCCCTCACGGAGGCGACCGCCGCCCACGCTCCGGACCTCGTCGTGTCCGCCGGTTTCATGAAGATCGTCGGCAAGGCGTTCATCGACCGCTTCGGCGGCCGGTTCATCAACACCCACCCCGCCCTCCTCCCCGCTTTCCCGGGCGCCCACGGCGTACGGGACGCGCTCGCCTACGGGGCGAAGGTCACCGGCTGCACGGTCCACTTCGTGGACTCCGGCGTGGACACCGGTCCGATCATCGCCCAGGGTGTCGTCGAGATCCGGGACGAGGACGACGAAGCCGCTCTCCATGAGCGCATCAAGGAAGTCGAGCGCCAGCTGCTCGTCGACGTCGTGGGGCGCCTGGCCCGACACGGCTACCGCATTGAGGGACGAAAGGTAACAATCCAGTGACCGCCGTAGAGAGCAACGACCCGACCACGACCCAGCGGCCGATCCGGCGTGCGCTCGTCAGCGTCTACGACAAGACGGGACTGGAAGAGCTGGCCCGCGGGCTGCACGAGGCGGGCGTCGCGCTCGTCTCCACCGGCTCCACCGCCTCGAAGATCGCCGCGGCCGGGGTGCCCGTCACCAAGGTCGAGGAGCTGACCGGCTTCCCCGAGTGCCTGGACGGCCGGGTCAAGACCCTGCACCCGCGCGTGCACGCCGGCATCCTCGCCGACCTGCGCCTGGAGGACCACCGCAACCAGCTCGCCGAGCTGGGCGTCGAGCCCTTCGACCTGGTGATCGTCAACCTCTACCCCTTCCTGGCCACCGTCCAGTCGGGTGCCACCCCGGACGAGTGCGTGGAGCAGATCGACATCGGCGGGCCGTCGATGGTCCGCGCCGCCGCCAAGAACCACCCCTCCGTCGCGGTCGTGACCAGCCCGGAGCGCTACGCCGACGTCCTCGCGGCGGCGCAGGGCGGCGGCTTCGACCTCACCGCGCGCAAGCGGCTGGCGGCCGAGGCCTTCCAGCACACCGCCGCCTACGACGTGGCCGTGGCCTCCTGGTTCACGAACGCGTACGCCCCCGAGGCCGGGGAGAACGCCCTGCCCGAGTTCCTCGCGGGCGCCTGGGAGCGCAAGTCGACCCTGCGCTACGGCGAGAACCCGCACCAGGCCGCCGCCCTGTACACCGACGGTCAGCCGGGCGGGCTCGCCAACGCCGAGCAGCTGCACGGCAAGGAGATGTCCTTCAACAACTACGTGGACACCGAGGCCGCCCGCCGGGCCGCCTACGACCACGAAGAGCCCTGCGTCGCGATCATCAAGCACGCCAACCCGTGCGGTATCGCCGTGGACACGGACGTCGCCGCCGCTCACCGCAAGGCGCACGCCTGCGACCCGCTGTCGGCCTTCGGCGGCGTCATCGCCGTCAACCGCCCGGTGACCGTCGAGCTCGCCGAGCAGGTCGCCGAGATCTTCACCGAGGTCATCGCCGCCCCCGCCTACGAGGACGGCGCGGTCGAGATCCTGGCCAAGAAGAAGAACATCCGCGTCCTGAAGGTGGACGGTCACCCGCACCAGCCGGGTGACCTCAAGCCGGTCTCCGGCGGCGTGCTGCTGCAGCAGTCGGACGTCTTCCAGGCCGAGGGCGACGACCCGGCCAACTGGACCCTCGCCACCGGCGACGCGCTCTCCGCGGACGAACTCGCCGAGCTCGCCTTCGCGTGGAAGGCCTGCCGCGCCGTCAAGTCCAACGCCATCCTGCTCGCCAAGGACGGCGCCTCGGTCGGCGTCGGCATGGGGCAGGTCAACCGCGTCGACTCGGCGAAGCTCGCCGTCGAGCGTGCGGGCGCCGAGCGCGCGCAGGGTTCGTACGCCGCCTCCGACGCCTTCTTCCCCTTCCCGGACGGGCTGGAGATCCTCACGGCCGCGGGTATCAAGGCCGTGGTCCAGCCGGGCGGTTCGGTCCGTGACGAGCTGGTCGTCGAGGCCGCGAAGAAGGCCGGCGTGACGATGTACTTCACCGGGACCCGGCACTTCTTCCACTGAGCACGTCCCGCACACGGCGAAGGCCGCGACCCGCGCACTGCTGCGGGTCGCGGCCTTCGCCGTATGCGTCGTACGTGTCGTACGAGGCTCAGAAGCGCGGGCGCTTGAACCAGGAGGCGCCGGGGGCGGTGACCATCGCGGCGAGGATCAGGCCGCCGATGGCCAGGCTGACGATGCCGCTGAAGACACCGGAGCTACCGTTGGCGGAGGTGTTGGCGAAGTTGAAGAAGCTGCCGAGGATGGACAGCGAGGCGTAGACGATCGTCGTGATGCGGACGCCGTTGCCGCCCTTGGCGAACTTGGCGCCGAGGACGATGGCCAGCACGCCGATGGCGAGCAGGAAGAGGCCGAGGGCGATCACCACGCCGCCGGCCACGGCGCCGGCGGTGCCGGTGTCCGTGGAGGACAGTGCGGCGCCACCGAGCAGCGCGAGGAGGCCGACGATGAGCTGCAGGCCGCCGACGACGAAGAGGAGGACGCGCGCGGTCTTCACCAGACCCGGCATCTCCATCGGCATGCCCGGGTAGCCGCCGGGGCCGCCGGGGTAGCCCGGGTAGCCCTGCGGGGCCTGCTGCTGCGGGTAGGCGTAGCCGCCCTGCGGCGGGACGCCCTGGGGTGCCTGCTGCGGGTAGCCGTAGCCGGGCTGGCCCTGCGGGGCCTGGGGCTGCTGTCCGTACGGGTTGTTCGGGTCGCCGAAGCTCATCTTGGGGTGTTCCTCCGTGGAAGTGCGGGGACGCACGGCACGCGCGGAGGAAAGCTTTGTTCTACGGTCCGCCCCCCGGCACTGCCCGCGGCACTCTTTTCCGTCATCGTCATCCGAGACGACTGAACTTGTCCAGCCGGTTCCCGCGCGGCCGGTGACTTGTTGTGCAAGTGCAATGAACCGCGCGCGTCCATGAGCGCCTTGACTGGAACCGGGGGCACTCCATCCGGGAGGATGGGTACATGACCGCCCAGATTCTCGATGGCAAGGCCACCGCAGCCGCGATCAAGTCCGAACTGACCGCCCGTGTGGCGGCCCTGAAGGCCCGGGGCATCACCCCCGGCCTCGGCACCCTGCTGGTCGGCGACGATCCGGGCAGCCGCTGGTACGTCAACGGCAAGCACAAGGACTGCGCCGAGGTCGGCATCGCCTCCATCCAGCGCGAACTGCCCGCGACGGCCTCCCAGGAGGACATCGAGGAGGTCGTACGGGAACTCAACGCCAATCCGCAGTGCACCGGATACATCGTCCAACTGCCGCTCCCCAAGGGAATCGACACCAACCGGGTCCTGGAGCTGATGGACCCGTTGAAGGACGCCGACGGCCTGCACCCCATGTCCCTCGGCCGGCTGGTCCTGAACGAGCCGGGCCCGCTGCCCTGCACCCCGTACGGGATCGTCGAACTGCTGCGCCACCACGGCGTCGGGATCAACGGGGCGCACGTCGTCGTCCTGGGCCGCGGCATCACCGTCGGACGCTCGATCGGCCTGCTGCTGACCCGCAAGTCCGAGAACGCCACCGTGACGCTCTGCCACACCGGTACCCGCGACCTCGCCGGGCTGCTGCGCCAGGCGGACATCGTCGTCGCCGCGGCCGGTGTCCCGCACCTGGTCAAGCCGGAGGACGTGAAGCCGGGCGCGGCCGTGCTCGACGTGGGCGTCAGCCGGGACGAGAGCGGCAAGATCGTCGGCGACGTGCACCCCGGTGTCGCCGAGGTGGCCGGCTGGATCTCCCCGAACCCGGGCGGTGTCGGCCCGATGACCCGGGCCCAGCTGCTCGTCAATGTCGTCGAGGCGGCGGAGCGGAGCAGCAGTGCGGGCTGAGCCGGCCGAGCGGGGCGACGAGAGCGCGGCGGCGATGGCCGGGGCACCCAGGTCCCGCCGCTTCCCGTCCGTCACCCGGGACACCGCGCGCCCCGAGGGCAGCGGCCGTGCCGTCCCCGGGGCCGTGTCCACGTCCGCCCGTCAGTGGCCGATGCTCAGCGTGCTCACCGCGACCGCGGCGGGGCTGCTGGTCACGGCCCTGGGGCATGCGCGGGTGGGCTGCCTGATCATCGGCCTGGCCCTGATCGCGGCCGCGGTGCTGCGGCGCGTACTGCCCTCGGTGGGCATGCTCGCGGTGCGCTCGCGGTTCACGGACATGGTCACGTACGGGGTCCTGGGCGTGGCGATCACGCTGCTCGCGCTGGTGATGCAGCCCAGCCCGCCCGGTAAGCCGTGGCTGGACGTCCCGTTCCTGGAGACGGCGGTCCGCTTCACCGTGCGCTGACCTCGCGCGGGCCGTCGGCAGGGGCAGGGCGCCGACGGTCCGCCGACCGGCCGGGTGGCCGGAACGGGGCCGGATCCATCTGGTGGACCAGCCCCCATGGAGACCGGCCGCCCCAGGGTCCGATAGCCTGACGGCGGATGTCTCTTCACGTCAAGATTTACTGGGGAGCGGCGTCCTCCAGCACATGGGGCGGGGACGCCCCGACCGCCAGCTGTCTAACGGAGAAGGCCATGACCCGCACTCCCGTGAATGTCACCGTCACCGGCGCCGCAGGCCAGATCGGCTACGCGCTGCTCTTCCGCATCGCGTCCGGCCACCTGCTCGGCGCGGACGTGCCGGTCAAGCTCCGACTTCTGGAGATCCCCCAGGGCATGAAGGCCGCCGAGGGCACCGCCATGGAGCTCGACGACTGCGCCTTCCCGCTGCTCAAGGGCATCGACATCTTCGACGACCCGAACCAGGGCTTCGAGGGTGCGAACGTCGCGCTGCTCGTCGGCGCCCGCCCGCGTACCAAGGGCATGGAGCGCGGCGACCTGCTCTCCGCCAACGGCGGCATCTTCAAGCCGCAGGGCAAGGCCATCAACGACCACGCCGCGGACGACATCAAGGTCCTGGTCGTGGGCAACCCGGCCAACACCAACGCGCTCATCGCGCAGGCCGCCGCCCCGGACGTACCGGCCGAGCGCTTCACCGCGATGACCCGCCTGGACCACAACCGCGCGATCTCGCAGCTCGCGCAGAAGGCCGGCGCCGACGTCTCCGACATCAAGCGCCTGACCATCTGGGGCAACCACTCGGCCACCCAGTACCCGGACATCTTCCACGCGGAGATCGCCGGCAAGAACGCCGCCGAGGTCGTCAGCGACGAGCTGTGGCTCGCCGAGACCTTCATCCCGACCGTCGCCAAGCGTGGCGCCGCGATCATCGAGGCCCGTGGCGCGTCCTCGGCCGCCTCGGCCGCCAACGCCGCCATCGACCACGTGCACACCTGGGTCAACGGCACCGCCGCGGGCGACTGGACCTCGATGGGTATCCCGTCGGACGGCTCCTACGGCGTCCCGGAGGGCATCATCTCCTCCTTCCCCGTCACCACCAAGGACGGCAAGTACGAGATCGTCCAGGGCCTGGACATCAACGAGTTCTCCCGCGCCCGCATCGACGCCTCCGTGCAGGAGCTCGTCGAGGAGCGCGACGCGGTCCGTGAGCTCGGCCTGATCTGATCACCGCTCCACCGCTCCACCGCTTGAGAAAGGCCCCGGCGCCCAGCGCGCCGGGGCCTTTGGCGTGATCCGCCCTGTCCTGGCATCCCCGGGCGCCGTACCTTTTGCCTCCTCACACCGGAGGGGGATTCGGTGAGCGAAATATCGGACGTCGCAGCACCCGTCCATCCGTCGAAGTCGGAGGCGGGCCGGCTGCTGTGTGCCGGCGTGTATCTCGACACCGCATACCGCGAGCGGGTGATCGACGAGCTGTACGTCCACGAGGAACGTTTCACCGCGCCCTCCTACGGATTCGACGCCGCTCGCGTCCTCGCCCACGCCCTGCGCGCCCGGCGCATCGAAATGGCCTGGGCGGTGGCGGTGGTGGCGGTCTGGGCCCTCGGACTGCTGCTGCTCCAGACCTTCATCGTCTTCCTGATCGTCCCCGGGCTCCTGCTCAGCGGCGCCGGTCAGATCAAGCGGTACCGCGACCGGACCGGCCGCGGCAGCCGGATCGTCGAGTACGTCCTGCGCGGGTACGCCGTCTGGATGCTCGGCAACGTCCTCTGGGGGGTGGTCGCCGGTTTCGCCGACGGCCGCGTGGCGCCGCTGCGCTTCTCGGAGGCGGGGTTCTTCTTCCCGTTCCTCGGCGGGGTGATCGCGCGGGACCCGCTCGGCATCTTCCTGGAGTGGCCGCGGATGGGGCGCTTCTACGGGGAGGCCTACTCGTGGGTCGCCGTACTCGTCTTCCTGCTGCTCACGACCGTCGCCGGGCTGCAGCGCGGGCACCTCGCCCGGGTCCTGCACCTCTCGCTCGACCGGGAGGAGTACGCCGCCGGGGCGGGTGACCTGGTGGTGACGGGCCGGCGGTTCGGGCGGGCCCGCGCGCGGATCCAGCGGATCCAGCACGCGCCCCTGGTCCTGTACGACGTGGGCAATCCGTTCTGCGGCGCGGGCCGGGCACACCTGCCGTGGCAGCTGTCCGTCGAACTGCGCCCGCGCGGCGACGGCGAGGTGGACGAGCTGGACAACGCGCAGATCGTGGACCGGATCCGGCCACGGCTGGAGGCCCTGCGCATCCCGTCGCCGCACGGGTCCCCGGAGGCGGAGGCCTCCGTGCTGGACCGGCTGCGCGAACTGGTCATCGACGAGTGCGTGTTCCTGCCGGCCGACGGGCTGCCCGACGTCGACTCCCTGGACCTGTCGCACGAGGCGTTCGCCGAGCACCGCGCCACCGCCGTCGAGGAGGGCGGCGAGCGCCGCCGCCACTTCCTGCGCGTACGGATCGGCGGCTGGGACGAGAACCTCGTCGTCACCGTCTTCATCCGCGTCCACACGCAGGGCGGGATGCTGATGCTGGAAGTGGCGCCGCACGTGCTGCTGCCCGTCCGGCCGGACTTTCAGCGGGCCGACGACACCGCCCAGCGGCAGCGGCGCAACACCGCCTTCGCCAAGGTGGTCTGGGCGGTCGTGAACGGTGCGGGCGCCCTCGGTCCGGCGCTGCTCGCCCTGGTGCGCGCGCTCCGCATCCCGTGGCGGATGGCTACCGCGGGGCACGGCGTGGCGCTCCCGGCCGGGCCGGCCGTCTCCGTACGCGAACTCGCGGCGCAGGACGACGCCTCGCTGTTCCAGCTGATGGACCTGGACCGGTACCTGAAGACGATCCAGGACCGGATCGTCGGCGGGGTGACCCTGGCCCTGCACGAGGCGGGCTGGCACACCGAGGAGTTCGCGGAGCGGGCGGTCAACGTCGCCGAGGGCGCGGTCTTCATCCAGTCGGTGCGCGACAGCGCCTTCGGGATCGGCGGAGAGAGCCACAACCACGTCACCCCCCAGGGCTCCGACCCGGACAAGGGCAAGGACAAGCGCACGAGCTCGGGCAGGAGGAGAAACGGTGGCAACTAGCGGCGGAGAACAGCCGGCGGTGCGGATCGGCGACGTCCACGGCAGCAGCTTCAGCATCGGAGGCACCCACAACACCAACAGCACCGTCCACCACGGCGGTACGGAGGCCACGGCGCCCGGCGCCGAGGAACTGCTGGAGGCCGTACGGGAGCTGCGCGCGGCCCTCGTACGGCTGCCCCGCAGCCCCGAACGGGCGGCGCTGGACGGCGAACTGGACGAGGTGGCGGCGGAACTGGAGACGGGCGGAGAGGTCCGCCCCGGTCTGCCGGCCAGGCTGCGCGGGGCGCTGGAGCGGTGGGCCCCGCTGGTGGACTCGGTGAGCGCGGCGACCGCCCTGGCCGCGCTGCTGACCTCGCTGGGAGGCTGAGCGTGGCCACGGGGGAGGGCGGCGTCCGCTGGAATCCGCGGTCGCAGCGCTGGGAGCGGACCGAGCCGGCGCAGCGGGCCGAGCCGACCGAGCGGGCCGAGCCGACCGAGCCGGGCCCGGCCCCGGGCCGAATCCCGAGTCCGGCCGCGGGCCCCGCCCCGGCACCGTGGCCGTCGGCCCCGCCCGCGTACCTGCCGGGGCCCCGCCGGCGCCGGGGTGGCCCCCGCAGGCGCCGGGGTGGCCCCCGCAGGGTCCGGCGGCGCCGCCCCCCGCGCGGCGCCGCCGGACCCTGGCGGTGGCGACCCTCGGCGTGGCCCTGGTGGGCGCGACGGCCGTGGCCGGGTGGCTGTACCTGGGCCACAAGGACCCCGGCTCCGGTCAGGGCGGCCCGGGTGCCTCCGGCTCCGCGACCCCGACCGCCACCTCCGGCCCGGACCCGACCTCGACCTCGGCCACCGTGCCGTCCGGATACGCGTGGGTGCGCGAAACGACGGCCGGCTTCACGGCCGCGGTTCCCACGGGCTGGACGGCCGACCGCAGCGACCCGAGCGTCGGCTCGGTGTACCGGTCGGGCGACCAAAGCGCGCTGCTCCAGATCTTCCGGGCCACCCAGGACACCATGACGGCCTGCGAGGTCCTCGCCGACTCCACGAAGCAGCTGGGCGCGAAACCGGGATTCCGGGAGATCTCCCGGAATCCCGTGGACGGTTCCGGGTGCGAGCTGGTCTTCGAGTACGCCGATCCGGCCTCGACCGCCCCGCCCAGCCACGCGGTCGAACGGCTCCTCGTCGCCGCCGACCGCAGCCGGTGGGTGATCATGGTCACCGGCCCCAGCAGCGACAAGCCGCTGATCCGCAAGCACCTCACGGCGGTCGTCCAGTCCTTCCGGCCGGTCTGATCAGCCCTTCGCGTACATGCCGGGCGTGTAATGCCCGGGCACCATGCGGGTGGTGACGCCGATGCGGTTCCAGACGTTGATCGTCGCGATGACGGCGATCAGCTGGGCCAGCTCGCGCTCCTCGAAGTGCTTCGCGGCCTTCTCGTACACCTCGTCGGGCACGAAGCCTCCCCCAGACTTCGTCCGGGAGGTGCCCCCAGTCAGGACGGTGACCGCCTCGGTGAACTCGATCGCGGCGAGCTCCTTCTCGGTGTAGAAGTGCCGCGACTCCTCCCAGGCGGTGAGCTGCACGATCCGCTCGATGCTCTCGCCGGCCGCGATCGCGTCCTTGGAGTGCATGTCCAGACAGAAGGCACAGTGGTTGAGCTGCGAGGCCCGGATCTTGACGAGCTCGACCAGGGCCGGGTCCAGGCCCTTCTTGGCGGCGATCTCCAGGGCCAGGACCGCCTTGTAGACCTCGGGGGCGGCCTTCGCCATGTTCATACGGGGGGTGTGTTCGTGTGCGTTCGTCATGTGATCAACCGTAGGAGCCGGACGGCCCACCGATATGGTCCATATCCATGACGGAATCCTGGGCCACTTTCGGTGCCGACCTGCATCTGGACCTCTCCGCCGGACGCGGGTTGCGGGCCGGGCTCGTCGACGCGCTGCGCGAGGCCGCGCGCAGCGGCCGGCTGGCCGCCGGGACCCGGCTGCCGTCCTCCCGTTCGCTCGCCGGCGACCTGGGGATCGCCAGGAACACCGTGGCGGAGGCCTATGCCGAACTCGTCGCCGAGGGCTGGCTGACGGCCCGCCAGGGCTCCGGCACCCGGGTCGCGGAACGGGCCCGGCCGCGCCGGACCGCCGCGGCGGCCGCCCGCGTACGGCGTCCCGCGCGCCAGGGGCCCTCGTACAGCCTGCGGCCGGGCTCCCCGGACGTGAGCGCCTTCCCGCGGGCGGCCTGGCTGTCGGCGGCCCGGCGGGCGCTGACGGACGCCCCGAACGAGGCCTTCGGGTACGGGAGCGACGGCCGCGGCCGGCCCGAGCTGCGCGAGGCGCTGACCGGATACCTGGCTCGGGCGCGCGGGGTGTACGCGGACCCGGACCGGATCGTGCTGTGCGCCGGCTTCGCGCACGGGATCACCCTGCTGGCACGGGTGCTGCGGGCGCGGCGGGTACGGGAGGTGGCGGTGGAGGGGTACGGCCTGGACATCCACCGGGACCTGCTCACGGGGGCCGGGCTGCGGACGCGGCCGCTGGGCGTGGACGGGGAGGGCGCCCGTACGGGGGAACTGGGCGCGGGTCCGGGCGCGGTGCTCCTGTCCCCGGCGCACCAGTTCCCGACGGGGGCCGCCCTGACCCCGGCCCGCCGGGCGGCGGCGGTGGACTGGGCCCGCACCACCGGCGGCCTGATCCTGGAGGACGACTACGACGGGGAGTTCCGCTACGACCGCCAGCCGGTCGGCGCCCTGCAAGGGCTGGACCCGGACCGGGTGGTGTACCTCGGAACGGCCAGCAAGTCCCTCGCCCCGGGGCTGCGCATGGGCTGGATGGTGGTCCCGCCGGGGCTGGTGGACGAGGTCCTGGCGGTCAAGGGCATGAGCGACCGGACCTCCAGCGCGCTGGACCAGCTCACACTCGCGGAGTTCATCACCTCCGGGGCGTACGACCGCCACGTGCGCGGCATGCGCCTGCGCTACCGGCGCCGCCGGGACGAACTGGTGGCGGCGGTGGACGGCCGGGTCGGCGTCTCCGGGATCGCGGCGGGCCTGCACGCGGTCCTGGACCTCCCGGCGGGGACGGAGCGCGCGGTGCTTCAGTCGGCGGCATGGCAGGACCTGGCCCTGGAGGGCCTGTCCGGCTTCCGCCACCCGCAGGCGGTGCTGCCGCCGCGCGACGCGCTGGTGGTCGGCTACGGAACCCCGTCGGACAGCGCGTGGACCCCGACGCTGGCGGCCCTGTCGGCGGCCCTGCCGTAGCGCCGGCGCACCCCGGCCCCGGAGTGCGGCGGGGTCACGAGCCCGGCGTGCGGCGGGGTCACGCGGCCGGGGGCACGGGCACCGGCGCGGGCTCCGGTGGCTCCCCGAAGCGGGCCAGCGCAAGGGCCCCGGTCACCGCCACCACGAAGCCCGTCACCGCCAGCCAGGCCAGGCCCTCCCGGGGGCGGTCGCCGAGCCAGATCACCCCCGCCAGCGCCGGGCCGACCGTCTCGCCGAGCACCAGGCCGGCCGTCGCCGCCGTCACCGAGCCGCGCTGGAGGGCCGAGGTGAGCAGCAGGAAGGCCGCGCCCCCGCCGAGCAGCAGGGCGTACAGGGCAGGATTGCGCAGCTCGGCGAGCGAGAAGCCGTCGATCAGCCGGACCGCCACCTCGACCACCCCGAAGCCCGTCCCCGCGGCCAGACCGAGCACCAGCGCCCGCGGCCCGTCCGGGAGCCGGCCCGCCACCGCGCCGACCAGCAGCACCAGCCCCGCCACGGCCAGCAGTCCCAGCTTCAGCGCGAGCGACCCCTCCCCCGTACCTTCCTCCCCGGAAGCCAGCCCCAGCATCAGCATCCCCGCGCACACCACGCCCACCGCGGCCCACTCCGTCCGGGACAGCCGCACCCGCATCAGCCGCGCCGCGACCACCGCCGTCACGGCCAGGCTCGCGGCCAGCGCGGCTCCCACCACGTAGATCGGGATGTGGAGCAGCGCGATGATCTGGAACACGAAGCCCACCGCGTCGAGGCCGAGACCGGCCAGATATCGCCACTGCCGGACCGCCCGCATCATCAGCGCCGGGTCCACCCCGGACCCCGTCCCCGGCTCCACGGCCCGCGAAGCCATGGCCTGCAGAACGGACGCCGTGCCGAAGCAGACCGCCGCACCCAGCGCGCAAATCATCCCAATGAGCACGAATTGACTTTAGGTCACGGATCTCACGGCGGCCGGATTCCATCGGCCCGGGCCGCCGCTCTAGTCTGTCGGGAGCACGCCATAAGGGGAGCAGCAGACATGGACAGCAGCAGTAGCAGTACCAACCAGCGCCGGATGCGCTCCGGCGCCGTCGTCCTCGGCGGCATGGGTCTGCTCGCGGCCACGCTCGTGGCCTGCGGCAACAGCAACGAGCCGGACCGGCGCTGCGTCGACCGGACCACGCTGGACAAGCTGGACGACAAGCACTGCAAGGGCGGCAGCAGCAGCCGCGGCACGTATTACTACGGCGGCTCCGTCCGCAACGGCAAGGTCTCCGGCGGCAGCTTCGACAAGTCCGCCGTCACCCGCGGCGGCATCGGCGGGCACAGCAGCTCCGGCTCCAGCGGCGGCTGAGCGCACCCATGGAGCGGCACACCATCGAGCCCCGCCCGGACTGGCAGAAGACCGTCGAGGAGCAGGGGCTGATCTACCCCCTCACCCGGTACCCCGACGACTCCCTGCGCCCCTACTGGGACGAGAGCGCCTACTACTCCTTCTCCCTTCCCGAGGTCGAGGCGCTGGAGAACGTCGTCGAGGAACTGCACGCCATGTGCCTGGCCGCGGCCGCGCACATCGTCGAGCACGACCGCTTCGCCGACCTCGGCATCACCGACCCGGAGCTCGCCGCGCTGATCGCCGAGTCCTGGCGCCGCCGTGCCGAACAGCCCTCCCTCTACGGCCGTTTCGACCTGCGCTACGACGGCACCGGCAGCCCGGCCAAGATGCTGGAGTACAACGCCGACACCCCCACCTCCCTCGTGGAGGCGGCCAGTCCGCAGTGGTTCTGGATGGAGGAGCGCTTCCCGGGCGCCGACCAGTGGAACTCCCTGCACGAGCGCCTCGTCGACGCCTGGCGCCGGCAGGCCGAGCTGCTCCCGCCCGGCCCGCTGCACTTCGCGCACTCCGAGACCGACGAGCTCGGCGAGGACCTGATGACGGTCGCCTACCTCAAGGAGACCGCGGAGCAGGCCGGCCTGGACACCCAGGCCCTGTCCGTCGAGCAGATCGGCTGGGACAGCCTGTCCGGCCGGTTCGTGGACGAGAAGCTCCGCTTCATCCGCTCCTGCTTCAAGCTCTACCCGTGGGAGTGGCTGGCCACCGACGAGTTCGGCCCCCAGGTCCTCGGCACGTACGACCACGGCGGCGGCTCCGGCACCACCTGCTGGATAGAACCGCTGTGGAAGATGCTGCTGTCCAACAAGGCGCTGCTGGCGATCCTGTGGGAGCTCTTCCCGGAGCACCCGAACCTGCTGCCCGCCTACCTCGACGGCCCTCGCGAGCTGGCGGAGCCCGGCGCCGGGGGCTACGTGGCCAAGCCGCTGCTGGGCCGCGAGGGCGCCGGGGTCACCCTCCACCCGGCGGACGGCACCGGCGAGCCGTTCACACCGGCGGAGGGTGAACGGTACTGCTTCCAGGCCCTGGCCCCGCTGCCCGACTTCGACGGCAACCGGGTGGTGCTCGGCGCGTGGGTCGTCGAGGACGAGGCGGCGGGGCTGGGCATCCGCGAATCGGCGGGGCCGGTCACGGACGAGTACGCCCGCTTCCTGCCCCACGTGATCCTGTGACGAAGCACTACTAGGCGAGGAGGGACCTGAGCTGGTCCAGGCCCCAGTCCAGGTCCTCCTTGCTGATCACCAGCGGCGGGGCGATCCGGATCGTGGACCCGTGGGTGTCCTTCACCAGGACGCCCAGCTCCATCAGCTTCTCGGAGATCTCCCGCCCGGTCCCGCGCGACGGCTCGATGTCCACGCCCGCCCACAGCCCCCGCCCGCGTACGGCGGTCACCGCGCCCGTGCCGACCAGCAGGTTCAGCTCCCGGTGCAGGTGGTCGCCCAGCTCAGTGGCGCGCTGCTGGTACTCGCCCGTCCTGAGCATCGCCACGACCTCCAGGCCGACGGCGCACGCGAGCGGGTTCCCGCCGAAGGTGGAGCCGTGCTCGCCCGGCCGGAACACCCCGAGCACGTCCCGGTCCGCGACGACGGCCGAGACCGGCACCACCCCGCCGCCGAGCGCCTTGCCGAGGACGTACATGTCGGGGACGACGCCCTCGTGGTCGCACGCGAAGGTCCTGCCGGTCCGGCCCAGCCCCGACTGGATCTCGTCCGCCATGAACAGGACGTTCCGCTCGCGCGTCAGCTCCCGCACGCCCTTCAGGTATCCGGCGGGCGGCACCAGGACCCCCGCCTCGCCCTGGATCGGCTCCAGCAGGACGGCGACCGTGTGCGCGGTGACCGCCGACTCCAGCGCGGTCAGGTCGCCGTACGGGACGATCTCGAAGCCGGGGGTGTACGGGCCGTAGTGGTCGCGCGCCTCGTGGTCCGTGGAGAAGGAGACGATCGTCGTCGTCCGGCCGTGGAAGTTGTTCGCCGCGACCACGATCTTCGCGTGGCCGTCCGGCACGCCCTTGACCTCGTAGCCCCACTTGCGCGCGGTCTTCACGGCCGTCTCCACGGCCTCCGCGCCCGTGTTCATCGGCAGCACCATCTCCTTGCCGCACAGCGCGGCGAGCTCGGTGCAGAAGTCGGCGAAACGGTCGTGGTAGAAGGCGCGAGAGGTCAGCGTGACCCGGTCCAGCTGCGCGCGGGCCGCGTCGAGCAGACGGCGGTTGCCGTGCCCGAAGTTGAGCGCCGAGTAGCCGGCGAGCATGTCGAGGTACCGGCGGCCCTCCACGTCGGTCATCCACGCGCCTTCCGCGGAGGCGACGACCACGGGCAGCGGATGGTAGTTGTGCGCACTGTGCGTTTCGGCGGAGCGGATGGCATCAGCAGTTGTCGACACGGGGTCTCCGATCGTCCGTCAGGCCTGTGACGAGGGTGGCGTCACTGTCCATCTTCGCTCGCACAGTGGACGGAGAAACCTTTCTTGTGGCGCGCCCGCTAAGGTGGCCGGTACGCACGGCGACTGGCGTACGGAGAACCAACTCCGGGGGAGTCGTGCGCGCTCGACCGCATACAGGGCCGCTCGCCTGGGCCTCGCGGGGTACCGATCACATCGACCCCGGAGGAGCCCGCCATGTCCGCGAGCCGCCATCCCGCCCTTTTCGCGACCGACCCCGAACTGGCGTCCTTCGTCGCGGCGGAGGAAACGCTCCAGGCGCAGACCCTGCGTCTGATCCCCAGTGAGAACTACGTGTCCGCGGCCGTGCTCGAAGCCTCCGGCACGGTGCTGCAGAACAAGTACAGCGAGGGCTACCCGGGCCGCCGCTACTACGAGGGCCAGCAGAACATCGACCGCGTCGAGGCCCTCGCCGTCGAGCGGGCCAAGGGCCTGTTCGGCGTGGACCACGCCAACGTCCAGCCGTACTCCGGCTCCCCGGCGAACCTGGCCGTCTACCTGGCCTTCGCGAAGCCGGGCGACACGGTGATGGGCATGGCGCTGCCGATGGGCGGGCACCTCACCCACGGCTGGGGCGTCTCGGCGACGGGGTCGTGGTTCCGGGGCGTCCAGTACGGCGTCCGCGCCGACACCGGGCTCATCGACTACGACGCGGTGCGCGACCTGGCCCTGGCGGAACGCCCCAAGGTGATCTTCTGCGGCGGCACCGCGCTGCCGCGCACGATCGACTTCGCGGCGTTCGCGTCGATCGCGCAGGAGGCGGGCTCGGTCCTCGTCGCGGACGTGGCGCACATCGCGGGCCTGATCGCGGGCGGGGCGCACCCGTCCCCGGCGGGCCACGTGGACGTGATCTCCACGACCACGCACAAGACGCTGCGCGGTCCGCGCGGCGCGATGCTGATGTGCCGCGAGGAGCACGCGAAGGCCATCGACAAGGCCGTCTTCCCGGGCCTCCAGGGCGGGCCGCACAACCAGACGACGGCCGGTATCGCGGTGGCGCTGCACGAGGCGGCGCAGCCGTCGTTCGTCTCGTACGCCCACGCGGTCGTCGCCAACGCGAAGGCGCTGGCGGCGGCGCTGCTGGAGCGGGGCTTCGACCTCGTCTCGGGCGGTACGGACAACCACCTGATCCTGATCGACCTGACGGGCAAGGACGTCCCGGGCAAGGTCGCGGCGAAGGCCCTGGACCGGGCGGGGATCGTGGTGAACTACAACACGGTGCCGTTCGACCCCCGCAAGCCGTTCGACCCGTCGGGCATCCGGATCGGCACCCCGTCCCTGACGTCACGGGGGCTCGGGGTCGAGCACATGCCGCTGGTGGCGGACTGGATCTCGCGCTCGGTCGACGCCGCCGCCAAGGCCGACGAGGCGGCGCTGGCCGCCGTCCGTGCGGAGGTCACCGCCCTGATGTCCGCCTTCCCGGCGCCGGGCCTCCCCCTGTAACCCCCACGGCCCCGTCCGGGCCTCGCCCCGCCGGCGGGGCCGAAGGGTGCGGCGCCGCTGCCGGGGCTCCGCCCCGGACCCCGCGCCTCAAACGCCGGCGGGGCTGGACATGCCGGGCAGCGGCTTGGGATTGCTCCCAGGGCAACCAGCCCGCCCGGTGACGAGCGCCGTTGCCGGGGCTCGGGCCGGGACCCCGCGCCTCAAATGCCGGCGGGGCTGGACATGCCGGGCAGCGGCTTGGGATTGCTCCCAGGG